>CANFIH010000095.1 GCA_947446855.1 Burkholderiales bacterium
CCTGCGGCAACCACTCCTGCAATGCACAGGGCATCAGGTATTGCTGATCGGGCTGGTAGGGAACGTAGCTGGTGCTCATCCCTCCATCATCCGCATACTCAGCAAATCAGCATCGGGGGTTTCCCTTCTGCCGCCCAGACTCCTAGGCAACGAATCACCACCGGCAATCCCGCCCGATTCACAGGCGCAATCGCCTTGCAGCCCTACCGCCTCGGAGTCCATCGTGCTTTGCGCCACTGTCAATATCCCCAGCGACTTGCCTGCACCGGCCTGGTGTTGCCATTTTTGCCAGTCACAGTGACCGGAGCTGGTGCGCCAGGGCTTTCTGCGCCACAGCCAGTAGCGGCGTGATGGTCGTTACCCCCTGAACTTCGCGCACAGACACTGCGTCTTTACCTGGCAGAGCACTGGCACGTTGGCACCATCGCTCGCCAATTGCATCTTCATCGCGACGCCGTGTGCCGCGTATTGGACATCTCCAGCGAGTTGTGTGCTCTGCCGTCCGAACCGTCACGTTTGATTGAACCGTTCGTGCCCTTCATCAAGGATACGCTGGCCAAGTTCCCGACTCTGGAGGCCAACCGCTTGTATGCCATGGTTCAAGAGCTTGGCTATGGCGGCGGCAGCTCGCATTTCCGCCATCTGGCGACACCCCTGCGTCCCCGGTCGGTGTCCGCCGCACAGTGACAGTGCTGGCCAAGGCAGAGCGCGTGCGCGTACTCGATTACGTCACAGTCCTTGCCGAGCATGCTCGCAGCTATGACAAGGGAGAGCAGGTAGGGATTACTTGTCTTATTCCAACCGGCACGCCGATTTGCTGTTCGAGCTCATCAGCCGGCGCTATGAGCAAAAGAGCACGGTTTTTAACACCAGGGGCTAAGCGCCGACCCGAGACCGACCAATGTACCGCCCGGTTTGACCGGCCAACGAAATGGTCGCCGGCGCAGGTCTCTGCGGTATTGGATGTGCTGGATGAAATCCGAGAGTGGATTTGGCTTGGCAAGGGCAGCCAGATTCAGCAGGAACTGCGCCGGGACCGCGTCACCACAACGCCAGCCGTTCCGTCGAACCTTGGCGACGAGGATGTGCCGTTTTTGGGCGACAACGGGCTGACTCCGGTCATTGGCCAGCGCCGGTAAGGGATAAATTAGGCGGGCAAATATGGTGAGATATTCGAGATGGCCCGGCCAACGCATTGCTCTTTTTCCCCAACAGGGGCCACATAGTGCATGGCGGATTTTGCCGCGTCTAAACCTTCAAACCGCGCAATGACCCAAGCCGCCAAATACTGTGATGCCAAGCATCCGCCTGCGGTCGCCAGATTGACCCCCACACATTAAACCTAACCGTTCTTTGCAATGGGCCTGGCCGAATCAGGCGAATCCTTGCAACCTGCCGCAAGCTTCAATGGGGATGCCCGCTTCGAGCTGAAGCGGACAAGAGCACGGTCAAGTTTTCCACTGCGGGTTCCAGGCGCCGGCGCCTCCCTGGAAGACGCCGCTCACCCCCCTCTGATGCTTTCGCGAATCCAGTTTCAGCGCTCAAGGGCTCCGGCGTGTGCCAGCACATCGCCCGTTGCGGCGATGATGCCGTCGCCGATCTTCTCGATTGGCAAATCGTTAGCGTCGTCACCAAACGGATCTTCAATCTCGATGCCGATTTCATCGATGCCGAACAGCGCGAATGCCAACGCGGCCATGGCGACGGGAGTGCTCCATTTCATCTGATCGACCAACACGAAGGGTGCGGTCAACACAAAGAGTGTGACCAGTGCCTTGAGATGCTGCGCGTAAGCGAAAGGCAAAGGTGTTCTCGCGATGCGCTCACAGGCACCCAGTGAGTCTTGCAGGGAGGTGATGTTCGCGTCCATCCCCATCAAACGCAACTCGGTCAGTTCGCCCATTCTTGCCAGCCGTGCCAGCCGTGCCGAGATCCAGCCGAGTACCACTGGCCCCCGAGCGCCTACGCTCTCGAGCGCTGCCTTTTCGGTTTCGAGCAGCACGCCCTTGGTGACAAGTGGCTGCAGGTCACGATCCAGGCGCAAGCCCAGCGCCGAAACTTGATAAAACAAAGTCACGTACCGAGTCAAAGTTTTGGCGTCATCGATGCTGGTGGCGGGCAAGAGAGTGGCAAATTGGCGTGTCAAGTCGCGAGACCGGTTCACCATCGCCCCCAGCAATTTTCTGCCTTCCCACCAGCGGTCGTAAGACGCATTGGTTCGGAAGACGAGCAACAGACCCAAAGCGACACCTACAAGCGCATGGGCTGAATTTGGCAACTTGAAATTGATCGACTCGTTCAGTAGGGCTGCTACGACCCCCAACCCCGCCGAGATCCCGACCTTGAGAAACAGTTTTGAATAGACAGAGCCCTGCCAGCGAAAGATGAGTCGGAGCCAGGATTTCGAATTGTATTCAACCATAGTAAGAAAATGTAAACTGATTATGAGATGATTCCCCACCTTAATCCTATCGCCACTTTGACACTTCGGAATCCGCCTCATGAAGTTTGATCCCTCTGCCGCAGCTCTTCGCATTTCACGCCTTTGGAACCTCCAGGCGGAATTTGGCCAGGAGGGCAGCGCATACGCCTGCTACCTCAACGAAATCGTCTCTGACCGCTACACTTTGGTAAACGGTATGCAGTTGCTGCGAGACGAACTGCAACTGGCCGACCACACCACCGATTCGGACTTGGTGGCCTGTGGTGCCGACATGAGTGTGCCCACCGTCATCACCACGGTGGCCCACACCAACTGCGGCGATCGTATTCACCAGGGAGAAGCTACCCTGGCCTACGAGCGCACTGTAGCGTTGCGCTTTGGTTCACTGTCTGAAATTGGAGAGCTCAAGCTGGAGTCGTTCTCTCCGACCGGAGGCGGTACTGACGATGGAGCCACGCTTGCCCACGTCACGGTCGCCCACCAACTTGATGATCCCATTCGCAGAAGGCTTTACGACGGAAACGCCCTGTCGTTCGTGGTTGTCGCCATCGACTTGAAAACGCACGTGGGCCGTGAGGAGGAACACGGGCATGTTGTCGCTTATGGCCGAACCAAAGAATCTCCATTCCGAGAGAATCGCAATGCATGCGGGGCCATCGTCGGTACGCTTGCACATTACAACGACAACAACGCCGTGCACCGCCGTCTGCGCGCTGATTTGGGTGAAGAGAACTTCAAGTTCTTGAGCACACAAGGCCTGAAGACGGACAGCGGGATCGATATCACTTCTGCGGTCGCTGCTGCCATCGTCGCCATTCAGGGCATGTTGAATACCACCAAGGCATTGACCACCGAGCTCGATGAGCGGGGTGTTGGCCACCTCACCGCCAGCATCACGGTCAATCGCACCTCGGCGGATGATCCGGTTATCTACTTGGCCCGCGCCACCGTGTTCGGCGGCAAGGTGCAGATCCAGGGTCTCGGAACGGACGCGCGCAAATACTCGGGCCAACTCGTTGAAGCCAATGGTTTGACCCGGTTGGTATTGAGCTACGACGGCAAAGCTGCTGACGCTTATCCTGTGACCAGCTACGACTACGACGTCGTCGCCGCCCCGAAACACGACGACGACGAGATGTAAGCCACACGCTAGATTAAAAACTGGCTTCTGGCGGGGGGCCGTTTTTGATGGATGCGTGAGACTTTGGGGCGAGGGGTGCTGCCGGCGCCAACATTTATGCCCCAACAGGCCTAGCGCTACGGTGCCGAGCTCTGCATAGATACTTCCGCCAAGAAGGGCAACTGCTTTCGTATTCGCTCGGCACCATCGCTTGGGCGTATCGCAACGGCACTGCAGGCACCGGCAAATACGGCTTAGCGGCGGCGGAACAGCAGAATGGTTTCGTTGCCGTCCGATGGATGGCTAACCTGTGCCATCAGGCTCCAGCGGGTGTTGTCCACTCGCTGCGGGGCCGACATATCTTCGCCCGGCTCGGCGATCAGCCAAGGGCAGGTAGGTTCTGTCTGCATAGGCTTGAGCTGAAGTTTGCCGTAAAACTGGAACGCAGCTGCTCGGCCAAGCCCCAAGCCTGGCGTTTCGATACACCCGGCGGGTTCCATTCGCTCCAGGGTGTTGTGCACCAAGGCATTGTAGCTTTGGGTGTAGTTAAGCAGCGGCATCCACAAGGTCATCAGCAGCATCCAGCACAAGGCGGATCCGCCCGCAGGCAGCACCAAGCTCTTCCAGATAGCGGCGCGGTGCCTTCCCACCCGCCACTTCACTAACCATGCCCAGACCAGGGTGGCAGAAATGGCAAAGGCAAACGCCAAGGGGGAAAAGTGCGGCGCAAATCCCGGTGCCAGCCGTGCCACATTCGCGGCTGGTTGACTCGGGTATCCGGTTTGCATTGCGATCCACACCACCCAGATGATGACACCACAACTCGAAAAAAACAGCAATGTAAACCAATCGATCAGCGATGCAACCTGCCGCTTGAGGGTGGGCAAGGCAAAGGCCGCCAATGCCGCTAATGCGGGTAAACCCAGCAGCAAGGTGCGGTCAGGCGAGCCTGCTGTCAAGGTGGCCATCAGGGTCACCAGCAGGAACCACGCCGGCAGGCCCAGGTGCCGGCTGATGGTCCTGCTGAACAGCTGACGCCTCCAGCGCCATAGGGTCCATAGCGCTAGCGGCCAAGCAGGCCAAGTAAACCAGATCAGAAGTTGTGCGGCGCCATTGAACTCTGCCCAGGTGGCTTGCGGGATCTCAACTTTCCATCGCCACAAATCCAACCTTGAAAACAGATAGGCGCTTACCAGGGCGCTGCAGACCAGAAGGGCGCCTGTCAACCCCTTATGGGGGTCGTGCCCGCCAGATTCGTCATCCGCATTTTCATCCAGCAGATGGATCGCAATGCCTCCCGCCAAAAAAAGTGTCGCAAGGGCTGGCGCACCACTCAGGCCCAAACCTAACACGCCCATCCAGGCCGACAAGGCTGAACTGCGCGGCCGGTAGTGCAGGCTGGCCAGTGCATAGAACAAAAGGCCAGCGAAGCCTAGTTGTGCCAGTGCCGGTGTGGTTTCGTGGCCTAGCTGTGCCAGCCCTAAGCTGGCGATCAGTGCCAACAGGCCACCGTCGGCCATGGCACGGGCGTAGTCCTTAGGCAGGGCTTCACCGCCAAATGCAAATGCTACGGGTTGTGCACGCGGGCTGCGTGCGAGGTAGTAGGTCCCGTACCATGAAGCCGCCAGACCCAGGCCCAACAGCAACGCAAAGGGTAGACGCGCCAGAACGTCAGCAGGAATCCAAGTCGGTCCCCATTGCATGGCCCATGCACCCAGCCAGTAAGGTAAGAGGGCCGGATTTTCTGGCCCTAGAGCCATGAGAGTCGGGTGCAACCATGATGCCGTGCCCTGCACCAGTTCTGACATGAAGCCCAGGGCGGATACGTCCGCCGCCTTCCACGCATCCCGGCCGATAAAGCCGGGCAGAACATATGCCAGGCAAAACAGCAGCAAGGCGCCGCGCGGCAGTCGCCGGGCAGCGGATTGAGACACGATGGCAGGGTTGGGTTGGTTCACGCGATATGCAGTGTAGTGTGCGTAGGGCAGAAAAAAAGCAGCGCGGAAACCCGGGCTGCTTTTTTAGGGATGATCAGGCCAAAACCTGAGTCCGATTTACTTCGCGACGACTGCGGTCTTGCCGAAACGATTGCGGAACTTCTCAACGCGGCCACCCATGTTGTCCACGGATTTTTGTGTGCCGGTGTAGAAAGGATGGGATTCGCTGGTGGTATCCAGCTTGTACAACGGCAGTTCGCGGCCGTCTTCCATCTTGATCATTTCCTTGGTGTTTGCGCAAGAACGTGTAACGAATTGGAATCCGTTGGACATGTCCTGGAAGCAAATTTCACGGTAATTGGGGTGAATGCCTTCTTTCATATCTTCTCCATCAGTTGCGACAGCCGCACCAGCCTATTCTGGGGTACTTATCGCGTAAAGCCTTAGATTATAGCCTAGCCACCACGACGCATCATGTCGAAGAACTCGCTGTTGTTTTTGGTTGCGCGCATTTGCTTCAAAACCATCTCCATGGATTCAACTTCATCCATGTTGTAAAGGAACTGGCGCAGGATGCGGGTCTTTTGCAAAATTTCCGGTTGCAGCAGGAGCTCTTCGCGGCGTGTGCCGCTGCGGTTGAGTTGAATGGACGGGAATACGCGCTTTTCGTACAGGCGGCGGTCCAAATGGATTTCAGAGTTGCCGGTGCCCTTGAACTCTTCAAAGATCACTTCGTCCATGCGGCTGCCGGTGTCGACCAGGGCGGTGGCGATAATGGTCAGCGAGCCGCCTTCTTCCACATTGCGGGCCGCACCCAGGAAACGCTTGGGGCGCTGCAGCGCGTTGGAGTCCACACCACCGGTCAAGACCTTGCCGGAGGAGGGCACCACATTGTTGTAGGCACGTGCAAGACGGGTGATCGAGTCGAGCAGGATGACCACGTCTTTTTTCAGTTCGACCAGGCGCTTGGCGCGCTCAATCACCATTTCAGCCACGTGGACGTGGCGAGCAGCCGGTTCATCAAAAGTGGAGGCAATCACCTCACCCTTGACGGTGCGCTGCATTTCGGTCACTTCTTCCGGACGCTCGTCGATCAGCAGGACCATCAGATAGCTGTCGGGATAGTTTGCGGAGATGGCATGCGCAATGTGCTGCATCATTACCGTTTTGCCGCTCTTGGGCTGGGCCACGATCAGGGCGCGCTGGCCCTTGCCTATGGGCGCGATGATGTCAATCACACGGCCGGTGATGTTCTCTTCACCCTTGATGTCCTGCTCTAAGCGCATCTGCACCTTGGGGAACAGCGGCGTCAAGTTTTCAAACATCACCTTGTGTTTGTTGCTCTCAGGCAGGTCGCCATTAACCTTGTCAAGCTTGTTCAGGGCAAAGTAGCGCTCGCCATCCTTGGGCGTGCGCACTTCACCTTCAATCATGTCGCCTGTATGCAGATTGAAGCGACGCACCTGGCTCGGGCTGATGTAGATGTCATCCGTACTGGCGGTGTAGCTCGTGTCGGGGCTGCGCAAGAAACCGAAGCCGTCAGGCAGGATTTCCAGCACGCCGTCTGCAATGATTTGTTCCCCGGTGCGGGCGCGCTTCTTGATGATGGCAAACATCAATTCCTGCTTGCGCATGCGGCCTGTGTTTTCGATCTCAAGCTCTTCAGCCTGTTTCAGCACTTCGGACACGTGCAGTGCCTTGAGTTCGTTTAAATGCATTGGAATGGGTCCCGTAGGAAGTTTGCCGAAATGTCGGAGGAAGACCGGATTAAATCGAAATTCAGGGGAATAAGGAGAGAGGCAAGTTGGGTTGCCAGAGCCTCTGCGTTCTGCGCCCGTGTGGGGCACCTGACCTTAACGGATCCAGTGAACGGGGCTGATTATGACAGGAAAAGCGACCGTGCAGCTGCGGCACGGTCGCCGCTTGCACAGGTCTTAGCTGGCAGCGAGCTGCTCGTCGATAAAGGCGGTCAACTGGGCCTTGCTCATGGCACCAACTTTCGTTGCAGCCAGTTTGCCATCTTTAAACAGCATGAGGGTGGGGATGCCGCGGATGCCGAACTTGGCAGGAATGTCCCGGTTTTCGTCCACGTTCATCTTGGCAATCTGTAGCTTGCCTGCGTAGCTATTCGATACATCATCCAAAATGGGTGCGATCATTTTGCAGGGGCCGCACCATTCGGCCCAGTAATCTACCAGAGTCGGCTGGGTTGCTTGAAGGACGTCCGCTTCAAAAGATGCGTCGGATACGTGTTTGATGAGATCGCTAGCCATGGGCTTTCCTTGGAGAGTTTCAGATACAGCTAAAGTTGCGGCATTGTGACAGAAACAAAGCGCCATCGCGCCCATTGGGTCGCTATGAACCGCATAGGAAAAATTGATGGTTGCGGGACGCTTTGCAAAATGAGTCTGATTTGTGTGATCCACTCTCAGCATACAACGGCGCAATTACACAAGGCACTTCAGGCCAGATAATTCGCGCCGCATTTTTGCACCGCAAGGCGCGCTGATTGAATTAAACACCCCATGAACCTATCCCTTCCTGTTGCCATCGTCGGCGGCGGCCCCGCTGGTCTGATGGCCGCCCAGATCCTGGTCGACGCTGGCGTGCCCGTGCATTTATTCGATGCCATGCCCTCCATTGGGCGTAAATTTCTGTTGGCTGGCAAAGGTGGTCTGAACCTGACCCATTCCGAGGGGCCAGACGCATTTGCCGGGCGCTACGGAGCACGACGTAATGCTATTGAGCGGGTGCTAAATGACTTTGATTCCAAGGATTTACGGGATTGGGCGCAAGGCTTGGGTGTTGAAACTTTTGTCGGTACCTCGGGCCGGGTATTTCCCAAGGATATGAAGGCGGCACCCCTGTTGCGTGCATGGTTGCACAGGCTGCGCTACCCCGCTAATGGATCGGGGGTGCAGTTTCATATGCGCCACCGCTGGCAGGGTTGGGCGGAAGACGGGCAGTTGTTGTTTGACACCCCGCAGGGCCCTGTTCGCATTCAGGCTGCTGCTGTTGTCCTGGCCTTGGGCGGTGGCAGCTGGGCTCGTCTGGGGTCTAACGGTGCCTGGGTGCCCTTGCTGGCTCAAAAAGGGGTGGCTGTGGCACCGCTCTTACCATCTAACTGTGGTTTTGATCTGCAGGGCGGCTGGAGCGAGCATTTCAGCAGTCGTTTTGCCGGTCAACCTTTCAAGTCGGTGGCGATTTCGCTGCATAACGCCAGCGGCCCGGGCTGGCGGCGTAAGGGTGAGTTTGTAGCCACGCAATCTGGCGTGGAAGGTAGCCTGGTATATGCCGCGTCGGCCCAACTGCGCGACGAAATTATGAAAAGCGGTACAGCCACATTCCATCTGGACTTGCTCCCAGACATGTCTGCCGAGCGCGTGTTGCAGGAGGTCAGCTACCCGCGTGGCTCGCGTTCCCTGTCGAGTCACCTCAAGAGCCGCTTGGGCCTGGAGGGCATCAAGGCCGCCGTCCTGTATGAGTTTCTGGGCAAGGCTGCTATCAATGATTCAGGCCAACTCGCGGCCGCAATCAAGGCTCTGCCCATCACGCTACAGGCTGCGCGCCCGATCGACGAAGCCATTAGCAGCGCTGGTGGCGTGTTGTTTGAAGTCATGACGCCGGGCCTGATGCTGGAACAATTGCCGGGCGTCTTCTGTGCCGGCGAGATGCTGGATTGGGAAGCCCCTACTGGCGGCTATTTGCTGCATGCAAGCTTTGCCACCGGCCGAGTTGCCGGGCAGGGCGTGCTTGAATGGCTGCGTCGCACAGCGGCGTCAGCCGCTTAAGCGCCCGCCCGGATTGTCGTTCCCGGGTTGAGGTGTTCGCGCAGTTCGTCCGCCTTGAACGGTTTGGACAAGAATGCATCCATACCGGCCTCTTCGCAGGCCTGCTGGTCGTTTGCCATGGCATTTGCCGTCATGGCGACAATGCGCACGCGCTGTTTATGGTGAGCAGCTTCATATTTGCGAATGGCGCGCGTGGCATCGAGTCCGTCCATCACCGGCATCTGCATGTCCATGAAAATCAGGTCAAATTCTTGTTGCATAGCTGCATGCAAGCCTTCTTCCCCGTCACGGGCTAGCGTGACTTTGTGGCCTGCGCGCTCTATCAGGTTGATTGCCAGTTTCTGGTTAATGATGTGGTCTTCCACTAGCAGCACGTTCAAGCATTTCATGGTGCCAGCCAAGCTCGGTACATCGGCTATCGATACTGTTGTGGGTGCAGCCACTGCGTGCAGTGGTTTGCCGAGCTTTAGTCGCACACTGAATTCAAAGGTGCTGCCCTGTCCAAGGGTGGATTTCAGATGAATTTCACCGCCCATGAGCTGCACCAATGTTTTGGAGATGGTTAGCCCCAGGCCGGTGCCACCGAAGGTCCTAGTGGTAGAGCTGTCGGCCTGAGTAAAGGCTTCAAAAACGCTGTGCAGCTTTTCTGGGGCAATTCCGATGCCTGTGTCGCTGATCCAGAAATGCAAAATTTGGGGTGTGTCCGGTCTGCGTTCCCAGCCCACAGTGATGCTGCCTTTGGCGGTGAATTTGATGGCGTTGCCCACCAGATTGGTCAACACCTGGCTTAGGCGGTTGGGGTCTCCCACCAAGTGGTTTTCCAGTTTCGCGCCCGGCCTTGTGTTGAGCTCCAAGCCTTTGGCCAGGGCTCTCACGCGCAGTGGTGCCAGGCAGTGGCGAAGCAACTGTTCCATGTCAAATTCGACGGACTCAATCTCGACTTTCCCGGCCTCAATTTTGGAGAAGTCCAATATTTCGTTAATGACTTTGAGCAACGAGTTGGCTGAGGTTTGGACCACCTCCAGCAATTCCCGTTGATCCTTCGAGAGTGGTGTCTCCAGCACCAGATCGGTCATGCCCATGATGCCGTTCATGGGAGTGCGAATCTCATGGCTCATGGTTGCCAGAAATTGGCTCTTTGCGCGGTTGGACTGTTCGGCTTGGTCTTTGGCCAAAACCAGGTCCAGCACCCGCTGTTTGATGGTGCGCGACATGGTGTTGAAAGCCGCGCCCAATTGGCCCAGTTCATCGTCTCCTTCGGTTACTGGAGCCGGGCTTAGGTTTCCCTCGGTCACCTCCCGGCTGGCGCGCGTCAGGTCCGCCAGGTGTCGCGTCAGCCACAGTCCCAACACAGTCAGTAAGACAGCGGAGAGCAGCAGTTCTCCAAGCGCGATGAGTGAACCCTGAGACAGCAAGTCGTGCCGCGCCGCCTGCACATGTGATAAATCCAGCCCCATATAGAGAGTGCCCAGGCGCTGACCAGACATCAGAATGGGTGTTTGTACATGGTGCACCGGTTGCGCTAGCTGCAGCGATAGCTCGAAACCGTTGTCTGCCGGTGGCAAAGGCTGGTCCACCGGCCAACTGCTGCTCGCGACCCGGTTTTTTTGTGAATCCTCCACCACCAAGTAGCTCACACCTTTTTGGCTCAGGCTTTCGTTAAGAACCGACTGCACGGTGGCGTAGTCGCGTTGCGCCAATGGCGCAATGGTGGCCGCACTCAGAATTGGCGTAATCTGACGTGCATGCTGTTGTACTTGTTCCAACAGATAGTCGTTCATCAGGCGCAAACTGTTGGTTACCAATAGGGTCAACATCACAGCCTCCAACAGCACCGCAGCCAGTAGAAAGCGCGCCCGAACCGAGTGCATGGGAAAACCGATGCCGTGAAGTTTCATTGCAGTGAGGCGCGCACTTCTTTGGCGTAGGGCTCCATCAGTTCCAGTTCCTTGGGCCTAAGCTTGCGGTAGCCCTCGAGTTTGTACTTTTCAAAGTAAGACTTACCTTCAGCACTGGTCGCAAAGGCGGTCAGTGCGGCATCGATCGTATCCCTGTGCCCGGCCTGGCGCTTATTGAGCATGTAGACCCGACCCGCCATGGGCTCGCTGACCACAAGAAAGCGCATTTGGGCCTGCAACTCGCGGTTGAGGCTTTGATAGTTGGCCAATGACATGAAGCCGGCCGCCGCCTCGCCTGAAAGCACCAGACGCGCCACGCTGTCCGACGCACTGACGTAACGCAGACTGTCGTGGTTGTGGCTTTGCTTCATCCAGTGCTGGCCCCACAAGGTTACCAGTGAGGTCGTGGACAGGCCCACGACCTGCTTGCCAATCAGGTCTTGGGCATTTTTCAGGGGACTGCCACCTACCACCAGCGCGACGGCGCGGAAGTCGGCGCTGTAGGTGAGTAAAGGCTGGTATTCACCATCAGTCTGTGCCAGGCGCGCCTGGTGTCCCGTGGTGATCGCAATGTCGTAGTCCTGATGCAACATACGTTTTGCAAACTCGGTGAAGTCTGGCGCGGTTACAACTTCTACGGGAATGCCGAGGGCTTTTTCCAACTGCAGACGCAGCGGTTGGTACATTTCCAAAATCACCCTTGCACTGGTGTGCGGCGCGATACCCAAGTGAAAGACGGTAGGCATCTGGGCTAGCGCAATCACGCTGCTACAGCCCAAAGCCAGACCCAGGAGTAAGCGGCGCGCCGCCTGGAGTATCTGCATGGCAACAACCTTCGTTCTTTATGCCCGATTATCCTGCCGATGCCCGTGCTTAAAACCCTTGCAAGGGGCATTTCTCAGCCCATTCTCTGCCTGTCAAACCAAATAGAGTGGCTTTGCAACGATTCTGATTGTTGGTGTGCAATTGCCGCGTTTATTCGGCGCCGCGGCTCAAGTTCGGGTCAGTGCTTGCCGAATACGCTCAATGGTTTGCGCCATAGGCGCTTTAACCGAGACTTCCAGGCCTAGCTGTCTGGCGATGTCATTGACGCGCGCAGGGTTCAAAGGCAGTCCGCCTGCATCAATGGCTGCGATCAGATCTTTGGCGCGTTGTTCTGCTGTAACTGACTTGGAGCCAGTAAGCCGGGTTTTGAGCCAGAGGAGTGTTCGTTTTGAAAGCACGGATCCTCTTGAGTCAAAACGGATGAATTGAGGTTGACGAGCCTTACCTCGGCACTGGCTCCACAGTTAGGGCTGCTTGGTTCCCCACCTGACCCGGTTGGCCGCTTCCCCATGCGAGGAGGCCCGTCAAACCGTATTGTAGTCTAGGCATTTGCTGCCCGGATGGCAAAGTCCAAGCCCGTAGAATCGGCGCATGTCTTATCTCGTGCTCGCCCGCAAGTACCGTCCGCGCAATTTCACCGAAATGGTGGGGCAGGACCACGTCGTTCGGGCCCTGAGCAATGCGCTCACCACCCAGCGCCTGCACCATGCCTATCTTTTCACGGGCACGCGCGGTGTTGGCAAGACCACGGTCTCGCGCATTCTGGCCAAATCGCTGAACTGCCAGGGTGCTGATGGAACCGGCGGCATTACGGCGACACCCTGTGGCGTGTGCCAGGCATGTACCGACATTGATAGTGGCCGTTTTGTCGATTACACCGAGCTCGATGCCGCCTCAAACCGCGGCGTGGACGAGGTGCAGGCCCTGCTGGAGCAGGCGGTCTACAAACCAGTGCAGGGGCGCTTCAAAGTCTTCATGATTGATGAGGTTCACATGCTCACCAACACGGCGTTCAACGCAATGTTGAAAACGCTGGAAGAGCCGCCAGAGTACCTGAAGTTTGTGTTGGCCACGACTGACCCTCAAAAGGTGCCCGTGACCGTGCTGTCGCGCTGCCTGCAGTTCAATCTGCGACCGATGGCGCCAGAGACGATTCGTGAGCACCTGGTGCAGGTGCTGCAGCTGGAAAACGTCAATGCCGAAGTCCAAGCCCTGCGTCTGCTGGCACGAGCCGCGCGCGGCTCCATGCGCGACGCACTCAGCCTGACAGACCAAGCGATTGCCTTTGGCTCGGGCGAGTTGCAGGAGGCCACCGTGCGCCAAATGTTGGGCAGCGTGGACCGCAGCTATGTGTTTCGCTTGATTGAGGCCCTGACAAGCGGTGATGGCCGCGCCGTGGTGGAGATGTCTGAAACCTTGCGTGTGAATGGTTTGAGCGCTGCCTCCACCCTGGAAGAAATGTCGACCGTGTTGCAGCGCATGGCCGTTTTGCAGGCAGCCGGCCCGGTTGCGGGCGACGAATCTGACCCGGAAGCTGCAGACATTGCGCGCTTGGCCGAGCTGATGCCGGTCGATGAAACCCAGCTGCTTTACAGCATTTGTTTGCATGGGCGTGCGGACCTGGGACTGGCGCCGGACGAATATGCTGCTCTCACCATGGTGTTGCTGCGCCTTCTGGCCTTTAAGCCACCGGCTGAAAAAAAAACTCTAACGCGGGCTGAGCCGCCGCCTCTAGCAGCGCACGTCTTGCCTGTCTCCAGTCCTGCAGCGCGCAACGCAGCTCCCGAGATCATTGCGCCTGTTGTGCAGGCTCCTGTTTCCTCTAGTACCTTGCCGTCCATCCGGCCCGAGCCGTTTGAGCAGGCGTTAGTACCTGCAGTACCGAATAAGCCGCGCGCCGTGCAACCCTGGGAGGATGACCCTGCGCCTGATGTCCCATCGCCTGCATTGCCCCGCATGGAACCCCCGATTGCCGTGCCGGTTGAACCACTGGGCCATCAACCCGCCGGACAGATGCTAGGCGTGCTGGATAGCGATCCGGCTGCAGACCTGCCGGTGCATGTAGACGCTGCCGCGACCGAGCCCCTGCTTCCTGCCCATCCCATTACCAAAGTGCTGGCCATGCCGGTGCGCCAGCAGTCCGAGTCGCGGGTTGATATGGCACTCAGTCCCGCTGCGCCGGTCTTGATTCCGGACGAGGAGGGGAACTTTTGGTACGCCACGGTGCAGCAACTTGTGGCTGCAGAAGCCATTGGAGCGATCGTGCGGGAGCTGGCACTGCAATCGCAACTGGTCGCGCGCGACACCGACCAATGGCTGCTGCGTGTTGAGCGCGAGACGCTGAACCAGCCCAATTCGCGCGAGCGCCTGACGGTGGCGCTGCGCAATGCCGGTTTTGACATCACGCTGGCGGTGGAGGTCGGACGTGTGACTGACTGCCCGGCGCGACGCAATGCGGCCGCTTCTGAAGAGAAGCAGCGCGCTGCTGAAAAGATCATTCTGGACGACCCGTTTGTGCAGACCATGATGAGGGACTTTGGCGCCAAAATCGTGCCGGGCTCCCTCAAACCACTGTAATTTTTTTGAAACCTTGAAGGAAAACCATGTTCAACAAAGGACAACTCGCCGGATTGATGAAGCAAGCGCAGGCGATGCAGGACAACATGAAAAAGGCCCAGGATGAGTTGGGCAACGTCGAAGTCACCGGTGAGTCCGGCGCAGGTTTGGTCAAAGTCACCATGACCTGCAAACACGAAGTCAGGCGCATCACCATCGACCCCAGCCTGCTGGCCGATGACAAAGACATGCTGGAAGACCTGGTGGCAGCTGCGTTTAATGCCGCAGTGCGCAAAGCTGAAGAAACTTCCACAGAAAAGATGGGCAAAGTAACCGCCGGCATGCCGGGCCTGCCCGGTGGCATGAAGTTTCCATTCTGATAAGGCACCGCCGCGCTGCATGTCCGACGCCCATTCCCTTGACGCGCTGATTCAGGCCCTGAAACGTCTGCCCGGCGTGGGCGTTAAGTCGGCACAGCGCATGGCATTTCATTTGCTGCAGCACGACCGCGCTGCTGCGCAACACCTGGCGCGTGCTTTGCAGGATGCCTGCAACCTGACACAGCATTGCGAGCTATGTCACACCTTCACCGAACATTCGGTTTGCGCTACCTGCTTGGACGAAAAGCGCGACCACACCAAGCTGTGCGTGGTGGAGACACCGGCCGACCAGTCGGCACTGGAGCGCACAGGTGCCTATCGAGGCTTGTATTTTGTATTGATGGGCAAACTCAGTCCG
>CANFIH010000096.1 GCA_947446855.1 Burkholderiales bacterium
ATGGAACTGGGCACCAGCGCCAAGATGCTGTCCATCGTGCCGCTGATGGCCGGCGGCGGCATGTACGAGACGGGCGCCGGCGGCTCCGCGCCCAAGCACGTCAAGCAGCTGGGGGAAGAGAACCACCTGCGCTGGGATTCGCTGGGCGAGTTCCTGGCCCTGGCCGTGTCCCTGGAAGACCTGGGTCTCAAGACCGGCAACGCCAAGGCCAAGATTCTGGCCAAGACGCTGGACGCTGCCACCGGCAAGCTGCTGGACAACAACAAGGGCCCAAGCCCCAAGACCGGCCAGCTCGACAACCGTGGCAGCCAGTTCTACCTGTCCCTGTACTGGGCCCAGGAGTTGGCCGCGCAGACCGAAGACAAGGATCTGCAGGTCCACTTCGCCCCCATGGCCCGGGCCCTGGCGGACAACGAAGCCCGGATCACCGACGAGCTCAAGGCGGTGCAGGGCAAGCCGGTCGATATCGGCGGTTACTACCTGGCTGACCTGAAGAAGGTGACCGAAGTGATGCGCCCCAGCGCCACCTTCAACGCCATCGTGGACGCCGCGTAAGCGGCCAAGGCACCGGCTGCGCCCTTCTTGGGTGCGCAGCCGGGCTGCTCCAGGCCCGGGAAACCGGGCCTATTTTTTTGCCTCGGTGGCGGCAGCGGACACCGCCTGCACCACCTCAGCCGCGCTGCGAAAAGCTTCTACCGACGCGGGCACGCCGCAATACACGGTGGCGTGCAGCAGCACTTCCTGTATTTCCTGCACCGTGGCGCCGTTGTTGAGCGCGCCGCGCACATGGCCCTTGAGCTCGTTTTGCTTGCCCAGCGCCGTCAGCATGGCCACGGTGACCAGGCTGCGGGTTTTGAGGTCCAGCCCCGGGCGCTGCCAGACGTCGCCCCAGGCATTGCGGGTGATGTGCTGTTGCAACGGCGCCGTGAAGTCGGTGACGCTTTCAAATGCGCGTGCGACAAAGTCCTCGCCCATGACCTGCTTGCGCATGGCAAGCCCCGCTTCAAATTGGGAATCGTTCATTTGGATGTGTGATCAAAAAGCCAGAAGCTTAGCGCGACTCGCGCCCGGATCAGCATGCAGCGCGTGCCCGTCGTGCGGCGCAAGGCGGGGGGGGCGCAGCTGGCTTCGGTGAGTGCCGTGTTCCCGTTGTTGCGCCCCAGCAGCAGTTCAATGTCCTCGCCCCATTCGCCCATGAACAAAACGAGATTGTCTTTGCTGGTCTCTTGAATGATGAAACGCTGTGTGGGTGTCAGCCTACCCAGAATATGCGGAACCGCCTCAGCCACCGTGTGCGGCCCACGGGATGGCGGCAGCGCTTGGACGTCAGCCCGCACTGCGGTGGTGAAAAGGAGCGTTGCAAGGGCTAGCCCCATTGGTTTCATCACAGGACCCTGTATAAAAAGTGGGTTGATACGCCGCCACCAACCCGCTATCACCCGTGGAACAAGTCGCCCGGCCGTCACGGAAGATATCAGTCAGTAACAGCGAAGGACTTAAAGCCTTACTTGGGCCAAAGAATCATTTGGGTGCAACGGAAAAGTGCAAGCTTCCTTCCGGTCGCTTCATCGGTAATGACGGCATCCCACACGTGGGTGTTGCGCCCCATATGCTGCGCCGTCGCATGGCACGCAATGCTGCCTTCCCGGACGGTGCCCAGGTGATTGCTCTTGAGCTCGATGGTCGTAAACGACTGTGCTCCCGCAGGGAGATGGGCCATGGTGGCGTAGCCGCACGTGGTGTCCGCCAGTGCAACGATGCTGGCCGCGTGCAGGAATTCATTGGGTGCGAAATGCAGCTTCTTCACGGGCATCCTGCTCTTCAAGGTGCCCTGCGCCAATTCAGTCATTTCAAGGCCAAGCGTTCCCGGCAAATACTCCTGTCCCATTGCGTTCAGCCGAGCAATCGAAAAATCTTCATGGAGTTTGGACATCGTTTTCTCCTTGTATGGAATGCACACGTGCGACTCCTTTTTCCGGGTCGGGTGAAGTCACCTTGTCGCTCACAGCTTTCTGCCCAGCGCGGCAAAGAACAATTCGGACTGCAGGCGCTCGCCAAGGGTCTGCTCCATCACCTTTTGGGCAAGGGCCGGGGAGGCCGGTGTCACGCCCAGGCCCGTCGATTGGGCCAGCACCTGGACACAGCAGGCACGCTCCAGGTAGTAGAGGTCGTCATAGGCGTGGTCCATGCGTTCGCCGCAGACCACCACACCGTGGTTGCCCAGAAACACCACATCGGCGCCCTGCATGGCGTGGGCGATGCGCTCGCCCTCGGCGCTGTCCAGGGCCAGGCCGTTGTAGTGCGCATCGGCCGCCGTGCGGCCATGGAAGCGCATGGCGTTCTGCGACAAGGTGGTGTCCAGCATGCGCTGCGGCGTCAGCGACAGCGCCGTGGCATAGGGCATGTGGGTGTGCAGCACGCAGGCTTTTTGGGCGATGCGGTGAATGGCCGCATGGATGTACATGGCCGTGGGCTCCACCGCGTGGCGTCCGGCCAGGATGTTGCCCTCTCCATCAATCAGCACAATGTCATCGGCCTGTACCTCTTCCCACAACAGGCCGCGCGGGTTGAGCAAAAAGCGTCCGGACTGGTCCGGCAGCTCCACGCTGAAATGGTTGCACACCCCTTCGGCCAGGCCGTGGAAGGCGGCAGCCCGCAGAGCCAGCGCCAGATCGGCGCGCAGTCGGGCGACGGGTTCGGAGGCATAGTCTTCTTCGTGCGGGTTGTGCATGGTGTGGCGCCTGTGGTTTGAATGGGTGACAGATTAGCAGTTAAGCGCCCGTTGCCCCTGATCTGCGAACGGGTTGACCTACATCATGGGCCTTCGGATGCGTCACTGTTAGCGTCGCGCTACAACTTTTCTGCCTCAAGGTCTGGCGTTTTTTCCGACGCCGGGCTCGGGCTTGTACCCATGGTTTTGACCACCCACGCGCCAAGCGCCCCTGTGCCCGCAGCAGGCGAGTCCCCCCGCAAGAAAATGGAATTGGTATGCCCGGCGGGCAGCCTGCCCGCTCTCAAGGCGGCGGTGGACGAGGGCGCTGACTGCGTCTACCTCGGCTTCAGGGATGCCACCAACGCGCGCAACTTTGCCGGCCTGAATTTTGACGAGGCAGCCATCAACGCCGGCATTGCCTATGCGCATGCGCGGGGCCGCAAGGTGCTGGTGGCGCTCAACACCTATCCGCAGGCCGGTACTGTGCAGACCTGGCACAGCGCCATTGACCGGGCGGCAGCTGCCGGTGTGGACGCCGTCATCCTGGCCGACCCGGGCCTGATGGGCTATGCGCAAAAGCACCACCCCGACTTGCGCCTGCATCTCTCGGTGCAGGGCTCGGCCACCAACTATGAGGCCATCAATTTCTACTACGAGCACTTCGGCATTGCCCGTGCCGTGCTGCCGCGGGTGCTCTCCATGGTGCAGGTGGAGCAGTTGCTGGAAAAGACGCCGGTGGAGATCGAGGTGTTCGGCTTTGGCAGCCTGTGCGTGATGGTGGAAGGGCGCTGCGCCCTGTCCTCGTACGTGACGGGCGAGGCGCCCAACACCCATGGCGTGTGCTCGCCCCCGAAGGCGGTGCGCTGGCAGGAGACGCCGCTGGGCCGCGAGTCACGCCTGAACGGCGTGTTGATAGACCGCTACGCGCCCGGTGAAAACGCCGGCTACCCCACGCTGTGCAAGGGCCGCTTTGATGTGGGCGACGACCACAACTACTACGCCGTGGAAGAGCCCACCAGCCTGAACACGTTGGAGTTGTTGCCGCAGTTGCTGGCCATGGGCATCAGCGCCATCAAGATCGAAGGGCGCCAGCGCAGCCCGGCCTATGTGGCGCAGGTGACCAAGGTCTGGCGCGAGGCCATAGACAGCTGTGTGGCCAACCCGCACCGCTACTCGGCCAAGCCGGTCTGGATGAGCTCGCTGGACAAGGTGGCCGAAGGCCAGCAGCACACGCTGGGCGCCTACCACCGCCCCTGGAAATAATGAAAAGGATTGCAACGTGAAGCTTGCCCTCGGCCCTCTTCTGACCTACTGGCCGCGTGACACCACGCTGGCCTTTTATGCCATGGTGGAAAGCGCGCCGGTGGACATCGTCTACCTGGGCGAAACCGTGTGCTCGCGCCGCCACGAACTGCGCCTGGCCGACTGGCTGGATATTGCCGGGCGCCTGCGTGCGGCGGGCAAGGAGGTGGTGCTGTCCACCCAGGTGCTGATCGAGTCCGGCGCCGATGTCGCCGTGCTGCACAAGATCACGCGCAACCCCGAGTTTGAGGTGGAAGCCAATGACATGGGCGCGGTGCATTGCCTGGCCGCCAAGGTGCCCTTTGTGGCCGGGCCGCACCTCAATGTCTACAACCTGCCCACGCTGCAGTGGCTGGCGGGTCTGGGCGCCCGGCGCTGGGTGATGCCGCTGGAGATGAGCCGTGCCGATTTGGCGCTGATATTGCGCGATCGCCCGGCGGCATTGCAGAGCGAAGTGTTTGCCTTTGGGCGCATGCCGCTGGCGTTTTCGGCGCGCTGCTTTACCGCGCGCCACCGCAATCTGCCCAAGGACGATTGCCAGTTCAGCTGCATGGCCTATCCCGACGGCTTGCTGATGCGCACGCGCGAAGACGAAAGCTTTCTGGTGCTCAACGGCACGCAAACACAGTCGGCCCGGGTGCAGGTATTGCTGGCAGAGCTGGACGACATGCGCACGCTGGGCGTGGATGTGGTGCGCGTCAGTCCGCAAGCCAGTCACACGCTGGACATTCTGCAGGCCTTTGATGCGGTGCTCAAAGGCCGGCAAAGCGCGGCCCAGGCGCAGCAATCCATTGCCGCTTATCTGCCGGGCGAGGCCTGCAACGGTTACTGGTATGGCAAACCCGGGCTGGACCAATTGGCCACCGCCGCCCAAGTGCCTGACGTGCAAGCCGCGCTGGCCTGATTCACAAGGACACGTTCATGACCTCTCCAAGCTATCTGGTTCCCAAGCCTGTGGGCGATCTGCTGGCCCGCTTGCCGGCCTACCCCGGCTCCCTGCTGTTTGTGGGCGGCCTGAACCTGGCGCTGACCCGCCACCTGGCCAGCGATGTAACACCACTGCTGGTGGGCAAGAAGCTGCGCCTGCGCGTGACCGATGCGCAGTGGGCCTTTGACTTTGAATGGCGCAAGGACCGCTTCGTGGCCAGCCAGAACCGCGGCGCGGCCGACCTCACCATCGCTGCCAGCGCCTACGACTTCATGCTGCTGGCGCGCCGCCAGGAAGACCCGGACACGCTGTTCTTCAGCCGCCGCCTGGCGATGGAGGGCGACACCGAACTCGGCCTCCTGGTCAAGAACTCCCTGGATGCCATCGAAGCACCCCTCGTCACCCTGGAGTCATTCAAACCCTCCCGGGTTTTTGCCAGCCTGAAGGCCCGGTTCACCCCGGCTTGATATGAAAAAAATTATTGTCGCCATCACCGGCGCCAGCGGTGCCATCTATGGCGTGCGCCTGTTGCAGATACTCAAAACCATGCCGGACGTGCAAACACATCTGACGGTGTCCAGTGCCGGGCTGCTCACGCTGCGCCACGAAATGCAGATGGACCGTGCCCATCTGGAAGAACTGGCCGATGTAGTGCACCCGGCCCATGCGGTGGGTGCGGCGATTGCCAGCGGCTCCTTCCAGTGCGATGGCATGGTGATTGCGCCTTGCTCCATGCGCACCCTGGCGGCGGTGGCGCTGGGCCTGTCCGACAACCTGGTGACCCGCGCGGCCGATGTCATGCTGAAAGAACGCCGCCGTCTGGTGCTGATGGTGCGCGAGACGCCGTTCAACCTGGCGCATCTGCGCAATATGACGGCGGTCACCGAAATGGGCGGCATCATCTTCCCGCCGGTGCCCAGCTTCTACCACCCGCCCGCCTCGGTGGACGACATGATCAACCAGACCGTCGGCCGCGTGCTCGATGTGCTGGGCCTGCCGCAGGCTGACGCACCGCGCTGGAGCGGCCTGCCGCCCGAACCGGCGCCCTTGCCCTCACTGAGTTAAGCCGCATGGCCTACCGGGACCTGCGGGAATTCATGGCCCAACTCGAGCAGCTGGGCGAACTGGTCCGTGTGACGCAAGCCGTCTCGCCGCATCTGGAAATGACGGCGCTGTGCGACCGCAGCTTGCGCGCCGGCGGCCCGGCCCTGCTGTTTGAAAACCCCAGTGGCCACCGCATTCCGGTGCTGGGTAATCTGTTTGGCAGTACGCGCCGCGTGGCCTTGGGCATGGGCGTGTCTGACATCAGCGAGATGCGCCAGTTCGGCCAGGTGCTGGCCTCGCTCAAAGAGCCGGAAGCCCCGCGCGGCTTCAAGGAGTTCGTCGGCCTGGGTGCCATGGTTAAGACCCTGTGGAACATGGCGCCCAAGGAGTTGCGCCATGCCGCCTGCCAGGAGGTGGTGCTGGAGGGCCATGCCGTCGATTTGGGCCAACTGCCGATCCAGCACTGCTGGCCCGGCGATGTGGCGCCGCTCATCACCTGGGGCCTGGTGATCACCAAGGGCCCGAACAAGGCGCGGCAAAACCTGGGCATTTACCGCCAGCAGGTGCTGTCCCGCAACCAGGTCATCATGCGCTGGCTGCCGCAACGCGGTGGCGCGCTGGACTTCCGGGAACATGGCATTGCACACCCCGGCGAGCCCTATCCCCTGTGTGTGGCCCTGGGCGCCGACCCGGCCACGATTCTGGGTGCCGTCACGCCGGTGCCCGACTCCTTGAGCGAATACCAGTTTGCCGGCCTGCTGCGCGGCAGCCGCACCGAGCTGGTCAAGGCCATAGGCAGCGAGCTGCGCGTGCCGGCGTCAAGCGAGATCGTGCTCGAGGGCCATATCCACCCGGACGCGAACCACGCCAGCGGTTTTGAACATGCGCTGGAAGGCCCCTACGGCGACCACACCGGCTACTACAACGAGCAGGCTGCCTTCCCCGTCTTCACCATAGACCGCATCACGCGCAAGCGTGAGCCCATCTACCACTCCACCTACACCGGCAAGCCGCCGGACGAGCCGGCCATGCTGGGCCTGGCCATGAACGAGTTGTTTGTGCCGCTGCTGCAGCGCCAGTACCCCGAGATCACCGACTTCTATCTGCCGCCCGAAGGCTGCAGCTACCGCATGGCGGTGGTGCAGATCAAAAAGTCCTACCCCGGCCCTGCGCGCCGGGTCATGTTTGGCATCTGGAGCTTTCTGCGCCAGTTCATGTACACCAAGTTCATTGTGGTGGTGGATGAAGACGTCAACATCCGCGACTGGGCCGAAGTCATCTGGGCCATCACCACCCGCGTGGACCCGATCCGCGACACACTGCTGGCCGATAACACGCCCATCGACTACCTGGACTTTGCCTCGCCGGTGAGCGGCCTGGGCAGCAAGATGGGGATGGATGCCACCAACAAATGGCCGGGTGAGACCAGCCGCGAATGGGGCCGGCCCATGGGCATGGATGCCGCCGTCACCAGCCGGATGGAAGCGGTGTGGCAGGCCCTGCAGGCCCAAAATCCCTCCCCACAATCTGTGCGCTGAGCTGGGGATAACCCGGGGGTAAGCCAGCCAAACCCGCATGCCTGTTGGGCTGGCGGCTCGTGCTGAAAAAGCAGGCACATCATTCTTCCCCCTGTGCTAGGCGAAAAATAATGCGGTGTATGAATGGGTGTGCATAAAATTGACGCCCAAGATCAAAAACCCAAGGGAAGCGAGGCATGTTGTTTAACCGAAGAATTCCGCGTTGCCTCATGCCTTGGATTTTTGCTGTGCTGGCGCTTTGCCATTTCGGCTGCGCAGCGGGCGTTTTGTCCGCCCAGCAATTGGCCTACACAGTCGACGGCCCGGATGTCGCCCTCCTGCGGGACGCCAGCGGAACACTGGTGGTGGACGAACTGACGCGCCCCGACCTTGCCGCCCGGTTCGTTTCATTGAGCGGGCCACCCAAGCTGGGTTATGAAAAAGAAGTCGTCTGGTTGCGTCTGCGCTTGCAGCGCCAAGAGGATGCACCGCACACCTGGTTTCTGGAGTTCAGCAATCCCTATATCAACGATTTGCGCCTGTATGCGCCAGCGGCCGCGGGCTTCACGGTGGCACAGGCCGGTGATCAGTTTGCGTTTGCTGACCGCAAGCTTCAGTACCGTGTTCCCGTGTTTGCACTGGACTTTCCGGACACCCGACCGCAGACCTTCTATCTGCGCATGGAGTCGGACTCCACCCTGGCGGGTGAGTTGGTGCTTTGGCAGCCTGCGGCGCTGCGGGACAACACGCAATCCGAGCTGCTGTATTTTGGCGCGGTGCTGGGCATGATTTGCATGTCGCTCCTGATCTCCATTGTTCACTGGCTGCACAGCCGCGAATGGCAAATCCTGCTCTTTGCCATGCTGACGGTCAACACGCTCTGCCTGGTTGCCGCAGGCCTGGGCCTGGTGGCTCCGTTCTTCACGCCAAGCCTGCCGGCCATTGCCGACCTGATGGTGCCCTGGTCTTTGGCCTTCACAACGGTTTCGGTGGGCCTGGTGTTTAGCAACGCCTTGCGCATACGGGCTGACTTTCCCCGCCTGTATCAATTTTTTTTGCTGGCCTATTGCCTGGCCCTTGCAGCCCCTTTCACGCGCTATATCCACATGTACAACACCTGGGGCGGGCCCATGCTGCAGTTGGTCTCCCTGATAGTGGAAGTCTGCGCCGGATGGGTGTCCTGGATTCGCTGGCGTGCCAAGGTTCGCGGGGCGGGGTATTTTTTTGCAGCGCAAGTGGTCGTGGTCCTCTCCTTGGTAATGGGACGGTTGATATTGATGGGATGGGTGCCCGTCGGCACCCTGCATTACTTGAGCTGGGTGCCCGGCCTGTTGACCTTTCTCTTGCTGGTCCATGTGGGCGTTGTGGTCGACTCCCAGGCGCTCAAGCGCGAACGGGATGCCGCCTTGGGTGCCATCAAAACGGCCAACGAGGTGCTGGTGAATGAACGCAAATTGCGCGACGAACAAACGGTGTTCTTCTCCTTCGTGGCCCATGAACTGCGCTCCCCGTTGGCCGCCATCCAGACGGCTGTCAAAAATCTGGAAAATGAATGCTTGGAGAAGCCGCAACAAGTGCGGACCCGAGCCCTGCGCATCAAAGCCTATGCAGACAGGGTAGGCGGCCTGATTGACCGGCATCTGACCTTGCAGCGGCTGGCCAATGCCGAATTCCGGCCCCATATTGCTCCGGCCGAGCCGCGTCACATCGCCGATGAAGGCTTGCAACGCGTGCGCCCCCTGTTTGCAAGCCGTGTTTTTACGCTGGACTCGGCAGCCGACTTGCCCGCTTCGGTCTCTGTGGACCAGGATCTCGTGCTCATGGTGCTGGAAAACCTGCTCATCAATGCCGCCAAGTTCAGCCCCGAAGGCAGTGCCGTTGCGTTGGACGTGTCCGCGGACCAGGCGCTGCATTTTCGCGTCAGCGACCGGGGGCCCGGTATTCCGGCTGAGCAAATGGGCCGCCTGTTTGCCATCTTCAACCGGCTGCAGCAGTCCGGCTTCAAGGGTGGCTTTGGCATTGGCCTGGCGATTGCCCAGCGCGTTGCCCTGGCGCACGGCGGCAGCCTGAGCTATGCGGACCGCGCGGGCGGCGGCGCTGTCTTTACGCTCAGTCTGCCGCTGCAGCAAGCTGCCAGCCCGGCCAAGGGCGTTGCATGACCCGGGACAGGGCGATGGCGCGAATTCAGGCGGGTACACTTCAGATGCAGACCGGCCTATACCGGTCTATGTATGAAGTAAAGGGCACACACCATGGCGCTGGTCGTATTCAACCAAAAAGGGGGCGTTGGCAAATCAACGATCACCTGCAACCTGGCCGCCATCAGCGCCGCACAGGGCCTGCGCACCCTGGTCATTGACCTGGATCCGCAGGGCAATTCCAGCAGCTACCTGCTGGGGGAAACCGGTTACGAAGACGGTGTCAGTGTCGGCGGCTTTTTTGAGTATTGCCTGAGCTACAGCTTCAAGCGCATGGACCCCTCGGATTACATCGTGCAGACCCCGTTCGAGAACCTGCACCTGATGGCCTCCGACCCCGAACTCAACGAGTTGCAGACCAAGCTGGAATCACGCCAGAAAATTTACAAGCTGCGCGAAGCGCTGCAGCAACTCGGTGAAGACTACGACCGTATCTATATCGACACCCCGCCGGCGTTGAACTTTTACACCCGGTCGGCACTGATTGGTGCCAAAGGTTGCCTGATCCCGTTTGACTGTGACGACTTTTCCCGCAAGGCGCTGTACACCCTGCTGGAGAACGTGCAGGAGATCAAGGCCGATCACAACCCGGACCTCGAGGTCAAGGGTATTGTGGTCAACCAGTTTCAGCCGCGAGCCAACCTGCCGCAGCGCCTGGTCAACGAACTGATCGCCGAGGGCCTGCCCGTGCTGCAGCCCTACCTGCCATCCTCCATCAAGATCCGCGAGTCGCATGAGCTGTCACGGCCCATGATTCATCTGGACCCCAAGCACAAACTCACGCTGGCGCTGTGTGCCTTGCATGAGGTGCTGACGCAGCAACGCCAGGCCGCCTGAGCGGCTGCAGCCCGGCCTGCTGTGGTGCTCCGGGTTCAGCGGGCCGAGGTCAGCCGGGCCAGTGCCTGCGCTGCAGCAGGCCCGTCAAACATCGTTTCCAGCCAGGCGGATTCTCTTTGTGCAATGGTGTCCAGAAACACCTGGGCCTGGTGGTCGGCGCGGGCCAGGGTTCTGAAAATACCGAATCCGGTTTCCAGAAATTGCTGCAAGGACGCCAGGCCGGCTGCGGCAGCCGGGCGGCGCATGAGCTTGAGCAGGGTCGACAGCCCCGGCTTGCGCGTGAGGCCCACCAACTGGCTGCCCAATTGCATCACACCGTCCAGCTGCAGTTGGCGCTCCGCCTGCCGCCCAACCGCCCGCCAGGCCAGCACATAGGCCTCGGTCTCTGAGGCGGGGGTCTGCTGGCGCAGGTGCAGCCATTGCAGGGCCATGGCGTGGTCCAGGGCTTCGGTCAAGGCATGCAGTTGCGCCAGGGCGACCGTGGTACCCACGACGGGCGCGGGCAACACCGTGGCCAGGCTGCCGGCAATGCGGGCGAACTGGCTGTCCCGCTCGGAATAGTCCCGTTCGCCATACAACTCGTCCAGGAAGAAGCGGGATGCTGCGCCGTATGCGGCGGATTGCAGCAGATCGGCATAGCTGCCGTGGAAGCGCTGGGCTTGCAGTCGCTTGATGGCGCTGACGGCCTGCCCCAGGCCAGGCTCCTCTGCGGCCTTGGCGCGCAATGCAAAGACCTGGGCGATGGCGTCGCGGATGGTGTGGGCAGGATCCATTTCAGGGCAAGTCTATCGAATACGACGGCCGGCCCTGTCGCGCACTGGCGACAACCACAGGGGGTTTGCATGGCATCAGTGAGAGCAAACTAGGGAAAACCCTTATATTCGGGCCATGACTCAATTTACCGCTTTTGTAAAAGCCACCATTCTGGCGGTGTGGGGTGCGCTGCGCCCGCCCACCGAAGGTCAGGCGCAACGCAGAGCGCACCTGGCGCCGTCGCTCATTGTTCCGATTCGCTCCCTGGGCTCCAACCACCGCAGCCGTATTGCCAAGCATCTGCTCTCGCTCAGCGCGCGGGACCGGTATCTGCGTTTCGGCTATGCCGCGCAAGATGCGCAGATTCAGTTGTACGCCGACGGTCTGAACTTTGAGCGCGATGACATATTTGGTATTTACGACCGCAAGCTCACCCTGTTGGCCGTGGCGCACCTGGCGTATGGCGACAAGAAGCAGGCTTGCGCTGAGTTCGGTGTGTCGGTGCGGGAAAAGTCGCGGGGGCGGGGTTATGCAGCGCTGCTGTTTGAGCGCTGTGCCATGCAGGCCCGCAACCATAACGTGCAAACGCTGTTCATCCATGCGCTAAGCGAGAACGCGGCCATGCTCAAAATTGCCCGCAACGCGGGTGCCCGGGTGCAGCGCGAGGGCATGGAGTCCGAAGCCTATCTGCAACTGCCACAAGCCTCCTTGAATAGCCGGGCGACGGAAATCATGCAGGAGCAGTTGGCCCGGGCCGATTACCGCCTCAAAGTGCAGGCCAAGCAATTCTGGCGCCTGGTGTCCGGCATGCAGTCGGCTCGCCAAGCCGTCAGCCAGGCGCAAAAAAACCATTTGTCGTGAAGGCCGGCGGCCCGGGTGCCGCGCAGGCAGGCAAATCCGCTATCCTAGGCCTTCCGCAACAACCGGCCTTGCGCCGTCCTCTCTGTGTCAGACCCCCATCCCGCGCGCCCTGGCGAAAAAGAAGATAAACGGACCTTTTTGCAAAAGCTGGCCGAGTTCATTCATCCCGGGCCGGACTCTACCGACGAGTTGATAGAGACCCTGGCCGAGGCGCAGGACAACAACATCATTGGCGCCGAGTCGCGCCTGATGCTCGAAGGGGTGATCCGCATGGCGGACATGAGTGCCGGCGATGTGATGGTGCCGGCCACGCGCATGGATTTTCTGGACATCAGCTCCAGCATGGACGAGTTGCTGCACCAGGTGATTGACACAGCGCATTCGCGCTTTCCGGTGTTTGAGAATGAGCGCGAAAACATCCTCGGCATCCTGATGGCCAAGGACCTGCTCAAGCTGCAGCGCGCCCCCGAGCTGAACATCCGCGCCCTGATCCGCCCGGCCGTCTTTGTGCCGGAATCCAAGGGACTGAATGATTTGTTGCGCGACTTCCGCGGCAACCGCAACCACCTGGCCATCGTGATCGATGAGTTCGGCCGCGTGGCCGGGTTGATCACGATCGAGGATGTGCTGGAGCAAATCGTGGGCGAGATCGAAGACGAGTTCGATATGCCCGAAGACGAGGGTGATATTTTTGCGCTGCCCGACCGCACCTACCGGGTCAGTGGCGACACGCCCATAGAGCGCGTCAACGACGCCTTCCAGGTGGTTCTGCACAGCGGTGACCCGGAAGACCACTTTGAAACCATAGGCGGCCTGATCGCCCACACCATGGGCCATGTGCCCAAGCGCGGCGAGCGCCATACCCTGGGCGGGCTGGACTTTGCGGTGCTGCACACCAAGGGTGGTGCGGTGAAATGGTTCAAGGTCGCGCCGACCCCCGTGCCGGCAGCCTGAACCCCATGGTGGCCGCGTCCACACGGCGCCAAGGTGCTGCAGCCTGGGCTCAGGCCGCGGTGCTGATGCTGGCAGGGGCCAGCGCTGCCGCCGCCGTCTGTTGGCCTTTTGCCTTCTGGTTTAAGCCGGGGCAGCCGCTGTGGTGGCTGCAAATTCTGGCGCTGATTCCCCTGTGTCTGCTGGTGGCGCGCAGCCACAGCGTCCGGCAGGCCTTTGGGCGCGGTGTCCTGTACGCCGGCGCCTGGCTGTGTGCCACTTTTTGGTGGCTGTATATCGCCATGCACACCTATGGCGGCTTGCCGTCGGTGCTGAGCTGGATCGCGGTGCTGGCGCTGGCGCTGGCGCTGGCGCTGTTGTATGCGGCTGCGTGCGCGCTGTACCGCAGCTTGGCCTGGCAAGCGCCTGGCTCTGCGGCCCTGCTGTTTGCGGCCCTCTGGACCATGGCCGAAATGGCGCGTGGCACCTGGCTCACCGGCTTTGGCTGGGGCGCCATGGCTTACGCCCACACGGAAGGCCCGCTCTCGCTCTGGATTCCGGTGCTGGGGGTCTATGGTGTGGGCGCATTGGCGGCCTGGTGCGCCGCCACGCTGGCGCAGGTGCAGCAGGCAGGGCGCTGGCAGCGCTTGCTGCTGGCTGCGCTGCTGCTGGCCGGCTGGCTGCCTTGGAGTCTGACCTTCACCACATCCACCGGCAGCCTGTCGGTGGCCCTGCTGCAGGGCAATATTCCCCAGGACGAGAAGTTTGACAGTGGCACCGGCGTACCTATCGCCTTGGCCTGGTATGCCGAACACCTGCAACACAGCCGGGCCGACCTGGTGCTGGCGCCAGAAACCGCCATCCCTTTGCTGCCGCAGGACTTGCCCGAGGGCTATTGGGACGCGCTGACGCACCAGGTGGCGCAGGGCCGCAGCGCGCTGCTGACCGGCATCCCCCTGGGCGACTACAACCAGGGCTACACCAACTCGGTCATCGCCTTGAGCCCGGGCGCTGCCCGGCCCTGGCGCTACGACAAACACCATCTGGTGCCCTTTGGCGAGTTCATTCCGCCCCTGTTCAAGTGGTTCACCCGCCTGATGAACATCCCCCTGGGCGACTTCAACCGCGGCGCCATAGGCCAGCCGTCCTTTGACTGGCAAGGCCAGCGCATCGCCCCCAACATCTGCTACGAGGATTTGTTTGGTGAGGAGCTGGGTGCGCGCTTTATCGACCCGGCGCTGGCCCCCACGGTGTTTGCCAACGTCAGCAACCTGGGCTGGTTTGGCAACAGCACCGCCATAGACCAGCATTTGCAGATCTCGCGCATGCGGGCGCTGGAGTTTCAGCGCCCGTTTTTGCGGGCCACCAACACCGGCGCCACGGTGATCCTGGACTACCAGGGCCGGGTGCTGTCCGCACTGCCGCGCTTGACCCAGGGCGTGCTCGAGGGTGTGGTGGAAGGGCGCAGCGGCACCACGCCCTATGCCTGGTGGGTGGCACGCTGGGGGCTCTGGCCCTTGTGGCTGCTCTGCCTGCTGGTGCTGGCCTGGGCCTGGGGTGTGGGCGCCCGGCGTGGCCAACCGCGCAGCCATAGACGGCCTTACTAGCGTCCGGGCGCCGTTGCGCGCATGCCCGCCCCGTAGAATTGGGGGTTTACACGACAGTCGCGGGCAGCTCCCCCCACACAACATGCTCACCTTTCAGCAAATCATTCTCCGACTGCAGGACTACTGGGACCGCCAGGGCTGCGCACTGCTGCAACCCTACGACATGGAAGTCGGCGCCGGCACCTCCCACACCGCCACCTTTTTGCGCGCCATCGGCCCCGAGCCCTGGAAGGCCGCCTATGTGCAGCCCAGCCGCCGCCCCAAGGACGGACGCTATGGCGAGAACCCCAACCGCCTGCAGCATTACTACCAGTACCAGGTGGTGCTCAAGCCGGCCCCGGCCAATATTCTGGAGTTGTACCTGGGCTCGCTCGAAGCCCTGGGCTTCGACCTGAAGAAGAACGACATCCGCTTCGTCGAAGACGATTGGGAAAACCCGACCCTGGGCGCCTGGGGCCTGGGCTGGGAAGTCTGGCTCAACGGCATGGAAGTCACGCAGTTCACCTACTTCCAGCAGGTGGGTGGCATTGAC
>CANFIH010000097.1 GCA_947446855.1 Burkholderiales bacterium
CAAGACCGTGGAGGTCGACGGCGAGATGTTCAAGGAGTACTACGGCTCGGCCAGCGACTTCAACAAGGGCGAGTACAAGCATGTGGAAGGCAAGCGCATTCTGGAGCCGATCAAGGGCCGCCTGGCCGACACGCTGATCGAGATGGAGCAGGATGTGCAAAGCTCCATCAGCTATGCCGGCGGCAAAAAGCTGATGGACATCCGCAAGGTGAACTACGTCACGCTGGGTGGCGACAACGCGGGCGAGCATCTGCTGATGTAGGTCCGTTGGGGCTTGGCAGTTTGTCATGTTAGCCCGCGTTACTTCGGGATCAGGAGGCGTGGGTACTCTGCGCCGTTCGTATCCCCCGGCCTACGGCCTCCTCCTTTACCTCACTTTGCAGAGCACCCACCCCTCCTGATCGGGCGAGGGCTTGGTTTATCTGCGTCGAACACCCACACTCCGAGCGGATGGCGTGGGGTGAGCCCCACAGCGAGGTAAAGGAGGAGGCCGCAGGCCGGGGGACACGAGCAGTGGGGCTTACCGCGCGACAGCCGCGGGTGTGCACCAAACAAGCCTTCAATGCAACCACAAAAAAGGCCTTGGGCAGAACGCATAAACGTTCCGCACAAGGCCTTTGTCACATCAGGGCCGGTTCACACCGGCGTTGCGTGCTTAGTCGAAGTTGCGAGCGGGAGGACGCTTTTTGGCATCGCGGGGCACAAACACCTTGCCGCCGTTACCCGGCTTGGCAAAGGCAGGCTTGCCACGCGGCGCACCGAAGTCACCACGGGGAGCGCCGAAGTCCTTGCGGGGACCGAAATCGCCACGGGGGGCGCCAAAGTCACCACGGGGAGGACGGCTGTCGCCACGCGGGGCAAAGTCGCCGCGCGGTGCATCACCGCGGGGAGCGAAATCGCCACGTGGGGGACGGCTGTCACCACGCGGGGCAAAGTCGGCGCGGGGAGCGAAGTCACCACGGGGTGCGGGAGCGCCCTGTTGTGCAAAGCGGTCGTTGAAACCACCCTTGCGCTCGTAGCTGAAGCCTTCACGCGCGCCACCACCGGCAAACTTGCGGTCACGTCCGCCACCACCGTTGCCTTCAAAGCGTCCACGGCCGCCGAAGCTGCTGGGCGCACGGGCATCAGGCTGGCGCTGTTGTGGCTCCATGCCGGGCACCACTTCGGCCTTGATGGGCTGGCGGGTGTAGGCTTCGATGTCGAAAATCTTGCGGCGATCGCGCATTTCGGCGAAGGTGATGGCCAGGCCATCGCGTCCGGCGCGGCCGGTACGGCCAATACGGTGGGTGTAATCCTCGGCCTTCATCGGCAGGCCGAAGTTGAACACGTGGCTGATGGTGGGCACGTCAATACCGCGAGCGGCCACATCGGTTGCCACCAGGATTTGCACCTGGCCTTGACGCAGGGCCATCAGGCGGCGGTTACGCAGGCCCTGGCTCAGGGCACCATGCAGGGCCACGGCCGAGAAGCCTTCTTGTTGCAGGTCGTTGGCCAGGCCGTCGCACTCGATCTGGGTGCTGGCAAACACAATGGCCTGGTTGATGGTGGTGTCACGCAGCCAGTGGTCCAGCAACTTGCGCTTGTGCTGGGCGTTGTCGGCCCAGAACAGCACCTGCTTGATGTTGACGTGCTTTTCCTGCGGGTTGTCGATGGTCACGCGCTGGGGTTCGCGCATCACGCGGGCAGCGAGTTGCTGAATGCGCGGCGCGAAGGTGGCGCTGAACATCATGGTCTGCTTGCGGTCGATGGTGAGCTGGTTGATTTCAGCCAGGTCGTCGGAGAAGCCCAGGTCCAGCATGCGGTCGGCTTCGTCCACCACCAGGAATTGCACCTGGTCGAGCTTGATTTGCTGCGAGCGTTGCAGGTCCAGCAGACGGCCGGGGGTGGCAACCACCAGGTCGGCGTTTTGCAACTTGGCAATTTGCAGCTGGTAAGGCATTCCGCCCACGATGTTGGCCACGCGCAGGCCGCGGCAATGCTGCACCAGATCGATGGCGTCATGGGCCACCTGCTGGGCCAGTTCGCGGGTCGGGCACACGATCAAGGCGCCGGGTGTGGCGGCCTTGAAGTTGCGCGGGCTGGTCGGGTCCTTGCGCTTGGGGCGCTTGGGTGCGGGCTGACCGGCAGCCAATGCGGCCGCCGTGGCCGCTTCGAATTCTTCGCGCTCGGCGGCTTCTGCAGCAGCTTGTTGTGCCAGCAGGGTGTGCAGCACGGGCAACAGGAAGGCGGCGGTCTTGCCGCTTCCAGTCTGGCTGGAAACCATCAGGTCGATGTAACCGGCCTTCTGGCCTTCCACTGTGGAAGGCAGTGCCAGGGGAATGGTCTTCATCTGCACCGTGGTGGGCTGGGTGTACCCCAGGTCCTTCACAGCCATCACCAGTTCGCGGGCCAGGCCCAGTTCCACAAAGCCGTTGGGGGCTTCGGGCACATCGGCGGCCACTTCGATCACTGCTTCCACAGAAGAAACAGCCTCGAGGTTGGTGTCCAGGGGGGCGGAAAAGTTTTCGGCAGGCGCGAATTCGCCTGTCACTTCAAAAGCGTCAGTCATATTTTTTCTCACACGCGAGCGCCGCAGGTTGTGCGACTGCTCCGTCAATGGTTAAAAAACATCAACCATCAAACGGAACCTGCTCTGACCCGCTATGGGGTTCTCAGTGCTTGGGACCCCATGTAGTGGGGGTCCGGTGAATGAAGGGAGATGTACAAAAGGCTACTACGTGTAGCGCAGCCTTCGATTATGGCATGGATTCGGGTTTCTACCTAATCTGCCGTATGTAAAGGTGACGCGCGCCGCAAACCCGCAGATCCTATACCTTGAGGAAATGTTCCCGGTAATGCATCAGCTCGTCGATGGACTCATGCACATCGGCCAGCGCCGTATGACGCTGTTGCTTCTTGAACGAGGCGTAGACCTCCGGCTTCCAGCGCTTGGCCAGTTCCTTCAAGGTACTGACATCCAGATTGCGGTAATGGAAAAATGCTTCCAGCTTGGGCATGTACTTGACCAGAAAACGCCGATCCTGCCCGATGGTGTTGCCGCACATAGGGGAACCGCTGGCGGGCACATACTGACTCAGAAAGGCAATCAGCTCGTTTTGTGCCTGCTCTTCAGAGACTGTGGATGCCTTGACCCTGTCGATCAAGCCGCTCTTTCCGTGGGTGCCCTTGTTCCAGGCGTCCATGCCGTTCAGCAAGGCATCACTTTGGTGGATGGCAAACACCGGGCCTTCGATGCGAACAGCCAGGTCAGGGCTGGTGACGATCACCGCGATTTCGATGATGCGCTCGCGCTCGGGCTCCAGCCCGGTCATCTCGCAATCGAGCCAGACCAGGTTTTTGTCGGATTTGCTTAAAGGGGTGTTGCTATCGGCCATGCGGGCATTGTCGCCGATGGCCTAAACTCGACCGCCATGAATGACGCTTCTTTTTTTGGTTCACTTTCCTTCGCAATGACGTTGGCATTTGCAGTAGCGCTGGTGGCGGGGCTGTTTTTGAAGTTTTGGCTCGCCACGCGTCAGATCCGACATGTGTCGCTGCACCGCGGCGCAGTACCTGCTGCGTTTGCCAGCCGCGTCACGCTGCAAGCGCACCAAAAGGCCGCCGACTACACGGTCGCGAAGGCACGGTTTAGTCTGCTGGAATTGGCCTGGGGTGGCGCGCTCATCCTGTGCTGGACGCTGCTGGGTGGTTTGTCGTGGCTTAACCATTGGCTGCTGCAATGGCTGCAACCAGGGCTGGGCCAGCAGGTCGCTTTGCTGGCAACCTTTGCGCTGATCGGCAGTTTGATCGACCTGCCCTTTGCGCTCTACAAGACGTTTGTCATCGAGCAGCGTTTTGATTTCAACAAGGTCACGCCCCAGCTTTGGTTCGCCGACATGCTGAAGTCCCTGGTGATTGCACTCATCATGGGGCTGCCCCTGGCGACCTTGATCCTGTGGATGATGGGCGCTACCGGGGCTTACTGGTGGCTGTGGACCTGGGTGGTGTGGATGGGCTTCAACCTCCTGATGCTGCTGCTCTACCCCACCTTGATCGCCCCCTGGTTCAACAAGTTCAAACCTCTGGACAACCCGGAATTGAAAGAACGCGTGAGCCAACTGATGGCGCGTTGCGGCTTCACGTCCAAGGGCTTCTACGTCATGGATGGCAGCAAGCGCAGTGCCCACGCCAACGCCTACTTCACGGGCTTTGGTGCATCCAAGCGCGTGGTGTTTTACGACACCTTGCTGCAGCAACTCAGCCCCGGCGAAGTGGATGCCGTGCTGGCCCATGAGTTGGGGCATTTCAAGCATCGCCACATCCTCAAGCGCGTGGTTTCCATGTTTGCCCTGAGCCTGGTGGGCTTTGCCCTGCTGGGCTGGCTCAGTAGCCAAAGCTGGTTTTATACCGGCCTGGGTGTGATCCCCAACCTGCGTGGCGCCAATGATGCACTGGCGCTGATTCTGTTCATGATGGTGCTGCCCTTGTTCAGCACCTTTATCGAGCCGTTGTTTGCCCAGCTTTCACGCAAACACGAATTTGAAGCCGATGCCTATGCTGTGGCTCAGACCAGTGGCGACGACCTGTCCTCGGCTCTGCTCCAGTTGTACAAGGACAACGCCTCCACGCTCACACCCGACCCGGTGTATGTGAAGTTTTACTACTCCCACCCAGCGGCCAGTGAGCGCCTGGGCCGCATGCAGTCCGGCGGCGCTCAGGCCTGACCCGTTGTTTATCGCTATGTCCACACCAACACCCCCCACGCAACCGACGGCACAACGTCCAGTCCTGAGCGCAACCCAGGTCATCGCAGGACTGGCCAAACTGAACAACTGGAAGTTGCACGGCGATGGTGCCGAGGTTGCAATTGAAAAGACCTTCGCGTTCAAGAGCTACTTGCAGACCATGGCCTTTGTGAACGCGATTGCCTATATCGCCGAGCAACAGGACCATCATCCCGACTTGCTGGTGCGCTATAACAGTTGCAGCGTGCGCTTCAACACACACGATGTGCAAGGCATAACCCATTCCGACTTTGCTTGCGCCGCGCTGGTAGATGCGCTGTTGCCCACCCCGACCTAACGAGACCACAGACACTTGGCAAATCCCTCACTCGAACCCGGACTGGTTGTTGCCGGACATGGCCGCCACGTATTGGTGGAAACCCCGGACGGACGGCGTTTGATCTGTCACCCACGCGGGAAAAAGAGCCAAACCGTGGTGGGTGACCACGTACTCTGGCAAGCCACCCAGGACGAAGGCACGATTGAGAAAGTGTTGGAACGGCGCAATCTGTTTTACCGCCAGGATGAGATTCGCACCAAAATGTTTGCCGCCAATCTGGACCAGGTGCTGGTGCTGATTGCGGCTGAGCCGGTGTTTTCGGAGAGCCAGTTATCGCGGGCGCTGATTGCGGCAGAGGCAGAAAAAATCAAACCGATCATCGCGCTGAACAAGAGCGACCTCACCGAGCCCTTTGGCCAGGCCTGGGAGCGCATGGGCGTTTACCGTGACATGGGCTACACCGTGGTTCCGCTGGCCCTGAAGCCCAAGGCCGAAGGCCTTGTCGCGACCGAACTGGCCGCTTTGCTGCCGTGGCTGCAAGGCAAGACCACGCTGATTCTGGGCCCCTCTGGCTCCGGCAAAAGCACCTTCATCAACCGCCTGCTACCGGATGCGCAGGTGTTGACCAATGACATATCCACAGCGCTGAACTCCGGCAAGCACACCACTACCAGCACCAGCCTGTACTGGGTGGACGGAGCGAAAACCACAGCGGTGATTGACTCCCCCGGCTTTCAGGAATTTGGACTGAACCATATTGAGCCCATGCACCTGGCCAGCCTAATGCCTGACATCAAGGCACAGGCGGGCGACTGCAAATTTTATAACTGCACACATCTGCATGAGCCGGGCTGTGGCGTGCTGCGGGCCATGCAAGCCGAAGCGCCACTGGCCATCAGCACCAACCGTTACAAGATTTACGGCGACCTGTTTGCCGAACTCTCGCAAAAGCGCTACTGAGACGAGCGCTGCGCACTTGACAGCAAGAAAACGGCTCGGGATCAGCCCAAAAGGCGTGCCAGGGACAGCAGCGCCAAAATAACCATCCACATCACCACGGTGCGCCATACCAAGCCGACAAAGGCGCGTAGATGGACGGCTTGTGGCACCGGCCCCTCGCCACCCTGCTCCGGCTCGCCAAGCTGCACATTGATGGCGCCGGCCGTGGCTGCCAGCACCACACCATCGTTGTCGCCGGGGTAACGGCTTGCGTACTGACGCCAGCTATCGACCGCTTCTTCAAAGCTGCCCACAAAGGCAAAACCCAGCGCAGTCAAGCGAACAGGCACCCAATCGACCGCATACCAGGCCCGGTTGGCACTGGACTGAAAGCTGGCACTGACAGGCGAACTGGTGGCTTTGAGTGTCCGGTTGACATAGCGTCCGGCATACTCGGCCATACGATAAAACACTGCACCCGCCGGACCCAGCCCCAGTGCGGAGCAGACCGAATACCACGCCAGCACACCAAATACATGGCGGTGCGCCGACAGCGCCGAATACTCAACCACATGGCGCACGATTTCGCTGCGTGGTAGTTCACTGGCATCCATACGCATCCACTCCGCCAGCTTCTGGCGTGCCAGCCCTTCATCTCCTGCATACAGCGCATCACGGATGAGCGTGAAATGGTGGCTGAATTGGCGAAAACCCAGCGTGACATAGAGCACCGCAATGTTCCAGAAAGCCGCGGCCACCCATCCCAGGGACCAGACCAGCAACCAGTAAACACCACAGGCCAATAGCGCAGGAAAAACGACTGCCAGCGACCATGCCAGCCAGCCATGCTGCGGCTTGCCCGCGTCAAAATTGCGCACAATCCAGCGCACCCAGCCACGGTTGGTGTTGTGCACCGGGTTCACGTGCCCCAGCGGCCGGGCTTGCTCCAGCAACAAAGCAAAAAGAATGGAGATAAAACTCATGTTTTCATCATACCCAGTAGTGCACCAGCTCAGTCGAGCACAAAGCGGTAAAAGTTACGCAACATGCCCGCAGTTGCACCCCAGATGAATCGCTCTCGGTTGCCGTCCACGTAGGGCATGGACAACCAGCGGCGCTGCTGCCCCCCCCAGTCCACCAGGTGGTGCCGGTGGTTGGCGGGATCCATCAAGAAATCCAGTGGCACTTCAAATACATCGGCCACCTCATCCGGATTGGGCTGCAAGTGGAAACCGGGGTCCACCAGGGCCACCACGGGCGTCACGATAAAGGCGCTGCCGGTGGTGTAGATGGGCAGCGTGCCCATCACCTGCACAAACTCGGGCCCCAGGCCCACCTCCTCCTGTGCCTCACGCAAGGCTGTGGCCACCGCATCGCGGTCTTCCGGATCTGCCTTGCCGCCCGGAAACGCAATCTGACCGGAGTGGCTGTTCATGTGCGTGGGGCGCAGCGTGAGTAGCACGTGCAGACGCTCTCGCTTCACCAAGGGAATCAGAACCGAGGCATGCGCCGGCTCCCGCTCGATGAACTTGGCCTCCTTGCGCACTTCCGGCGTCCAGTCGTGCTGGCTGGCAAAGCGTGCGACAAGCGCTTGCGGCTCCAGGCTAGCGGCACGCGGCTTGGGCAAGTGGCTGTCCACCGCATACACCGGTACATCCCGGGGATCGAACGAAGGTAGTTTGGCCACGGCGTTGAATGGGCAGTGTGAATGGGGAGTCGTAAAAAAACCGCCGCAGTATTGAACTGGGGCGGCTTTTTCGAAAGACCGGGTCGCAGATTTATGCGGCGACGTTGGCAGTCTTCTTGGCTGGCAGCTTTTCCTTGATACGTGCCGACTTGCCACTGCGATCACGCAGGTAGTACAGCTTGGCGCGGCGCACATCGCCACGACGCTTGACTTCAATGCTGGCGATCAGCGGGCTGTAGAGTTGGAACGTACGCTCCACGCCTTCGCCGCTGGAGATCTTGCGAACGATAAAGCCGCTGTTGAGGCCGCGATTGCGCTTGGCAATCACAACGCCTTCGTAAGCCTGCACGCGCTTACGCGTGCCTTCAACGACATTCACGCTGACGACAACAGTGTCGCCAGGTGCAAATGCGGGAATGGTTTTTCCGAGGCGGGCGATTTCTTCCTGCTCGAGAGTTTGGATGAGGTTCATGGTTTCCTTGTGATCTTGGGCGCGCCGTCATCGGGATTGATGACATTCATAACTCCCTTTGCGAGAGCATGCGTGGCCGGCCAGAGGATCGGTTAGCCCGCCATTATAGCAAGTTAACCAAGACTGGTCAGATAGCGCTCATCCTGTTTGCTCAAAGCACCCGCCGCACGCGCACGTTCCAACAGGTCCGGACGATGCTGAGCGGTCAATGCCAAGCGCTGCTCACGCCGCCAGCGCTCAATGTTGACATGGTGGCCGGATAGCAAGACATCCGGCACGGGGGTGCCCTCCCAGCGTTCCGGACGGGTGTAATGCGGGCAATCCAGCAGGCCGTCCAGCGCCGGGTTAAAGCTATCCTGGTGGTGGCTTTGCGGATCGGACAGCACACCCGGCTGCAATCGGGTAACGGCGTCCAGCAAGGCCATGGCGGCTATCTCGCCGCCAGACAACACAAAATCGCCCAGGCTGATTTGCTGGTCCACGTGGGCATCGATAAAGCGCTGATCCAAGCCCTCATAGCGACCACAGAGCAGCACCGCGCCAGGGCCCACAGCCAACTCGCTGACCACACGGTGGTTCAGCACGCGACCAATGGGAGAAAAAAGCACCACCGGCGCTCTGTCTGTCCGTTGCGACCGGATATGGGCCAAGGACTGCGCCAGCGGCTCGGCCATCATGACCATACCGGGGCCGCCACCAAAGGGGCGGTCGTCCACACGCCGATAAGTACCCGGGGCAAAGTCGCGCGGGTTGGTGAGCTGCACATCGACCTGCGCGCATTCATATGCCCGACGCGTGATGCCGGACGTCAAAAAAGGCGCGAACAGTTCAGGAAACAGCGTAACGACATCAAAGCGCATGGGCTTTTGCGTCAATAGTCTTTTTGCCAGTCGACACGGATACGGCGTGCTTTCAGATCCACATCATCAACATAGGCCGAAACGAAGGGAATCATGCGCTCCAGTGGCTTGCCCTCTTCTTCGGTGTACTCCAGCACCAGCACAGTCTGAGCACCGGTGGACAAAAGCTCCTTGACCACGCCTAGCACTTCGTCCTGGCGATTGACCACGTCCAGACCGATCAAATCGACCCAGTAATACTCATCCTTGGCAGCCGTAGGAAAATGGGAGCGGGAAATAAAGATGCGGGAGCCGCGCAGAGCTTCAGCTGCATTGCGATCCAGAACGTGATGGGCTGTAGCCACGACAGATGCAGAGTGCTCTTTGGCCTCTTTGACTTGCAGACTTGCACAGCCCTCAAAGACTTTGGGGCCTCTTTCAGTCGGCAACAAAAACCACTGCTTGGAAGAAAACAGCGCCTCGGGATCGGTGCTGTGGGGCAGGACCTTGAACCAGCCCTTGACGCCCCAAGCGTCTGCAATCCTGCCGACCTCGATGGCATCCGCTGGCATTTCAGCAGCTTCGAGTCCGGCAATCATGACAATGCTTGCAAACAGGAAGCAGGAACCCGGCTGTCAGCCTGATTCACCCTTCCCTGTGCAAATTTAGACAGCTGCTACAGCTGCTTTTTTGGCAGCTTGGGCAATCAGACGTTCCACGGTGGGGGATGCTTGCGCGCCCACACCACGCCAGTAAGTCAGGCGGTCCTGTGCAATGCGAATGCTTTCTTCAGAAGCAGTAGCGATTGGGTTGTAAAAACCGATACGCTCAATGAAGCGTCCATCACGGCGTGTGCGCTTGTCAGCCACAACGATGTTGAAGAAAGGACGAGCTTTTGCACCGCCGCGAGAAAGTCGGATGACGACCATGGTTTATCCTTTGGGTGACCGAAAATTGGGTTCCGGCCAATAAATTCAAATTCAAAGTTGAGACACGCAACTGACCACCCGGCCAGTGACACTCTGAATAGCTCTCCATTATATCTTTTTCTACATACATGACCAAAATCCGACCTGCAACCGACTCCGACCTCTCCGACATCACGGCAATTTACGCCCACCACGTACTGCACGGCACCGGCACATTCGAGACCACACCACCCGAACAGAGGGATATGGCTGCGCGCCGGGCCGATGTACTGTCCAAGGGATTGCCCTATCTGGTGTTGGAAGATGCCGGCAAGGTCGTAGGCTTTGCCTATTGCAATTGGTTCAAACCACGGCCTGCCTATCGCTTCTCCGCCGAAGATTCCATCTACCTGGCTCCCGCTGCGTTGGGCAAAGGTTGGGGGCGCTTGTTGCTGACCGAACTGATGGCGCAGGCAGAGCGCTGTGGTGTGCGCCAGATGTTGGCCGTGATCGGGGACTCAAACAACAAAGGATCCATCGGCGTGCATGCCGGATGTGGCTTTGCACACACCGGTGTTTTGCGCAGCAGCGGCTGGAAATTCAACCGCTGGCTGGACGTTGTCTTGATGCAGTGCAGCCTGGGACTGGGGGACAGCGCTCCGGCACAATCAGCCGATGAAAAATAAAACCATCGCCGTCTGGATCACCTTGCTCGTCGGCCCGCTGGGACTGCACCGGCTCTACCTGCACAAGCGTTTCGATATCCCCTCGTGGCTGCATCTGATTCCCACCCTGATCGGAGTCTACGGGGTGCTGCGCGCCCGCGAAATAGGCCTGGACGATCACATGAGCTGGTTACTGATACCTTGGGCCGGGCTGAGTGCAGCAGCAGCGTCACTCACGGCCATTGTGTACGGCCTGATGGAAACCGAGAAATGGAACACCCGCTTTAACCCCGGACTGTCGGCCCAGGGTGCGACCGGTGCTTCGGGCTGGCTCACCATCGGGGGGGTGGTCGCCGCCCTGCTGTTCGGCGCCACCGTATTGCTCGCAAGCTTGGCCTTTAGCTTTCAGCGCTACTTCGAATACCAGGTGGAAGACGCACCCGGAATGACCCAGGCAAAAGACTTTAAAAAAGCTGCAGGCTGATCCAGTAAGCGATTGCCGCCACAAACGCACTGGCGGGGATCGTAAGTACCCAAGCCCAGACAATGTTGCCGGCAACCCCCCAACGCACGGCACTGGCCCGCTGGGTGGAGCCCACGCCCACAATGGCGCCGGTAATCGTGTGGGTGGTAGACACCGGAACACCCAACGCCGTCGCCAAAAACAGCGTCATGGCACCGCCGGTTTCAGCACAAAAGCCGCCCACTGGTTTGAGCTTGGTAATTTTTTGCCCCATGGTCTTAACGATTCGCCAGCCACCAAACATGGTGCCCGCACCAATGGCCATGTAACAGCACACGATGGTCCAGGTGGGTGGCGCCGCATCGGCGGCGGAAACATAGCCGGTGGCGATGAGCATCATCCAAATAATCCCGATGGTTTTTTGTGCGTCATTACCACCATGGCCAAGGCTGTACGCACCGGCAGAAACCAATTGCAGACGCCTGAACCATTTATCGATGCGGGACGGACGCATGCGCCGAAAGGTCCATGCCACCACCACCATCATCAAAGACCCCAGCACGTATCCCAGAAGCGGCGAAACAAAAATAAACACCACGGTCTTCCAGATGCCTGCGGCGATCAGCGAGCCAGCACCTGACTTGGCAATCACCGCCCCCACAATGCCGCCAATCAGCGCATGTGATGAACTGCTAGGAATGCCGTAATACCAGGTGATCACATTCCAGCAAATAGCCCCCAGCAAAGCGCCGAACACCACATGGGTATCGACCACACCGGGCTGGACGATGCCCTTACCCACAGTTGCCGCCACGCTCAAGTGAAAAATAAGAATCGCTACGAAATTGAAGAACGCAGCGAACAAAATCGCCTGTCCAGGCTTCAAAACGCCAGTGGAAACCACGGTGGCAATGGAGTTCGCTGCATCATGAAAACCATTCATGAAGTCAAAAACGAAGGCCAGTGCGACCAGCAATACCACCACCCAAAGGGCTGTCTGTACATGTTCCATGTCCTGAATTCCGTCTGAGAATCAGGAGTTTTCGAGGATGATGCCCTCGATCACGTTGGCCACGTCTTCGCACTTGTCTGTGATGGTCTCCAACAACTCATAAATTGCTTTGAGCTTGATCACCTCGCGCACGTCGGGTTCTTCGCGGAACAATTTGCTCATGGCCGTACGCATCACGCGGTCCGCATCAGACTCCAGGCGGTCAATTTCTTCACAGGTCTTGAGTGCAGCTTCAGCGGTGGCCTGATCGGCAATGTGACTCAGCATTTTGACCGCATCACGCAAGCGCTCACAGCACTTCACGCTCAGGTCGGTCAGTCGGACAATTTCTTCCGTCATATGGCGCACGTCATACAAGGCCATGGTCTCAGCCGAATCCTGGATCAGGTCAGCCACATCGTCCATGGTGTTGATCAAGGAATGAATCTGCTCCCGGTCGATCGGCGTGATGAAGGTGACGTGGATGGCCTTGTTGCATTCGTGCGTAACACGGTCCGCCGCACGCTCCGCGTCATCCACTTCCTGGTTGTATTTGGCACGCAAATCCAGGTCACCGTAGTTGGCAACCAGCTTGGAAAATGCATGTGCTGCCTCGACAATACGGTCAGCGTGCTGGTTGAACATTTCAAAAAAATTGCCCTCTCGGGGCAAAAGCTTGCTGAACAGCATGACTGACTCCTAATAGTTGAATATGTCACTGCAATGACATTGCGGTGACGCGCTGAAGTTTAACCGCGCACCGCTGGCGCTCCACTTGGGGCCACAAGCACTTCTAAAAAAAAGTAGACCACGCCGATCATTGATTGACTGCCCGGCCGTAATTAGAAGAGGCCCCGCAGCTTGCGCTGCGGGGCCTCCTGGCTCAGATCAGAAACGCTTAAGCAGCGACGCCGTCCTTCACCGTCGCCGCAGCGTCCGTGTAGTCACCGATCTTGTCAAAGTTCAGGTACTGGTACACCTTGTCGCTGGCAGCAGTCAGGACGGTCATGTCGGCCAGGTACTCTTCCTTGGTCGGGATGCGACCCAGCTTGGAGCAGATGGCAGCCAGTTCGGCCGAGCCCAGGTACACAAAGCTGTTCTTGCCCAAACGGTTGGGGAAGTTGCGGGTGGAGGTGGAGAACACGGTAGCGCCCTCCTTCACCTGCGCCTGGTTACCCATACACAGACTGCAACCCGGCATTTCCATGCGGGCACCGGCTCCGCCCAGAATGCCGTAGTGGCCTTCGTCGCTGAGCTGCTTGGCATCCATCTTGGTCGGTGGTGCGATCCACAGCTTGACCGGGATATCGCGCTTGCCCTCCATCAGCTTGGAAGCGGCACGGAAGTGGCCGATGTTGGTCATGCAGGAACCGATAAACACTTCGTCGATCTTGGTGCCGGCGACTTCGGCCAATGTTTTCACATCGTCCGGATCGTTCGGGCAGGCCAGGATCGGCTCATGGATGTCGGCCAAATCGATTTCAATGACGGCAGCGTACTCGGCATCGGCATCACCCTTGAGCAACTGGGGATCCTTCAGCCAGGCTTCCTGGGCTGCAATGCGGCGGGCCAGGGTGCGCGCGTCGGAGTAACCATTGGCAATCATCCACTTCATCATGGTGATGTTGCTATTGACGTACTCCTGCACGGGTTCCTTGTTCAGGTGCACGGTGCAACCGGCGGCGGAGCGCTCGGCAGAGGCGTCGGACAACTCAAAGGCCTGCTCCACTTTCAGATCTGGCAGACCTTCGATTTCCAGGATGCGGCCGGAGAAAATGTTCTTCTTACCCTTCTTCTCCACGGTCAGCAGGCCGGCCTTGATGGCATACAGGGGAATGGCGTTGACCAGATCGCGCAGGGTGATGCCGTTTTGCATCTTGCCCTTGAAGCGCACCAGCACGCTCTCAGGCATGTCCAGCGGCATGACGCCGGTGGCGGCAGCGAAAGCCACCAGACCTGAGCCCGCGGGGAAGCTGATGCCGATGGGGAAACGCGTGTGGCTGTCGCCACCGGTGCCCACGGTATCAGGCAACAGCAGGCGGTTCAGCCAGCTGTGGATCACACCGTCACCGGGGCGCAGGGCCACGCCGCCACGGGTGCTGATGAAGTCGGGCAGTTCGTGGTGCATCTTCACGTCCACGGGCTTGGGATAAGCAGCCGTGTGGCAGAAGGATTGCATCACCAGGTCGGCGCTGAAGCCCAGGCAGGCCAGGTCTTTCAGTTCGTCGCGGGTCATGGGGCCGGTGGTGTCTTGCGAGCCAACCGAGGTCATCTTGGGCTCGCAATAGGTACCGGGGCGAACGCCCTGGCCTTCTGGCAGACCGCAGGCACGACCGACCATCTTCTGGGCCAGGCTGAAGCCCTTCTTGGTGTCCGCCGGGTTTTGCGGCAGGCGGAACAGCGTGGAAGGTGCCAGACCCAGGGACTCACGCGCCTTGGCGGTCAGGCCGCGACCGATGATCAGCGGAATGCGGCCGCCGGCGCGCACTTCGTCAAACAGCACATCGCTCTTGACCTGGAAGGAAGCGATTTCCTTGCCGTCCTTGAAGGCCTTGCCGTCGTAGGGACGCAGTTCGACCACGTCGCCCATGTTCATCTGGGTCACATCCAGTTCGATCGGCAGAGCGCCCGCATCTTCCATGGTGTTGTAGAAAATCGGGGCAATCTTGGTGCCCAGGCAGACGCCGCCAAAGCGCTTATTGGGCACAAAGGGAATGTCTTCGCCGGTGAACCACAGCACCGAGTTGGTGGCCGACTTACGGCTGGAACCGGTGCCAACCACGTCGCCCACATAGGCCACCAGGTTGCCTTGGGCGCGCAGGTCTTCAATGAATTTGATGGGGCCGCGCTTGCCGTCTTCTTCAGGCGTGATGCCGTCGCGCTTGTTCTTCAGCATGGCCAAAGCGTGCAGCGGAATGTCGGGGCGGCTCCAGGCGTCGGGTGCGGGCGACAGATCGTCGGTATTGGTTTCGCCGGTGACCTTGAGGATGGACACGGTGATGGACTGGGGCACTTCGGGGCGGCTGGTAAACCACTCGGCATCGGCCCAGCTTTGCAGCACGGCCTTGGCGAAGGCGTTGCCCTTGTCGGCCTTTTCCTTGACGTCATGGAACTGGTCAAACATCAGCAGGGTCTTCTTCAGCGCTTCGGCGGCCTGGGAAGCAA
>CANFIH010000098.1 GCA_947446855.1 Burkholderiales bacterium
ATCTGGCCGGCGCCCACACCCATGGTCATGCCACCGGCGCAGAAGACGATGGCGTTGGATTTCACAAACTTGGCCACCTTCCAGGCAAACAGCAGGTCTTGCAGTTGCTCAGGCGTGGGTTGCTTGACGGTGACCACCTTCAAATCGGCCAGCGCCAACTCATGGTTGTCGGCAGTCTGCAACAGAATGCCCGAGCCCACGCGCTTCATGTCCACGGCGTTGCGGCCGTTGTCCCAATCGGACGCACCGCCCTTGGGCAGCTCGATCTGCAATACGCGCACATTGGCCTTAGCGGCGAACACAGCCAGGGCTTCGGGGCTGAAGGCGGGGGCCATCAGCACCTCGACAAACTGCTTGGATATTTCGCGGGCACCGGCTTCGTCCAGCGGCGTGTTCAGGGCGATGATGCCGCCAAAGGCCGAGGTCGGGTCGGTCTTGAAGGCCTTGCTATAGGCTTCCAGCGCGTTGGCGCCAATGGCCACGCCGCAGGGGTTGGCATGCTTGACGATGACGCAGGCCGGGGTGTCAAAACTCTTGACACATTCCCAGGCGGCATCGGCATCGGCGATGTTGTTGTAGCTGAGTTCCTTGCCCTGCAGCTGCTTGGCCGTCACCAGCGATCCGGGGGCGGGATACAGGTCGCGGTACAGGGCGGCCTGCTGGTGCGAGTTTTCGCCGTAGCGCAGGTCTTGCAGCTTGATGAAGCGGCCGTTGCTCTGGCCGGGGAATTGGCTCAGGGTGGGGGCTTGGTCGTCGGCCACGCCGTCGCCAAATTGCACGCTGGAGAGGTAGTCGCTGATGGCGCCGTCGTACTGGCTGATGCGGTTGAAGGCGGCCACGCTCAGGGCGAACTTGGTCTTTTGCGTCACACCGCCGGCATTCAGCTCGGCGATCACGGTGGCGTATTGCGAGGCGTCGGTCAGCACGGCCACGTCTTTCCAGTTCTTGGCCGCGCTGCGCACCATGGCCGGGCCGCCGATGTCGATGTTTTCAATCGCGTCTTCCAGCGTGCAGCCGGGCTTGGCGACCGTCGATTCAAAGGGGTACAGGTTGACCACCAGCACGTCAATGGTGTCGATCTGGTGCTCGGCCAAAGCCGCCATGTGGGCGGGCAGGTCGCGCCGGGCCAAGAGGCCGCCGTGCACGCGCGGGTGCAGGGTCTTGACGCGGCCGTCCAGCATTTCAGGGAAGCCAGTCATCTGCGCCACTTCGGTGACAGGCAGGCCGTTGTCGGCCAGCAGCTTGGCGGTGCCGCCGGTGCTGAGCAGCTTGATGCCTTGTGCATGCAGCGCTTGGGCGAGTTCGAGGATGCCGGTTTTGTCGGAGACGGATAGCAGTGCGTTCATAGGACCTTCTATTTGAGTAATTTGTGTTCGAGCAATTTCTTGCGCAAGGTGTTGCGGTTCAGGCCCAGCCATTCGGCGGCCTTGGACTGGTTGTGGCCGGCATGCGCCATGACCACTTCCAGCAGGGGTTTTTCGACAATGCGCACCATCATCTCGTGCAGGCTGTCGGGTTCGGTGCCATGCAGGTCGCGGAAATAGTCTTCCAGACTGCTGCGCACAGTCTCTTCAATATTCTTCTTGCTCATGCTGTCTCGCTTCTTGTTGTTGCTTCTTCTTCATCGCACACAGGCGCTGCAGTTGCAGGAATCCGGTCCATGCGTACGTTCAATGCATCCATAAAATTCTCAACGGCGGCCACTTGCGCGGCGCAGTCATCCAGCGTGTTCATCTGCGCACGAAAGGCCTCGCCGCCTGGCAAATCGCGCACATACCAGCCGATGTGTTTGCGTGCCGAGCGCACGCCGATGAATTCGTCGTACAGGCTGTAATGGTCGTGCAGATGTTCCACTAGCAAGCGCTTGACTTCGCTGACATGCGGCGCAGCGAGGTGCTCGCCGGTGGCCAGAAAGTGGCCCATCTCGCGAAACACCCAAGGCCGGCCCTGGGCTGCGCGCCCGATCATGATGGCGTCTGCGCCCGTGATGTTGAGCACGTCGCGCGCCTGTTCGGGTGTGGCGATGTCGCCATTGGCCACCACCGGGATGCGCAGCGCGGCCTTCACCGCAGCAATGGTGTCGTACTCGGCAGCACCCTTGTAGCCCTGCTCGCGGGTGCGGCCGTGCACGGCCACCATTTGCACACCGGCGCTTTCGGCGGCACGGGCAATCGCCACGGCATTCTTGTGGCTCTGGCACCAGCCGGTGCGCATCTTCAGCGTGACCGGCACATTGCGCGGCGCACAGGCGTTCACCACGGCTTCGATAATTTCCAGCGCCAGGGCCTCGTCCTGCATCAGTGCCGAGCCGGCCCATTTGTTGCAGACCTTCTTGGCCGGGCAGCCCATGTTGATGTCGATGATTTGCGCACCGCGGTCGATATTGAAGAGCGCGGCCTCGGCCATCATGGCGGCCTCGGTGCCGGCAATCTGCACGGCGATGGGGCCGGGCTCGCCGGCATGGTTGGCGCGGCGCGAGGTCTTGAGCGTGTTCCACAGGTCTTTGCGCGAGGTCACCATTTCGCTCACCGCGTAGCCCGCCCCCAGGCGTTTGCACAGCTGGCGAAAAGGCCGGTCCGTCACGCCCGCCATGGGCGCGACCATGAGCGGATTTGCCAAGGCAAACGGGCCGATGTGCATAGTGTGTAACGGAAAACGGAATTGGGGTGATGGGCGGCAAGCGGGTGCCTGGGATGATTCTACCTGCTCAAAATTTCAGCAATTGAAATTCTTTCTACCGGCGCCGCTCCCATTGCGCCATGTGGCATGCAAGCCGGTGTTTCTATACTTGCAAGCTCATGGAACCCTGGATCAACTACATCACTGCCCTGTTGGCACTGCCCGAGTACAGCCTGGGCACGGTGTTTGTGGTGTCTTTTATTTCCGCCACGCTGCTGCCCCTGGGCTCGGAGCCGGTGGTCTTTGGCCTGATCAAGCTCAATCCCGATCTGCTGTGGCAGGTGATGGGAGTGGCCACGCTGGGCAATACGCTGGGCGGTGCGGTGGACTGGTGGATGGGCATGGGCGCGCACCAGGTGGCGGATAAATACCGCCACTCCGCCATGCACGTGCGGGCACTGGACTGGCTTCAGAAGCTGGGCCCCAAGGCCTGTTTGTTGGCCTGGGTACCGCTGGTGGGCGACCCGCTGTGCGCGGTCGCCGGTTGGCTGCGCATGCCCTTCTGGCCCTGCCTGCTGTACATGGGGATTGGCAAGTTCTTGCGGTACCTGGTTTTGACTTCGACTCTGATGGGGATTTTTTCTTAATGGCTTTCTTTACTCTGGCGCTGGCAATCGGCGTAATCTGGTTTCTCAACATCCGTGAGCAACACAAGCGCATACGGACCCTGGCTTCGGTTCTGGGTCAGTTCCAGGTGGAGAAGTTGATGGAAACCGTGGCTGACGGCTACCTGCGCGCCTTGGGCGAAAACGATCCGGAACGCAGCAGCCAGGTCTGGAACATGCTGGGCCAGGCCGAGATCACCCTGAACGAGCAACTGCAGGCCTTCGTGCAAGCCTTCGACAAGGTGGATGGCGCAACGACACGGTTTAGCACCCTGCCTGTGGGCCTGCCGTTTGCCCTGAAACTGTTTCCGGGCTCCAGCGCCGACCTGCACGACCTGCTGCACATCCATGCCAAGGGCATCGATGCGCTGGTGCGCAATGAAGCCGGGCTGGCACAAAAAGACAAGGCCTTTACGCTGACCGCCGAATTGCTGCTGCTGCAGCACAGCTGCCAGTGGTTTTGCCGCTCCAAGGCGCTGGCCAGTTCCCGCATGATGGCGCGCCACAGGACGCCTCTGGCTCAGTTGGTTGCGTCAGTTTCCGCACCTACACGCACCGCCTATAAGCAAGTGCTGGGCTGATCAGCCAGTCGCCGCGCTTAGCGCAGCAACACCAGGGCGGTGCCCAGCACGGTAAAGCCCGCGCCCAGCCAGGCCCCGGGCGCCGGGGCCCTGCCCAGGCGCAGCCACAGCAAAGGCAGCACCAACACGGGTGACACGCTGGACAGAATGGCGACCATGCCCACATCACCCTGTTGTAGCGCCAGCAGAATCAAGCTCATGCCCACGCCCATGCCGAGAAACCCGATCCAGCCCACCTGCAGCAGCACGCGCAGCGTGGCGCGGTTTTGCGCACGCGCTGCGGCAAAGCCCGACCACAGCAGCACCAACTGCGCCACACAGGTGGCGCTGACGCGCACTGCCGTAGCAGCAATCGGGTCGACACCGCCCACCATCACCGGCTTGGCAATCAAGGAACTCACGGCCTGGCACAGCGCAGCCAACAGGCCCAGCGCAACGCCCAGACCCCAATGGCCGGTATTGGTTTCCCAGGCATGTGCGTCGTCCTTGTGGCGGCCCAGCAAGGTGGCGGTCATCACACCGCCCATGACCAGGGCACCACCCAGCATGGCCTGCGGCCCCATGTGCTCGTCCAGAAACCAATAACCCAGCAGGGCGCTAAAAAAAGCATGGGTGGCAAACAGCACGCTGGTGCGGCGCGGCCCCAGCCGGTTCATGGCGGCAAACAGCGCGGTGTCACCGACAAAAATGCCTATAAAGCCACTCACCGCCATCACGCCGCATTGCGTCCAGCTCAGGCTGTGCCAACTGCCCCGCAGCAGCACAACAGGCCACAGCATGAGAAGCAGCAGCAGCATGCGCCAGCGGGTGAAGGCCAGCGCGCCCAGGTGCCGCGCCGGCGTGGCCGACATCACACTGGTAAAAGCCCAGCAGACCGCAGCCCCCAGGGCCAGCAGGTCATACGGTGAAAAGGCCAAGTGCCGTGAGAATTTAGGAGCTGAACAGGAAGTTCATCACGTCGCCATCCTTGACGACGTAGTCCTTGCCTTCGGCGCGCATCTTGCCCGCGTCTTTGGCGCCCTGCTCACCCTTGAACTGGATGAAGTCGTCAAAAGCGATGGTCTGGGCGCGGATGTAGCCCTTCTCGAAGTCGGTGTGGATTACGCCGGCCGCCTGCGGGCCGGTGTCGCCGACATGGATGGTCCAGGCGCGCACTTCCTTCACACCGGCAGTGAAATAGGTCTGCAGACCGAGCAGGCTGTAGGCCGAGCGGATCAGGCGGTTCAAGCCGGGCTCGTGCAGGCCCAACTCTTCGAGGAACATGTCGCGGTCTTCGTCGGCCATTTCCGACATTTCGGCTTCGAGCTTGGCGCAGATGGCCACCACCGGCGCGTTTTGCGCTTTGGCAAAGGCGGTCAGGCGGTCCAGCATGGGGTTGTTCTCAAAGCCGTCTTCCGCCACATTGGCCACAAACATTGCGGGCTTGGCGGTGATCAGGAAAAACTGCTTCAAGAGCGGCAACTCGTCCTTGCTGAAGTCCAGGGTGCGCACTGGCTTGGCCTGGTCCAGGGCCACCTGGCATTTCTCCAGAATGGTCACCAGCTTGGCCGATTCCTTGTCGCCGGAACGCGCCAGCTTGGTGACGCGGTGCAGGGCTTTTTCCACCGCGCCCAGATCGGCCAGGCACAACTCGGTCTGGATCACTTCGATGTCGGCAATCGGATCGACCTTGCCGGCCACGTGAATCACGTTGTCGTCTTCAAAACAGCGCACCACATTGATGGTGGCGTCGGTCTCGCGGATGTGCGAGAGGAATTTGTTGCCCAGGCCCTCACCCGTACTGGCACCAGCCACCAGGCCGGCAATGTCCACAAACTCGACGATGGCCGGCACGATGCGTTCGGGCGTGATGATGGTGGCAAGTTGCGCCAGGCGCGGGTCCGGCACCTCGACCACGCCGACATTGGGCTCGATCGTGCAGAAGGGGTAGTTCTCCGCCGCAATGCCGGCCTTGGTCAGGGCGTTGAACAGGGTCGATTTACCAACGTTGGGCAGGCCAACAATTCCGCACTTCATAACAATCCTTTTAAAGCAACATTCCCTAACTGCACCATGGTGCCCCGGGGAGGCGTGGTGGGAGTGCCGGACCCACACCATGCAAGACCGGGGGCAAAAAAGAAAAACCGCGCATGCATGCATCGGTTTTGCTTGAGGAATGGCTCCTCGCTTTGCCTAGGGGAAACTGGGGTCGATTGTACTGACCGGCAAGCCGTAGAGAGGAAATGGTTGATTGGGATCAACGCCCGCACGCCTCTTGGCCGTGAAAATCAAACTTTCGAAAATCAAGGTTGGTTCGCTATGCCCGCACATAACCGGTTGAGATCGTTTGAGGCACTCGATTCCTGCCACCGGCAAATCCATGTGCATTTGGATGAATTGGGTGCCTTGGTGGATCAGGTTGCCCGCGACAACTTGGACTACGCCGCCCGCAAATGCGCCAAAAACATCGAAATCTTCTTTTCCACCGCCGCCCGAGGCCACCATGCGGAGGAAGAGGAACATGTTTTTCCCTGTCTTTTAATCGGCGACGACCACGCGACCGTGGCCAAGGTGCGGGAGCTGATTGAAGACCATTTCTGGATCGAAAAATACTGGCTGAATCTGGCGCCTTTGCTCAGGGCCATCGGCAGTGGCGCAAACGACACGGACGCAGCGCACTTTGCCCAGGCCGTCAAGCTTTTTCATGACCTCAGCAGCTACCACATCGAATCGGAAGAGTCGATGATTTATCCCCAAGCCAAGGCCACCCTGTGTGGCACGTATCCCAGACCCGTATTGGGGTGAGGTGCAGCGCGCCGGGTGGCGCCATACAGGCAGTGCGACTCCCCGGCCTCCTACAATGGCTGCATGGCAAAAACCTATGATGTATGTATCCGCGGCGCAGGGATTGTGGGGCGCAGTCTGGCGCTGCACCTGGCCGCCAAGCGGCTGCGCGTGGCGCTGGTGGCAAACGATGTTCCCGGTAACCCGGCGCACTCCGATGTGCGCGCCTACGCGCTCAGTCCGGCCTCGCGCACCCTGCTGAACGCTATTCGATGCTGGCCGGATGAGGCCCATGCCACGCCGGTGACGCGCATGCAGGTGCAGGGCGACCAGGGCGAGCCGGTGGTGTTCGACGCAGCCCGGCAGGGGGTTCCGGCACTCAACTGGATCGTGGATGTCCCTGTGCTGGAAGCCCTGCTGAAAGAAGCCGTGCGCTTCCAGCCGCTCATTGAAATGATCGAACACCCCGCCCGGGCTGAGCTGACCGTGGTCTGCGAAGGCCGTGCCAGCAAGACACGCGAAGAATTCGGCATGGAGTTTGAGACCAAGCCTTACCTGCAGTCGGCGCTGGCCGCACGCGTGCGTTGCGCCGCCGCCCATGGCCAGGTCGCGCGCCAGTGGTTTGACAAGGGCGACATATTGGCCTTGTTGCCTCTGGAAGGTGCCCAGGGCACGCTGTGTGCGCTGGTGTGGTCGGTGAGCCCCGAGCGCGCCCAGGCCTTGCAGGATCTGGACGCCGCAAGTTTTTGCCGCGAGCTGGAAAGTGCCAGTCAAAACGCCCTGGGCAGCATGGAACTCACGAGCGAGCGCAAGGTCTGGCCGCTACAGGCCGCGCAGGCAAGGCGCTGGATTGGCCACACCCACGGCGCCAGCTGGGTGCTGGCCGGCGACGCCGCGCACAATGTGCATCCCCTGGCAGGGCAGGGCCTGAATCTGGGGCTGGGTGATGTCGCAGAGTTGGTCAAGATTCTGGACCACCGGGCTTACTGGCGCAGTGTCGGTGACACCAAGTTGCTGCGCGCCTATGAGCGTGCCCGCAAGGCGGACTTTGCGCTGGTAGGCGGGTCCGGCGACGCCCTGCAACAGCTCTTTGGTCAGCAGCACCCGGCATGGCAGGCCGTACGCAAAATTGGTATGCTCGGCTTCGAGCACAGCGGACCCTTGAAGCAATGGGTCACCAGCCGTGCCATGGGTAGCAAACACCACACTCCAGGCACCACCTGAGAGCCCACTGGCCTCCTTAGAAAGACCCCCCATGTACACCATCCCATTGCGCCGTTTTGCACTGGCACTTGCAGCACTGGCTATCGCCAGCGCCTGCTTCGCGCAAGAAGCTGTCATCCGCAAAAACCTGGCCCAACGTTATCCGGAAATCAAGGCGATTGACGAGATCAGCAAGGCGCCCATGCCCGGCCTGTATGAGCTGCGCGTCAATGGCAGCGAAATCTATTACACCGATGCGCAGGCCGATTTCCTGATCGTCGGCAATCTGTACGACACCAAACAAAAGCGCAACCTGACCGAAGAGCGGGTTGACAAACTCACAGCCGTCAAGTTCGACAGCCTGCCCCTCAAGGACGCCTTCACCATCGTGCGCGGCAATGGTGAGCGCAAGCTGGCGGTATTTGAAGACCCGAACTGCGGATACTGCAAACGCTTCGAGCGCGATCTGCAAACCATCAACAACCTCACGGTGTACATGTTCCTGTACCCGATCCTGGGACCGGACTCTGTCAAGAAGTCGGAATCCATCTGGTGCGCCAAGGACCGTGGCCAGGTCTGGCAGGACTGGATGGTGCGTGAACAGGCCGTTCCCGCCACGGCACCCATTTGCGACACCAACCCCATCAAGCGCAATGTGGAGCTGGGCCGTGCCCACAAGATCAACGGAACACCGACCCTGATTTTTGTCGATGGCACACGGGTACCCGGGGCCATCGATGCCAAGCAGATCGAGAAGCATCTGGCCGACGCCAAGTCATGAGCGCTGGCCAAGCCAGCTCAGTGACGGCGCCGGAGGTCCACTACCAGGTCAGCATCCCCGACCCGCATAGCCACCTTTTTCAGGTCACACTGACATTGGCGCAGCCCCAGACTGAGCAGCTTTTGCAGCTGCCGGCCTGGATTCCCGGCAGCTACCTGCTGCGCGAATTCGCCAAGAACCTGCAAAAACTCAGCTGCACGCAGTCCGGCAAGTCCGTGCCGGTGGTGCAGCGTGACAAGGCCAGCTGGCGGGTCACCTGCAAGCCGGGTGTGGCATTGACCGTGCAGTACGAGGTCTATGCCTTTGACCATTCGGTGCGCACCGCCTGGCTGGACGCCACGCGCGGCTTCTTCAACGGCACCAGCCTGTTCCTGCAAGTCGCGGGCGCCCAACAAGGCAAGCACAGCGTGGACATCCTTGCCCCCGCACAGGCACCCGAATGGAAGCTGGCCACCGCACTGGAACCCGTGCGCGTGCTCAAGTCAGGTTTCGGCACTTACTGCGCCGACAACTATGACGCCCTGGTCGATTGCCCGGTAGAGATGGGCACGTTCTGGAGTGGCAGCTTTGTGGCCTGTGGCATTCCCCACCGCTTTGTGGTGGCTGGCGCCAGCGAGAGCTTTGATGGCGACAAGCTCCTGGCCGACACCCAGGCCATTTGCGAAACCGAAATTCGCTTTTGGCATGGCGCGCAGACGGCAAACGGCAACAACAAGGCGCCCTACAAGAACTACCTGTTCATGCTCAACGCGGTGCACGATGGCTACGGCGGCCTGGAGCACCGCAACTCCACGGCGCTGATCTGCACCCGCAAAGACCTGCCACGCCAGGAGCGCCAGACACTGGCGCCCGCCAAGCACAAACAGCCGGAAGGTTATACGGTGCTGCTGGGGCTGATCAGCCACGAATACTTCCATAACTGGAACGTGAAGCGCCTGCGTCCGGCCGAATTTGCGCAGTACGACTACACGCGCGAAAACTACACCGAGTTGTTGTGGTTTTTTGAGGGCTTCACCAGCTATTACGACGACCTGCTGCTGCGCCGCGCCGGCCGGCTGGACAACGCCGGTTACCTCACGCTGCTGGGCAAAACCATCAACCAGGTACAGCAGACACCTGGGCGACTGGTGCAAAGCGTGGCCCAGGCCAGCTTTGATGCCTGGGTCAAGTACTACCGCCAGGACGAAAACACCGCCAACGCCACGGTTAGCTATTACACCAAGGGCTCACTGGTGGCGCTGTGCCTGGACCTGACGCTGCGCGCCGAAGGCCGCACCACGCTGGACGCGGTGATGCAGGCCTTGTGGCGCAATTGCCAGGCAGGTCCGATGTCCGAACAGGACCTGCTGGCTGTGCTGACCGATCTGGGTGGTCGCTCCTTCGCCAAAGACATCGCCCGCTGGGTGCACAGCACGCACGAGTTGCCAGTGGTCGAACTGCTGGAACGCCATGGCGTCAAGATCGTCCGCGAGCCGGACCAGGTGGCGCAACAGTTGGGACTGCGCGTCAAAGAATCCCGCGGCCTGAGCATCAGCCAGGTATTGCGCGGCGGCGTCGCCGAAAAAGCCGGTTTTGCCAGTGGCGATGAATGGCTGGCCGTGCAAGCCGCCGGCCCGCGAGCCAGCGGCCCCTGGCGCATGGCGGCGCTGGACGACTTGATGCTGTACTGTGGCAACGCCAAAAAGGTGAAGGCCACGGTCGCGCGTGACAAGCGCCTGCTCACACTGGAGCTGGTCATGCCCAAGCCCAGCACGGCGATACGGCTCACGGTCGCCGACGCTGCCAGCGTAGACCGCTGGCTGGAGGGCGCAGCTGCGCCCTGATAATTTCTTTTTTCCTCAGGAAAGTCCCCTATGAACTACGAATGCATCACCACCCGGATTGAAGGCGAAAAAGTCGCCATCATCACCTTGAACCGCCCCAAACAACTCAACGCCCTGAACGACCAGCTGATGAACGAGTTGGGCCACGCACTCAAGGGCTTTGACGCCGACAGCGCCATCGGCTGCATGGTGATTACCGGCAGCGAAAAAGCCTTCGCGGCCGGTGCCGACATCACGGCCATGGCCACGCTGAACTTTGCTGAGGCCTACCGCGACGACTTCATTACCCGCAACTGGGAAGCCGTCAAAAGCGTGCGCAAGCCGGTGATTGCAGCCGTCAGCGGCTTTGCCCTGGGCGGCGGTTGTGAGCTGGCCATGATGTGCGACTTCATCATCGCCTCCGACAGCGCCAAATTCGGCCAACCAGAAATCAAGTTGGGCGTCATCCCCGGTGCCGGCGGCACGCAGCGTCTGCCACGTGCCGTGGGCAAGGCCAAGGCCATGGACATGGCCCTCACCGGCCGCATGATGGACGCCGTGGAAGCCGAGCGCGCCGGTCTGGTCAGCCGCGTGGTGCCGGTGGACAAGCTGATGGACGAAGCGCTGGCCGCCGCCCTGATGATTTGCAGCTTCTCCCAGATCGCCACCATGGCCGCCAAGGAAACCGTGAACCGCGCTTTCGAGAGCGGCCTGGCGGACGGCCTGATGTTCGAGCGCCGCCTGTTCCACGCACTGTTCGCCACTGCCGACCAGAAAGAGGGCATGGATGCCTTTGTGAACAAACGCAAGGCAGAATTTCGCAACGCCTGAAAAAACGGCCGTTTGACTTGGTATACTTGCGGCCTTCGGTGATATAGCTCAGTTGGTTAGAGCGCAGCATTCATAATGCTGATGTCGGTGGTTCAAATCCACCTATCACCACCAAACACCCTGAAACCCGCACGCCCTCCGGCGTAGCGGGTTTTTTGTTGCCCCCCCTGGGGAAAGCCCATGGCAGGGCTGCACAAAACTGTGTAGCATTTGGCGCAGAAGTAAAAAAACGCCTGGACATCCGCAATGGGGAACGATCCGGCAGCCGTTCAACTGCAGGCACGCGGGAGACAGTTGAACCCCACATCCCAAGAATCAAGACGCATCTCGCTTCCGGCCTTGCCCGCCTGACGGGCATGCACTGCGGGCGCCTGCCGGCCCGCTGCAGGTTCGGTGGTTCACACAACAACACGTAACCCTGAGGAGATTTTTGATGAAAGCTATGCGCATCCACCACTATGGTCCGGCCCGTGACATGACGCTGGAAGATATCGCCTTGCCGCATTACGGCCCCACCGATGTGCTGATCCGTGTCGCCGCCAGTGGTGTCAACCCGATCGACTGGAAGATCCGCAGCGGCGCCATGGCGCAAGCCATGCATTTCCCCATGCCGCTTCTGCTGGGCTGGGAATGTGCGGGCACGATTGACGCCGTAGGCCATCTGGTGACCGACTTCAAGCCCGGAGACAGGGTATTCACCATGCCCGAATTCGTCCGCGGCGGCACCTATGCCGAATACGTGGCGGTTGAAGTCACGCAGATCGCCCTGATGCCACGCACGGTGTCGTTCAGCGTTGCCGCCACCCTGCCGATGACAGCGCAGGCTGCCTGGTCCGCCATCGAGGCGGCCGCACTGCAGCCCGGCCAGCGGGTGCTGATCCACGGCGGCGCGGGTGGAGTGGGCGCGATTGCCATCCAGTTGGCCAAGGCCATGGGCGCTCGCGTCAGCACCACGGTCTCGAGCCGGGATGTGGACCCGACCCGGTCACTGGGCGCGGACCAGGTCATCGACTTCACACGCGTGAACTTTGCCGAGCAGGTGCGGGACCTGGATGCGGTGGTGGACACCATAGGTGGCGCTACGCAAGAGGCTTCCTGGGCAACGCTGAAACCGGGCGGCATTCTGGTCACGCTCAGCCAACCGGCCACCGCTGAGAGGGCCCGGGCAGCGGGTGTACGCACCACGCAGGTGATGACCCAGCCACGGGGCGACGTACTGAAGGAAATCGCCGCGCGGGTGGACTCCGGCCAACTGCTACCCCTGGCCTGCCACAGCTACCCGCTCAGCGACGCCGCCTGGGTGCACGAAAGCGGCGAGGCCGGCAGGCTGGCAGGCAGGACTGCATTGCGTGTTTCCCCGCTCTGAGCCACAGCGTGTCCGCCACCATGCTGCCGCTGGAGACCGACGAACATGGCGACCCGTTCCAGGTCTGGGTTGTCAAGCGTTCATTTACCTTGCTGGCTCCGGTCTGCTGGTTGGGGCTGGTGGCAACCCTGCTGTTTCTGTGCCTGGTTGATCCGCTGTATGCCTTTCTGCATTTATGGACCGCAGCGGTGCCTTTGGCGTATCTGGTGGGTTGGCACCTGGCCATCATCGGCTTCCTGGGCAGTATCCTGCTGATCGGGCGGCGGGTCCAATCCCACACGGCACGCCAGCAGGTCCTGCTGGCATTTTTTTGCCTGCAGGCGGTGCTGTTTGTGTGGTTTGGTGTGGTGTCCTGGCTGGCCACGGGCGATCTTTCCATGTTTGCCATCGCCCAACTCCTGCTGGCCGCCGTTTTCTGTTTCCCGGGCTCCATCCGGCGCTGGATCAATGGCGTACAGGCCCTGGCTTTGGCTCTGGCACTGGCCTGGCTGGACGGCAGCGGGAAATTTCTGGGCCTTATGCACCTTGTCAACTTGATGGTGATTGTGGGTGTGTCCTATGCGATGGACGGCTATATGTTGCGCAATGCACGGGCTTTGTTTGCACAGCAATGCCGCGTGGTGCAGGAGCGCAAGCGTGCCGACACGGTGCTCTACAACGCCCTGCCCCTGGACATTGCCGAAGAACTCAAGGCCCATCACCGGGTCAAGGCACAAAGCTATCCGAGCATGTCCATCCTGTTTGCCGACATTGTGGGATTCACCCAGTTCGCGGCCGAGCGCAGCCCCGACCAGGTGCTGCATATTCTCAACGAACTGTTCTCGGAGATGGATGCGCTGGTGGAGGCCCATCGGGTGGAAAAAATCAAAACGATTGGCGATGCCTATATGGCGGTGAGCAAGGACGAACCGGGCGCCCTGGCCCGGCTGGCCTTGTCCATGCACGATCTGATTCAACAGTACAACGTAGCACGCGGTTTTGCGTTTTCGCTGCGCATTGGCCTGCATTGCGGCGCCACCATTGCCGGCGTCATCGGGCAAAAGCGCTTTCTCTATGACGTGTGGAGTGATGCGGTCAACCTGGCCAGCCGCATGGAGTCTACGGGGGCGCCCGGTCACATTCAGACCAGCGAGGCGATGTTCCATACCTTGCGCCATGCCTTTGATTTTGAAGAGCGCGGCCTGGTCCACATCAAAGGAAAAGGCCCCACGCGAACCTATTACCTGCGCGGCGAAAAACAGGGCCTTTGCGCTTAAAGGCCGCGTGATAGCATTGCGCCTCCCTCTTCACAGCCTCTGGATACACACCATGAACCGCTGCAACGCACGCCTCGCCTGCCCAACCGCACGGCGGCAATTTTTGTTTTCCGCATGGGCCCTTCCGCTGGGGGGGCTGTCCTCCAGAGCCTGGGCACAGTTTGATGTACGCCCGTTTCCACCGAACGCCGAACGCGGCAGCATGGTGGTCAGCTACCCGCCTCTGATCCAGATGAACGGCAAGCCCGATCGTTTGTCACCCGGCGCACGCATACGCGGGCAAAACAACATGCTGCTGATGTCTGGCGCCATCGCAGGTCAAAACCTGCTGGTCAATTTTGTGCGCAACCCCACGGGTGAAGTGCACGACGTCTGGGTACTGACCGCGGCGGAAGCCGCGCTCAAACTGCCCACGCAACCCTAAGACCCACGCGGCCACAAGGCCCGTACGCCGAGCCATTGGCCCCTTGCCGGGCTATGCGCAGCATCTCGGTGCTGCACCACCATTTACCGATCCACTTTGCAGAGTTTCCCCATGACCAAAAAAGTATTTATCAAAACCTTCGGCTGCCAGATGAATGAGTACGACTCGGACAAGATGGCCGATGTGCTGGGCGCCGCTCAGGGCTACGAACCCACAGACAACGTGGATGAGGCCGACCTGATTCTCTTCAACACCTGCTCGGTGCGCGAAAAGGCGCAGGAGAAGGTGTTTTCCGATCTGGGCCGCGTCAAGCACCTGAAGAAAAAGGGCGTGCTGATCGGCGTGGGCGGCTGCGTGGCCAGCCAGGAAGGTTCGGCCATCATTGCCCGTGCACCCTATGTGGACGTGGTGTTCGGCCCGCAAACCCTGCACCGCCTGCCCGAAATGCTGGCGGCGCGCGCAGCCAAGAACAAGCCGCAGGTGGACATCAGCTTTCCCGAGATCGAAAAGTTCGACCACCTGCCACCGGCCAAGGTGGACGGCGCATCGGCCTTTGTGAGCATCATGGAAGGTTGCAGCAAATACTGCTCGTATTGCGTGGTGCCCTACACGCGGGGTGAAGAGGTCAGCCGCCCGTTTGAAGATGTGCTGGTGGAAGTGGCCGGTCTGGCCGACCAGGGTGTGAAGGAAATCACGCTGTTGGGTCAGAACGTCAATGCGTGGCGCGCGCCCATGGGCGATACGTCTGAGGTGGCCGACTTTGCCACCTTGCTGGAATACGTGGCCGACATCCCCGGCATTGAGCGC
>CANFIH010000099.1 GCA_947446855.1 Burkholderiales bacterium
AAAAAGTTCTCGCCCTTGCAAAGGGTTTCCGCGGTCGCCGCGGTAATGTATTCCGCGTCGCTAAAGAAGCGGTGATGAAGGCTGGGCAATATGCCTACCGTGACCGCCGTACCAAGAAGCGCGTGTTCCGCCAGTTGTGGATTGCCCGTATCAATGCTGCTGCTCGTCAGTGCGGCATGACATACAGCCAATTCGCCAATGGTCTGAAGAAGGCTTGTATCGAGATCGACCGTAAGGTTCTGTCCGATATTGCCATTCATGACATGGCTGCTTTTGCAAGCATCGTGGAGCAGGTCAAGGCCAAACTGGCTGCTTGATTCACGGCTAAGCGCGTCAAGCGCTTGGCGCACGAAGTAAGGGCTATTGCTTGAAAAGGCACTAGCCCTTTTTCAATTGAACCGAATACCAAGAAGACTGTATGAACGAGTTGAATGCCATCGTCGAAACTGCCCAGGCCGCTTTTGAGCAGGCCGCCACACCGGCCGATCTGGAAAACGCCAAGGCACTTTTCCTGGGCAAGTCAGGCAAGATCACCGAGATGATGAAGGGCATGGCAGCTCTCAGCGTCGACGAAAAGAAGGCCCGCGGTGCTGCCATTAACCTGGCCAAGCAGGCAATCGAGGCCGCGCTGACCGCGCGTCGCCAGGGCTTGGCCGATGCCGAGCTGCAGATTCAACTCCAGGCCGAGGCGCTGGACGTGACGCTGCCTGGACGCCAACGCGGGCAGGGCGGTCTGCACCCCGTTTCACTGACGCTGGAGCGCATTGAGGCCATCTTCGGCTCCATGGGTTTCGATGTGGCTCAGGGTCCCGAGATCGAGTCGGACTGGTTTAACTTCACTGCACTCAACACGCCTGAAGACCACCCCGCGCGCTCCATGCACGATACCTTCTATGTGGAGGGTGGCTCGGAAGCTGCGCCTAATCTTCTGCGCACCCACACCAGCCCAATGCAGATCCGCTACGCTGTGCAGCATGTCAAGGCACACCGCGCTCTGGTTGGCGCCAGCGCGGACGGCCTGTTCTCCGGCGAAATGCCTGAGATTCGCGTCATCGCTCCAGGGCGCACCTACCGTGTGGACAGCGATGCGACGCATTCCCCCATGTTTCATCAGTGCGAAGGCCCGTGGGTGGGCGAAAACGTGAGCTTCAAGGATTTGAAGTTCGTATTTACTGATTTCTGCCGTACTTTTTTCGAGAGCGAAGATCTGGTGTTGCGCTTTCGCCCCAGCTTCTTCCCGTTCACTGAGCCCAGTGCCGAGATCGATATCCAGTTTCAGAGCGGGCCCTTGTCTGGGCGTTGGTTGGAAGTGGCCGGCTCCGGCCAGGTGCACCCCAATGTGATCCGCAACATGGGTCTGGACCCTGAGAGGTTTATTGGCTTTGCCTTTGGTATGGGCCCAGATCGGTTGACCATGCTGCGCTATGGCGTGAACGATTTGCGCCTCTTCTTTGATGGCGATGTGCGCTTTCTCTCGCAATTCCAATAAGCAACCCATAAGAACGAACGCTCGAGCTGAATATGCAATTTTCTGAATCCTGGTTACGCACTTTCTGCAATCCCCAAATGGGCACGGCAGAGCTCGCTGAAACATTGACCATGGCGGGTCTGGAAGTTGAAGAACTCCAGCCTGTCGCACCTCCATTTACACAGATCGTGGTGGGTGAAATCAAGCAAGCCGAGCAGCATCCCAATGCAGATCGTCTGCGTGTTTGCAAGGTTGATGTCGGTCAAGCTGAACTGCTCAACATCGTCTGCGGTGCACCAAATGCGCGTGTCGGTATTCGCATTCCCTGCGCACTGGTGGGTGCTGAGTTGCCACCCGGGGAAGACGGCAAGCCTTTTCTGATCAAGGTTGGCAAATTGCGCGGTGTTGAAAGCCAGGGCATGTTGTGCTCGGCGCGCGAGCTCAAACTGTCTGAAGACCACGGTGGCCTGCTGGAGCTGGCAGCAGACGCTCCGCTCGGTCAGAACATCCGTGAACACTTGAATCTGGACGACACGCTCTTCACGCTCAAGCTCACGCCCAATCTGGCGCATTGCCTGAGCGTGTATGGCGTCGCGCGTGAAGTTTCGGCGTTGACCGGGGCACCTCTGGTTTCGCCGTCGTTTCCGGCTGTAGCTGTTGGCAATAGTGACCGATTGGCTGTGACGATCAGCGCCCCCGATTTATGCGGTCGCTTCTCCGGTCGGGTGGTGCGTAACGTCAATACCAAGGCGGCAACGCCGCAATGGATGGTTGACCGTTTGGCTCGTTGCGGTCAGCGTAGCGTCACCGCGTTGGTGGATATCTCTAACTATGTGATGTTCGAGTTCGGTCGTCCGTCCCACATTTTTGATTTGGACAAAATCCAGGGTGGTTTGGATGTCCGTTGGGGCAAGGCTGGCGAACAGCTCAAGCTGCTTAATGGTAATACCGTCACGGTAGACGAAAAGGTTGGAGTCATCGCCGACGCTATGCAAGTTGAGTCACTGGCCGGCATCATGGGCGGCGACGCTACCGCTGTATCAGACGACACACAACACGTCTATGTTGAAGCGGCCTTTTGGTGGCCCAAGTCGATTGCCGGACGCTCACGCCGTTTCAATTTCTCGACCGACGCCGGTCATCGCTTTGAGCGGGGTGTGGACCCTGAGTTGACTGTGGAGCATCTGGAGCGCATCACGCAACTGATTATCGACATCTGCGGTACGCCAGAGACCACCTGTGGCCCCATCGACGACCAAAAGCCCAATATGCCAGTGGCACAACCGGTCACCTTGCGTGTGGCACGCGCCGTGAAGATCATAGGAATGCCGCTCACCCAAGCGCAATGTGCAGACGCTTTGACAGGTCTTGGCCTGTCGTTGACCCAGACAGAGGGCGTCATCACGGTGGCTCCACCTTCTTTCCGCTTCGACCTGCAGATTGAAGAGGACTTGATCGAAGAAGTGGTGCGCATGGTGGGTTACAACAACTTGCCAAACACGCCACCCTTGGCGCCCATTACTGCGCGCATCCGACCGGAGGCAGAGCGCAGTGCATTTGGCGTGCGCCGCGCACTGGCCGCGCTGGCCTATCAGGAAACCATCAACTTCAGCTTTGTGGAGGAGCGCTGGGAGCATGAGTTGTCCGGTAATCCAAACCCGATCAAGTTGCTGAACCCGATTGCCAGCCAGATGAGCGTAATGCGCTCATCGCTGCTGGGCTCACTGCTGCAGGTACTCAAATTCAACCAGGCCCGCAAGGCCACGCGCGTACGCGTGTTCGAGTTGGGGCGTGTGTTCTTGCGTGATGCCTCTGTCAAAAGCACGGACGCAACGGTGGAGGGGTTCGATCAGCCCATGCGTGTATCCGGACTTGCCAGCGGCAGTGCCGACCCGCTGCAGTGGGGCGTCAAGGATGTGCCGGTGGATTTCTACAGCGTCAAGGGTGATATCGAAAGCTTGTTGGCGCCGCTGGCAACTGAGTTCAAGCCAGATACGCATCCGGCCATGCATCCGGGGCGTTGTGCCTCAGTCTGGCTGGACGGTAAATGCATTGGACATGTAGGCGAATTGCATCCCAAGTGGCGTCAATCTTACGAACTGCCTACTGCCCCGATTTTGTTTGAGTTGGATCTGGATGTTGTACTGGCCCGTCGTGTACCGATATTCAAGCCAGTCGCCAAAATGCAAGCAGTCCAGCGCGACGTAGCCGTGGTTGTGAGTGACGCAGTTACGCACAGTGCACTGATGTCTGCCATCTGGGCAGCACCTACTTCGGGCTTATTGCGTGATGCGCAGTTGTTCGATGTGTACCGCCCCAAGGTGGCTAAAGATGCAGTGGTGGTCGAAGGTGCGGGTGACCGCAGTCTGGCCGTGCGTCTGACGCTCAATAGCGATGAAGCCAGCCTGACCGAAGAGCAGATTGAGGCCGCAGTGAAAGCGGTGGTCGAACAATTGAGCGCAGTTCTGGGCGCGCGTCAGCGCGTTTAGCGCGGGGCTTCGAAAGGGAATCGAGACACCATGGATTTTTCTGTCGAAAGCCTGGAGACCCCGGCACTCACTAAGGCCCAGTTGGCTGAACTGCTGTTTGAGCAAATTGGCCTGAACAAGCGTGAATCAAAAGACATGATTGACGCTTTCTTTGATTTGATATCGGGCAGTCTGGTGGATGGCACCGACGTCAAGATCTCCGGTTTCGGCAACTTTCAAATCCGTACCAAGGCGCCGCGCCCGGGACGCAACCCGCGTACCGGAGAGGCCATTCCGATTCAGGCTAGGCGCGTGGTGACCTTCCATGCCAGTCACAAACTCAAAGAACAAATTCAGGACGATGGCGGCAAGTCAGTTGCGTCTGTTTAAGGCGGCGCATGGACTTATTTTGGGCTTGGGGCTGAATGTGCTTTGCGTCAGGGCATAAGTTAGAGTAACCTCTACGCTTTAGTCTGTACAGCATTGATTTCAATGGAGAAAACTCTCCCCCCCATTCCTGCCAAACGCTATTTCACTATCGGTGAGGTAGGGGATTTGTGCGGCGTCAAGCCCCATGTGCTACGGTATTGGGAGCAGGAGTTCACACAACTTCGGCCCATGAAACGCAGAGGCAACCGGCGTTATTACCAGCACCATGAGGTGCTGATGATCCGGCGCATCCGTGATCTGCTCTATGACCAAGGCTTCACTATCAGCGGCGCGCGCAACAAGATGCAGGAATTGCTGCAACTTGAGCGTGACAAAAAGCGCAGTGGCGAGGATATGCTCGACGGCGTTGAAGTCGTTGAGATGAATTCAGAGGACATGGATGAGTTCGATGCCCTGATGGCGGGTGACGCAGACGAGGCCTGTTCTATGCCTGTGGCGCAATTGCGTCGCGAACTGTTTGAAATTCGTGAGCTATTGCTCATCGCGGACTAAAAGAGTGCCCACTTTCACGTTATAATTTGAGGCTTGATCGGTGTGTGGCGCAGCCTGGTAGCGCACTTGCATGGGGTGCAAGGGGTCGAAGGTTCGAATCCTTTCACACCGACCATTAAACAGTTTGAAAGCCGCTAAGTAGTCCTACTTAGCGGCTTTTTGCGTTGTGCGGCATGTTAGATTCCCCTCAGTGCATCAAGCCTAGGCCTAGCGTTCAACGACCAATTGATCCGTACCGGATTTTCGATATACGTCCTCCGGGCCGTTCACCATTTTTCAACTCAATACCAATCCCTATGAAAACCCTCAAACCGCTGTGTAATGTTCTCGCCTCTGTGCTCCTTACAGGTGCGCTGATGGGCCAGGGTTTGGCTGCTGACCTGGTCCAGGGCAAGGTTTTGGAGATCAAAAATACGGAGAGTTACACCTATTTGCTGCTCAAGGTGGGCAAACAAGACACCTGGGTCGCAGTTGGGTTGTCCAAAGTGAAGGTTGGCGACACGGTCTCCATAGAAAACGCCATGGAAATGAAAAATTTCGAGAGTAAGACTCTCAAAAGAACATTTCCCAGTATTTTGTTTGGCAATCTGGCAGGTGAGGGCGGGGACACATCCAAGCCACAGGCTGCAGGCCCAGCAAACGCGGGCGTTGCACTGGATGTAAAAGTTACCAAAGCCACTGGCCCTAATGGAAAGAGCGTTGCGGAAATCTTGTCAAAAGCCGATGCTTTGAACAATAAATCCGTGGAGCTCCATGCCAAGGTCGTGAAAGTGAACTCCGGCATCATGGGCAAGAACTGGGTCCACCTGCGCGACGGTTCCGGAAAATCCGAAGATGGCTCAAACGATATTTTGGTTACTACAAAAGCCGAAGCCACAGTGGGCAGCACGGTGACCGCTGTAGGCACGGTGCGTACCAACAAAGACTTTGGTTCAGGCTATTCATACAAGGTAATGCTCGAAGACGTCACCTTTAAGCCGTGAGTCATTCAGGGCAAGGCGCGGTGCTGCTCGCTGGCAGTGCCGTGCATGCTGATTAGCTCCCTGAAGGCTGCCAAGTCAAACGGATCGGACTCAAGGGCGTCGAGATCACGCAGGATGCAAGATTCGATCACATCCAGCACATGCGGAGACTCCCACTGGCCATTGAGGTGCTCCAGCAGTGCCGGATAGGCATCAAGCGAGCGACCCTCGTCCCGGAATATGGCGAATTCCGGCACCTTCACATTGAACAACTGCGTAAATTCGGCGCTGAATTGGCTGAAATCGGCTTTGCGGTTGGATGAGTTGGCGATGACCAGCAGGTCGAGGAACAGCAATGGGCTTTCGATCGGGTTACTGCGCATGCCGGCTTCGAGTATCTCCAGTGCCTCATCAACCTTGCCCAGCTTGCCCAAAAATTCTGCTTGCTGGCGCAGATCTACCAAGGTGTCAGCGTTGAAGTTGTGATGCCTGGGGAGCCCAGCCGGGGCGCCTGCTGGCGCGAGATTCTTGCTCTCGTCGCTGAATTTCTCGTCCAGATTGGGTACCAAGTTGGGAATGTTTCCATGGACCACCTGCACCGCGGCCGCGGCATTGTTACTGGCTGTTTCATCGGAATTGGCCAAAGGCGGTGCCTGCGCTATTGCTGAGTCGTCTGGCCCGGGGAGTGGCTGGGTACTGACAAGTTTTGGACGCCTTGTGACCACGTAGGCCAAAGAGCCAAAGCACAAGAGCAACAAGGCGATCAGGCCATACACCATGCCCAGCGGTACCCGGTCGGACTCGGCCTGCTCCAGGCGTTGCCGCAGTGTCACCAGAATGGCTTCGTTTTTGGCCGCCTGATCCAGCAGTGTGCGCAGGTCGTCTTGCAAGTGCTGCAACTTTTGCTTGTCCTGCACCGCTTCATCTTGCGCGGTGTTGGTGGCGTTGGCCTCCAGCGACTTGATGCGTTCGCTCAATGTGTCAACGGGGTCTAAGTGCAGCCGTGGCATGCCAACATCCACAGGCTTGTGGCGAGGTGCAGGCGCTTCAGTTTTCGCCGTCTTTTTTTCGGAAGTTGACTGCACGTGCGCGGGATCTTTGAGTGCCGCCTCTTTGGCATCGGTCTTCGGCGGCTCTTGGGCGGCATGTTTTGGCGCCGCGGCAATGGCCGTTTTCGCTTCAGCCGGCAACACGACAGGGGCGGGTGGTGGTGTCTGGCGGCTCTGCACCGGTAAGGTCTCACCCGGCAAATCTGCGAGAAGTACGAATTTTCGCGAAGACTTTTGCGTACAACCCGCGCGCAGGTAAACGGTAACCACTGGCTCATCGACCAGTGCAGAAGAAAGGACTCTGAAATTGAAGCTATCAGGCTGCCCTGTGGACTCCACCAGAACTTGAATCCTGTTGCCGTCCTGCCGGATATCGCCATGGAATACATCTGCTTCTGGGCACAACGCACTGTCGACCTGTCCTGCGTCAACCTGGACCGGAATCACCAATTCAAGAGACTGCCCAATCCAGGCCGCCCCGCGTGCGCGCCCCAAAGTGAGTGCAGCACTGCCCAGAGCGGTACTGGCCAAGATAACACCCACAGTAACCGCTTTGAATCTCATACCCGCCTCATACATTTTTTACATTCTCGCATGGGCTCTGTGCCCCGCCAGTGGCATGCGTCCGCTGCAACGCAGCGATATATCCTTTGTGCATCATCTGCGCCGGGTAGGCGCGCCGCATGGGAACAAAATCCGGGCTATTCAGGTTGTCCGACTGTCGCGTTCAAACGGAAGAGGGCTGGATCGCGCCCCAAGCCCAGGCTCAAACGTTTTTGTAACAGCCGGTAGGTGTCCAAGTCGAACGCCAGCGCTTGGTGCGTCTGGGTCAACGCTTCCAGTTCGCCCGGGTCGTTTACCGTGGCGATGTGGCACCACTGCTCGAATACATGAATGTCGGTTCGTCCGGTTTGCGCCTGGTACTCCCGGATGGCAATACGGCCGGGATGAGGCCAGGCCTGCAGACGTTGCTGTGCCAAGGCCATCTGTACGCGCAAGCGGTGTATCGCCAGCGGTTCTCGCCCGGCACAAGCCCCTTTGCATCGCCCGGTTTGGCAGGAAAAGCAAGGGCCTTTTCCGGACTCCAGTCCCAGCACTTGCGGACACAGGCCGTGTGCTTCAGCTAGCGTGCGAAGAGCGCCCGTTGCCTGGCGCTTGGAGCGGTAGGTGCCGTACAGCTGACTCCATTGGTCAGCCACCAGATCGTCCAGTTGCACCAGCTTGACCAGCGGCTTAGCCTGCGGATCATCGTGTAGTTGCCATGCGCACAAGGCCTTTTCACGGCGCAACTGGCGGTTGTAAACGGGTTGCTTCTCCTTCACCAGCCTGGACTCCAGTAACAGGGCGCCAAGCTCACCAGCGGTCTCTATCCACTCCACGCGACGGATCTCGGTGAGTATGCGCATCTCGCGTGCCAACTTGGCAGCTGACTGAAAGTGCGACATGACCCGCGTGCGCATGTTTACGCTCTTGCCGATGTAGAGCGGCAACGCGCCCTCACCGTAAAAAAGATAGACCCCGGGGCTATCGGGAATATCAGAAATCGTGGTTTCCAGTTGGGGCGGCAGACTGGCACTGCCTTGCAGCAATTCAAGGGCCGTGCGCCGCAGCATGGCTTCCCCCACTTCATCGGACGCAATCTTCAGCCATTGCAACACTACCTCCACGTCGCCCATGGCACGGTGACGGGCCAAGGTATGCAGACCGTAGCGCTGGAGAATGGCATCCAGTCCATGACCCTTGTGCTGCGGATAGAGCTTGCGTGACAGGCGCACGGTACACAAAGTCTTGACCTTCAAGGCAATATCCAGACGTGCCAGTTCGTTCAGCACAAAGCTGTGGTCAAAGCGCACGTTGTGGGCCACGAATACTGCGCCCTCCAAGATGTCCAGCAAGGTCCTGGCCACCTCGTCAAAGCTTGGTGCGTTTTCGACCATGGCATCGCTGATGCCGGTAAGTGACTGAATAAAGGGCGGAATGCGTACCCCTGGATTCACCAAGGTGGTCCAGCGTGCTGTCTCGATGCCGTTTTCTATGCGTACCGCCGCAATTTCGGTGATGCGATCGTGTACCGCATTGCCGCCTGTGGTTTCCAGGTCCAGCATCACGTAGCAGGGAAGCATGGCGCTCAGACGTCTAGATGGTGCATGCTGAAGCAGCCTTTGCTACGGTCAGCAAAAAAGCACTCCAGTGTTTCGCGCGTCGTGCGAAAAGCGATTTCGTCCCAGGGTATCTCGCTCTCCAAGAACAGCCGCGCCTCAATTGTTTCATGGCCAGGAGCAAATTGGTCGCTGGTCAGGCGTGCACGGTAAAACAGGTGCACCTGACCTACACGGGACACATTCACCAGCGTAAAGAGCTCCTGCATTTCAAACTGGGCACCGGCTTCCTCCACGGTTTCCCGGGCGGCACCCTCAGTCGTGGTTTCGTTCAATTCCATAAAGCCAGCCGGAAGCGTCCACAAGCCCCAGCGCGGCTCAATATTGCGCTTGCACAACAGCACCCGGTCGCCCCACACGGGTAGCGTGCCCACCACGGTCAGTGGGTTTTCGTAATGGATGGTGTTGCACGCAGGGCAGACGGCGCGCTCTTTGGTGTCGCCGTCATCGGGGATGCGGTAGGTCACAGCCGTGCCGCATTGCCTGCAGTGTTTGATCGGGGGTCTTTGCATCAGGTACTTAGTGATGGGTTCAAACGATACGAACGCGCAGCGGCTGCAATCCCGTGATCTGACCTTGCAGCAGATCGCCCGGTACTACGGCAGCTACGCCTGCAGGCGTGCCGGTAAAGATCAGGTCGCCGCTTTGCAGAGTCCAGGCTGCGGACAGTTGCTCTATGGTCTCAGCAATACTCCAGATCAGGTGCGCGAGCGTACTTTTCTGGCGCGTGAGCCCATTGACGTTGAGCACAATTTCGGCCTGGCTCATGTCGCCCAGTTGCGCTGCAGGTGTGATCGGGCCGATGGGCGCGGAGTGCTCAAAGCCCTTGCCGATGCACCAGGGACGACCTTGTTTCTTCATCTCGTTTTGCAAATCCCGCCGTGTCATGTCCAGACCCACGGCATAACCATAGATATGGTGCAGGGCGTCTGCAGCCGGTATGTTCTTGCCGCCTGTGCCAATGGCCACCACCAGTTCGATTTCATGGTGCAGGTTGCTGGTCAGGGGCGGGTAGGGCATTTCAGCCGCACCATCCGGGCCAGGCAGCAGCACCGCGTCGGCCGGCTTCATGAAGAAAAAGGGTGCTTCGCGGCCTGTGCCGCCCATTTCTATGGCGTGCTCTTCGTAGTTGCGGCCGACGCAATAAATGCGATGTACCGGAAACATCAGGCTACTGCCATGCACGGGCACGCAATTCACGGCATGGGGGGCAAAAACAAAAGACATGGGTGGTGCTGGTCGCGATAGATGCAACGGCTTAGTCGGACTTGGCGAGCAACTCAAAGTGCTCCACCACCGGAGCAGTAGCAAAAAAGGGCCCTACGATCGCGCGCCATTGGGTAAAGGCTTCGGATTGGCGGAAGTCCACAGTGTGGTTCTCCAGCGTCTCCCAGAAAATCTGCAGCACATAGCGCTCCGGGTTCTCTATGCCCTGATTGATTTTGAAACCTTGAAACCCTTTGCTGAGGGAAATGACGTCGCGCACTCCGTGCACGATGGCCGCGTCAAAGGCCGCATTTTGGCCGGGGTGGATGCGAATGTCTGCCAATTCGAGAATCATGGGGGCTCCGTGTAATGAGGTTGCGCAGGCGATTATGCTTTGGCCTATGCAAGCCCACGATTTTGATTGGATAGTGCCCGACTGGCCAGCACCTGCATCGGTGCAGGCCTGTTGTAGCACGCGCCTGGGTGGCTACTCCAGCGGACGCTATGGCGGCTTCAACCTGGGCCTGCATGTGGGCGATGACCCGCAGCACGTGCAAAGTAACCGGAGTCGCCTTCAGTCGCATGTCGGTGCGCGCGCGGTGTTTATGGATCAGGTGCACGGCACAGACATGCTGGAACTGGAGCCGCTCATGCCTGACGGCTTGGCAGCTGATGGTGCCTTCACCGACAGGACCGGGCTGGCATGCACAGTGATGGTGGCTGACTGTTTGCCTGTTTTGTTTTGTGATGTGCAAGGTCGTCAGGTGGCTGCCGCGCATGCGGGCTGGCGTGGATTGCTGGGCATACAGGGGCGTGGCGTGCTGGAAACGGCTGCTGCCACCTTCGCTGGGGGGGGCGATTCGCGGGTCCCAGGGGAGCTGATGGCTTGGTTAGGCCCGTGCATTGGACCGAAGGCATTTGAAGTTGGGGAGGCGGTACGCGCAGCATTTGTCGCCGATTCAAGGCATGCGGCTGATTGTTTCCGGCCCGCAGCGCCGGGGAAATGGTGGGCTGATTTGCAGGCTTTGGCGCGGCTACGGCTGACTGCACTGGGAATAGCACATATCTACGGCAATGATGGCAGCGACGCGTGGTGCACGGTCAGCAACCCCTCACGCTTCTTTTCGTACCGGCGTGACGGAATCACCGGGCGCATGGCTGCTTGCATCTGGCGCCTGGCCTGAGGCTTGCCCGGCCTGCTCAGCCTGTTTGGCCTCATAGGCCAAGCGCTCAGCTGTCTGTTGCGCATGCAAAGCGCGTTTACGTCCTGGCGTGCCCATGATGTAAAGAACCAATCCCACGGGCAACAGTCCGTACAGCAGAAAGGTAAAAACCGCCCCCAGGACGGTGCCGTTGCTGGCCGTGGCCTCGGCTACGCTCATCATCAGAGCCACGTAAATCCAGGCGATTGGGACAATATACATAGGAGTTTCAAATATTTACTTGTAAGGAAAAAGGGACCTTCAAGCTGAGATACTAGCGGTCTAACTGAGACAAATTCAAAGGTGATCCCGTGACCCAAAACTCCCCCGAATTCTGGCGCCAGGCGGCCCAAGAGTTTCAGCAGTCCATGACCCAGGGCTGGTCCAAAGCACTTGAAGCGTTCAAGACCATGGACGTCAGCGGCGCCGGCGCCGGCCTGCCGGGCATGCCCAGCAAAGCCCCCGAAGTGCATTTTGCGCCAGAGAAGCTGCAAGAATTGCAACAACAGTATTCCAAAGATGCGATGGGCTTGTTTGCCGAGGGCTTTAAGGCACCCAAGGTGACCGGAGATCGCCGCTTTGCCGACGCGTCCTGGAACGAAAACCCCATGGCTGCGTATGCCGCTGCGGTCTACATGCTGAACTCCCGGACTCTGATGGGCCTGGCCGAAGCCGTGGATGCCGATGAAAAAACGCGCAACCGTATTCGTTTTGCCGTCGAACAATGGGTTGCCGCTGCGGCGCCCAGCAATTTCCTGGCCTTCAATGCCGAAGCGCAGAAAAAAGCCATTGAAACCAAGGGCGAAAGCATCGCCAAAGGCGTAAAAAACCTGGTGCACGACATTCAACAAGGCCACGTTTCCATGACGGATGAAAGCCTGTTTGAGGTCGGCAAGAACGTTGCCACCACCGAAGGCGCGGTGGTGTTCGAGTGCGAGCTGTTCCAACTCATTGAATACAAGCCGCTCACCGCCAAGGTCTATGAAAAGCCCTTCCTGCTGGTGCCACCTTGCATCAACAAGTTCTATATCCTGGACCTGCAGCCCGAAAACTCGGTGATCCGCTATGCCGTAGCCGAAGGACATCGCACATTTGTCGTGAGCTGGCGCAATCCGGACGCCTCCCTGGGCAACAAGACCTGGGACAACTACATTGAAGATGCAGTCATCAAGGCCATCAGCGTTACGCAAGAGATCACTGGCGCGGAAACCATCAATGCACTGGGGTTCTGCGTGGGTGGCACCATGCTGAGCACCGCACTGGCCGTGCTGGCTGCCCGCGGCGAGAAGCCCGTGGCCAGTGCCACACTGCTCACCACGCTGTTGGACTTTACCGACACCGGCATTTTGGATGTGTTCATTGACGAGTCCTTTGTCAAATACCGCGAAGCTGAGTTGGGCAAGGGCGGCTTGATGAAGGGGGGCGATCTGGCCAGCACTTTCAGTTTCCTGCGCCCCAACGACCTGGTCTGGAATTATGTGGTGGGCAACTACCTCAAAGGCGAGACTCCACCTCCGTTTGATCTGCTGTACTGGAATTCCGATAGCACCAATTTGCCCGGTCCGTTTTACGCCTGGTACCTGCGCAACACCTATCTGGAAAACAACCTGATCAAGCCAGGCAAGGTCACCGTCTGCGGCGAGAAGATCGACATGAACCAGGTCGACATGCCTTTCTACATCTACGGCTCGCGTGAAGACCATATCGTGCCGATCGGCGGCTCTTACGCCTCCACCCAGGTGCTGCCGGGTAAGAAGCGCTTTGTCATGGGTGCATCCGGCCACATTGCCGGCGTCATCAACCCTCCGGCCAAAAACAAACGCAGCCACTGGATTCGCGCCGATGGCAAGTTGCCCAAAACCGCAGAGGCTTGGATCGAAGGCGCCCAGGAGCATGCCGGCAGCTGGTGGACCGACTGGTCTACCTGGCTGAAGGGTCACGCAGGCAAGCAAATTGCAGCACCCAAGACCTACGGCAAGGGCAAGTACAAGGCCTTGATGCCCGCACCGGGCAGCTACGTGAAGGCCAAGGCCTGATGTTCGTTCCGGGTTGGATGCTTGCATGGGCTTGGCCTGTGCCGTCTGGCCCCTGTTTTTAATTTGTCAGTGTGTTTCAGTTCATATCAAAAAGGAGATAGTCATGAGTCAGAAAGTAGCGTACGTCACAGGTGGCATGGGTGGAATCGGTACCGCCATTTGCCAGCGCCTGCACAAAGAGGGCTTCAAGGTCATCGCAGGATGCGGCCCTACCCGTGACCACGCCAAGTGGGTTGCCGAGCAGGCTGCTCTGGGCTACACCTTTTACGCGTCTGCTGGTAACGTGGGCGATTGGGATTCCACCGTCGAAGCTTTCACCAAGACCAAGGCTGAGCACGGCTCCATCGACATTCTGGTGAACAACGCCGGCATCACCCGCGACCGCATGTTCATCAAGATGACGCGCGAAGACTGGGACGCTGTGATCGAGACCAACCTGAACTCCATGTTCAACGTCACCAAGCAAGTGGTGGGCGATATGGTTGAAAAGGGCTGGGGCCGCATCATCAACATCTCTTCGGTCAACGGCGCCAAGGGCCAGGCAGGTCAAACCAACTACTCGGCTGCCAAGGCCGGTATGCACGGTTTCACCATGGCATTGGCACAAGAGCTGGCCAACAAGGGCGTGACGGTTAACACCGTGAGCCCGGGTTACATCGGTACCGACATGGTCAAGGCCATTCGTGAAGACGTGTTGGCCAAGATCGTCGCCACCGTGCCAGTCAAACGACTGGGTGAGCCAAGCGAAATCGCCTCCATCATTGCCTGGTTGGCGTCTGATGAAGGTAGCTACTCCACCGGTGCCGATTTCTCGGTCAACGGCGGCTTGCACATGGGTTAATTCCCGCAGCAGCACATGCTGCTGTTTTGCTGCCAAAACCCTGCTGACGATTGATCGTTTGCAGGGTTTTTTTCATGGTGGTGTGATACTCTTTTTCCCTATGACCAATGTTTTGACAATCACCATGAATCCCGCGTTGGACGTATCCACCGCAGTGGATGAAGTACGCCATACAAGCAAGCTGCGCTGCGAACCCATGCAACGCCGCGCCGGCGGCGGTGGCGTGAATGTGGCGCGTGAACTGCACCATCTCGGTGTTGATGCCGTCGCCTTTTACACAGCGGGCCACAGTACGGGGCGCATGATGTTTTCGCTTTTGCAGCAGGAAGGTGTGTGCTGCCATCCGCATCCGATTGCCGGCTTTCCCCGCGAGAGTTTCACGGTACTGGAGCAGAGCACCGGCCACGAGTTCCGCTTTGTTCTGCCCGGCCCGGATATCTCTACCCAGGAATGGGAAAGTGCGCTGGTCGAAATTGGCAAACTCTGCCAGCCACAATCTCTGGTGGTTGCCAGCGGTAGCCTGCCGCCGGGGGTGCCGCAGGACTTCTTTGCCCGTGTGGCGCGCGTGGTGCAGGGGGCTGAAGCCATGTTGGTGGTCGACACTTCGGGCGAACCCCTGGCCGAGGCGCTGACCCA
>CANFIH010000100.1 GCA_947446855.1 Burkholderiales bacterium
AAAGCGGTTGTCTTCCTTGATCAGGCCCATGGCGATACCGGCCACGTGGGCCTTCATGGGAACGCCAGCGTCCATCAGCGACAAGCAGCCGCCGCAGACCGAAGCCATGGAAGAGGAACCATTGGACTCGGTGATTTCCGACACCACACGCATGGTGTACGGGAAGTCTTCCTTGTTGGGCAGGCAGGCTACCAGGGCGCGCTTGGCCAGACGGCCGTGACCGATTTCGCGGCGCTTGGGCGTACCGACGCGACCGGTTTCGCCAGTGGCGAAGGGAGGCATGTTGTAGTGCAGCATGAAACGGTCTTCGTACTCGCCGCTCAATGCGTCAATGCGCTGGGCATCGCGCTCAGTACCCAGGGTGGTGACCACCAAGGCCTGGGTTTCGCCGCGTGTGAACAGGGCAGAACCGTGGGTGCGGGGCAGCACGCCATTGCGGATTTCGATAGGACGCACGGTGCGGGTATCACGGCCGTCGATGCGGGGCTCGCCGGCCAGGATCTGGCTGCGCACAATCTTGGCTTCGATTTCAAACAGCAGGCCTTCGATCGCAACGCTATCAAAAGCGGCGCCGTCCGCCTTCAAGGCAGCCATGACTTCGGAGTAGGCGGAGCGGCAGGCTTGGGTACGGGCTTGCTTGTTGCGGATTTGGTAAGCAGCAACCAACTTGTCCTTGGCCAGGCCGTCAATCTTGGCGATCAGGGCTTCGTCCTTGGCGGGGGCCTTCCAGTCCCACATCGGCTTGCCTGCGTCACGCACGAGTTCGTGGATGGCGTTGATGGCAATATTGCCCTGCTGATGGCCATAGACCACGGCACCCAACATGATTTCTTCGGACAGTTGCTGGGCTTCGGACTCCACCATCAACACAGCGGCTTCAGTACCAGCCACCACCAAGTCCAGCACCGAGCCCTTGCGAGCAGTTTGGCCGGGGTTGAGCACGTATTCACCGTTGACGTAACCGACGCGCGCTGCGCCGATGGGGCCGCTAAAGGGCACGCCGGAAACCGACAGAGCGGCGCTCACTGCGATCAGGGCAGCGATATCGGCGTCCACTTCGGGATTCAGGGACACCGTGTGCACCACCACGTGAACTTCGTTGAAGAAGCCTTCCGGGAACAGGGGGCGAATGGGGCGATCAATCAGCCGACTGGTCAGCGTCTCAAACTCGCTGGGACGGCCTTCGCGCTTGAAGAAGCTACCGGGAATCTTGCCGGCGGCGTAAGTCTTTTCGAGGTAGTCAACGGTCAGCGGGAAGAAATCCTGGCCAGCCTTGCCTTCGGTCTTTGCAACCACGGTGGCCAACACCACGGTGCCGTCCATGTCCAGCAGCACAGCACCACTGGATTGACGGGCGATTTCGCCGGTTTCCATGGTGACCGTATGTTGACCCCATTGGAAGGTCTTGCTAACTTTTTTGAACATTGTCATTTTGCTTTTCTCCATTGATTTCGGAAATGAAACGGGAGGTAAAGGCCACCTCACCCAAGCCCGGATTCAACGTCGCAGTCCACGATGCCATTCCAGCGGCACTTGCCTCAAATTCCGCTGGAATGACACAGCTTCGCTCTGCTTTTGCTGTTTCCGAAGTAAAAAACGCCTGAGCTAGTAACCTAACTCAGGCGCCTTATCGATTCTTGCTTTCGCTTACTTGCGCAGGCCCAGCTTGGCGATCAGGGCGGTGTAACGGTCAGCGTCCTTGCCCTTCAGGTAGTCGAGCAGCTTGCGGCGACGGCTCACCATACGCAACAGACCACGGCGACCATGGTGGTCCTTGGCGTGGGTCTTGAAGTGGGGAGTGAGTTCGTTGATACGGGCGGTCAGCAGTGCGACTTGCACTTCGGGGGAGCCGGTATCACCGACGCTGCGGGCATTGTCTTTGACAACGGTAGCTTTAATGCTGGATGCAATCATTTTTTCTTCCTGTTTGGCGACTCACCCGATAGGGGCGATGTCCCGGTTGATGAACTTGCGTGTGATGCTGGAACTGCTCCACACGTGCGCCTTGCTCAATGCAAAGCCTATCAATTATAACCGAGCTTTTTCTCTGGTCATGACCTGCGGACTGACCACGCCGCTTCAGGCAGCACAGTGAGGCACGGCCTAGCGTGTATCCAATGGCCAGCGCGGCTTGACGTCGAATGCGTAATGGGCGCTGGCCTGCTGCGATCCGCTCTGCAATCGCATCGCGGCGGCCAAGGCGATCATGGCGCCGTTATCGGTACAAAGGTGCAACTCCGGGTAATGCACCCGGATATCGCGTTTGGTACACGCCTCGTTAAGTTGCGACCGCAAATGGCGATTGGCACCCACCCCACCGGCAACAACCAGCCGGGTCAGACCGGTTTCTTTGAGCGCCGTCATGGATTTCCTGACCAGGACATCCACAATGGCTGCCTGCGTTGAGGCGGCCAGGTCACATTGCTGCACCCGGGGCAGCGCCTCAAAACTGGGCGCACCCGCAGCAGCAACCATTTTTTGCGACTGAACCAATACCGCAGTCTTCAATCCAGCAAAGGAAAAATCCAAATTGCCGCTGTGCAGAAGTGGCCTGGGCAAGGCATAGGCCTTGGGATTGCCCTCCTCTGCCATGCGGGCCAACAGGGGGCCGCCCGGATAGGCCAGACCCATCAATTTGGCCGACTTATCAAAGGCCTCGCCCGCAGCATCGTCTATGGATTCGCCCAGCAGAACGTAACGCCCCACCCCATCCACCCGCATTAACTGCGTATGGCCACCTGAAACCAGCAAAGCAACAAACGGAAACCGGGGAGGGTCGGCGCTCAGAAACGGTGACAACAAATGCCCTTCCAAGTGATGAACACCCAACACCGGCTTCCCAAGTGCCGCACCCAAAGCGCAGGCCACACCGGCACCGACGAGCAAGGCACCGGCCAAACCCGGGCCACGCGTGTAGGCCACCACATCAATGTCTGAAAGCCGGCAGTCCGCCGCTGCCAGCACTTCCTGCGTCAGTGGGATCACGCGGCGTATGTGATCGCGACTGGCCAGTTCCGGCACCACCCCACCGAATGCCTGGTGCATGACAATCTGGCTATACAAGGCGTGCGCCAACAGCTCAGGTACCTGCTCAGGGTCAGACCCCACCTCACATTCCACCAGGGCTACGCCCGTTTCGTCACACGACGACTCAATTCCCAAGATCAACAACTTTTGCACCATAGGGCGCAGAGTTTAGAGTACGGCATGGAAACCGATATTGAATCCCTGGAACAAGCCACACTAGACGCTGTTGCACCCCAAGCCATTGAAACCCTGCCCGGATGGCTTTTGCCGTTTGACAACACCACTGTCGGGCGTGCAATCAGCGCGGTACCCATCTGGCATGAAGGCGTCGACCCAACTGTTATTGAAGAAATCCAATCCCGCTATACGCAGCGCGGCCACAAGGTGCAATTCAGGATTGCGGATGTTACCGGGCTGCAGCGGGTATGCCATTTTTTGTGGGAGCAGGGCTACACGCCGCAACAGCCCACTTTGACCATGATCGGTAACGTCAAAGATTGGGCGCAGGCGAGACAAGGCTTCAACGCGCATCTGTCCGATCAGCCCGAGCCGAACTGGGCATCCGTTTACCTGTCGGAAGATTTTGACCAGGAGGATGGTGCCAACCGGGTGCGAGCCTTAAGCAGGAGCAGTTGCCTGCTGTATGCCTGGCTCTGCGACGAATCCGGCGCCATGGCGGCTGGAACGGTGTCTTTGAGCCACGGCTGGGCCAGTCTGCATGGAATGCGCACCCTGGCAAGGGTGCGCGGAAGGGGTTGTGCCAGCACGCTCATCGCGGCACTGGGTGAAGCGGCCCTGCAAAGAAATATTCAGCGCTGCTTTTTGCAAGTCGAGGAAGGCAACGCATCAGCTATCCGGCTGTACCGCCACCTGGGCTTCCAGACGGCGTGGCGTTACCACTACTGGCGCAAACCCGCCTAAGCAGCAACGGAATGAACAGCGGAATTCACAGCAGGTTCCTTGCGGAACTCCGGCATTTCAATGTGCCGACGGCGCTTACGCACGATGACAGCCGGCGTGGCGGAAGTACTTGCAGCGTGGGACCGCGACGCTGCATATGACTCACCGCGACCGCTAGAACGCGCCACCTTGATGGCTTCTTCCACGGCTTCGGTGCTGAGGGCTTTGACTGTGGAGCCATTCACCCGAACATAGGTGCCGGCTGCAGTCGTTGCCAGCAAACCAAACTCCATCCCCATGCGTACGATACCAAGCACCTTGAACTCCTTTGGTGCGGCAACAAAAGCCTTGATGGTCTGGCTACCGAGCACCACTTGCAGGGGTGTATGAGATTTGGATTTAGATTTGGTGTTCATGGTCCTCTTTCTGTCGCCCTTCGTTGCGACCGCCTCCGGGTTAAACATGAACTCATGTTGCCCAAACCAACCAAAAATAACTTGATCAAAATATGATCTCACCCAGCCTTCCAAATGCCTGCAAATTCACATTCGTTTTGAGTGTTCCATCATGGACAATTAGCCTATGGCAATAGGACACTTCATCAAAGAAATCGGGCGCGGAAAAGATGGCGCACGGGCGCTTTCCCGAGAGCAAGCTGCTGATTTGTTTGGCCAAGTTCTGGATGGATTCGCCAGCGACCTGGAGATCGGGGCGTTTTGTCTCGCGATGCGCATCAAGGGTGAAACCGCAGAAGAAATGTGTGGTTTTTTAGATGCCACACAGCAACGCCTTACAAAGCTTCAGATTTGCCCTACAAGCATCCAACGCACTCCGATCGTCATTCCCAGTTACAACGGCGCACGCAAGCTTCCTGCACTCACTCCCCTCCTGGCACTTTTGCTGGCCCGTGAAGGTTTACCGGTGGTCATTCATGGCACTGCCACCGAGAGCACGCGCGTGTTTACATCGGATGTTCTGGCTGCACTTGGCATTGCGGCGCAAACTGCGGCCGAGCCACTCATTCAAGGTAAAGTGGTTTTTTACCCAACGGCCTTGCTGAACAGCGGCCTGCAGCGCCTGTTGGATGTGCGCCGTGTCGTGAATTTACGCAATCCAGCGCACAGCCTGGTCAAACTGATACAGCCTTGCGAAGGTCCGCAGGTGTTGGTGACCAGCTACACCCATCCTGAATATGCCGAGTCGATGGAGCAGGTCCTGTGCAAGATGGATTACTGCGCACTACTCATCCGGGGAACCGAGGGCGAAGCGGTGGCAGACGCAAGACGAACGCCCAAAATGACACGCATCTTGCACGGACACGCCACCCCCGCGGTGGCGCATCAAGCTGGGGCACTCACCAGCCTGCCGGACCTACCCCAAAGCTGTGATGCGCAAACCACTGCCGCCTACATCCAAGCAGTCCTGGATGGCGCCTCGCCGATACCGCAGCCCATTGCCCAGCAAGTAGCGCAAATCGTCGAGCTGGCAGCGGCCCTGTAAAGGATAGAGCCCCCCCCCCCCGCAACTAGCGGAAATTGCCGGTATGCCCCAGTGAATAGCGCCCCGGCTGCGGCCAAACGGCCAATCCGTGTGGCTCCAGGCCCACTGCGACCTGGTCAACCTTGCCGGAACCGGTGTCCAGCCGGTAGACAACGTCGTCAAAGCGTCCGGACAACCACAGCCACTTGCCATCGTTGCTGACGTTGCCCATATCGGGGCTGCCGCCACCCGGGATAGGCCAGTTGGTCACCACCTTGTTACTGGCAAAGTCAATCACCGTCACACTGCCGGGTCCGTGCGGCTTGCCGTGGATGGAGTGGGAGCCCCGGTTCGCTACGTAGAGCGACTTGGCATCACGGCTGGGATACAAACCATGCGCCGCCACCCCCGTCGCGATAAAGCCGACTTCCTTGAAGGTTTCGCCATCCAGCAAATGCACGCCATCGGCTTCCATGTCCGCCACATAGAACAGCTTGCCGTTGGGTGCAATGCGAATGTCCTGGGGCATGCCTTTGGTGACGGTACAAATTTCCGTTTCCAACGGATTGGGGGATTTGACGCCGCCCTTGAAGCGGGTCTTGGGCATTTCCAACTTCAAGTAGCCGATAACCGACTTGTTCACAAGATCAATCTTGACCACACTGCCCTGAAATTCGCAGGTGAAGATCGCGTAGCGGCCATCGATAGAAAAATCACCGTGGTTGATGCCGCCGCACTGGGGTGCTTCGATTGCGTACTGCAATTTGAGCGTCTTCGGATCACGAAAATCCAACCGGTGCTTGGCCTCGGCCACAACAATAGTGGACTGCCCATCGGGGGTGAAATACACGTTGTAAGGATCATCCACGGGAATGGCTTTACCCGGCTTGCCGGTGCGCGGATCCACGGGCGTCAGGCTGCCGTCATTGCCGCGCTCGGCATTGTTCGCCACCCACAGCGTGCGCATATCCCAGGAAGGGACGATGTGCTGCGGAGCACGTCCCACCTTGAAACGATCCACAATTTTGAGCGTAGTGGGATCAATCACGGTTACGTTGTTGCCTCGCAGATTGGGCACATAGACACGCTCAAGGTCTTGCTTGACGGCAGGCAGGATTTGATCCGCGCGCGTCTCGCTGTACAGATTGTCGGAGTCCACCACTGCGGCCATGCCAGCCACTGTATTGACTGCCGCCTTGGGCGCTGCGGGCGCCGACCCTGCTGCATTGGCAACGGCTGCGAAGCCCGCAAGAGCTAAAGCCGGGACAACCAGCACGTTGATTTTTTTGTCATTCATATGCACAACATTTCCACCTGTAAGTTATCGGGATGCATGCTGTTTAACAGCGACTTGAATGGCTTGCACGGACCTGTCCACAATCGTGCGGACACCGAGCTGACCCAACTCCGCAGTTGACCTTCTGGGATCTCCGTACACACCATCCGTGGCAGACGTCTTACCCCCCTCAGCCAGCAAGTCCATGCGTACCAGCGATTTATCAATCGCCAGCATCATGGAGGTGTCCGCAAGTCCGGCATGGGTACCGATTTCCGCGTCTGAAAATCCCTTGCCATGCAGCAGCTGGATATAGGGTGTCTGGGACGCCTCGTAGTAAGCCGTCAAGGCCAGCGCGCGAAAACGCGCGTCGGATGCCCACTCCTTGTTGATCTTGTCAGCAGCGCGCACTTCACTCTTCTGGTAGCCGCCATGGTCACCCAAAAACACCACATCATGAAAGCCATGTTGCTTGAAACTGCGCGCTGTCGACTCCAGGATCGCTTCAAAAGTCGCATCTGCAATGGAAATCGTGCCGCTAAAGCGCATATGCGCCACCGGCGGAACGATGGAGCCCTCGGGCACGTAGGCCAGCACAGGCGCCACAATCGCGTTGCCAAGCTTTTGCGCAATTTGACCCGCCAGAGCCTTCACACGCACGTTGTGCTTTCCCAGCGCCATGTGGGGCCCGTTTTGCTCAGTACCTCCAATCGGCACCAGTACGGTTGTGCTGCCGCTGGCAACCGCAGCGCGCAGCTCAAACGAGGTCAAATCTTCCAGAAAAACCGAATTGCCCGTGTTTCCCCCAGCGAATGCGGCGGCACTCTGCCAGAGAAGGCATAAAACAGTGCGACTAACCCAGCGCTTGGAAATAGTTGTGAAGTGGCGGGGCATTGGGTCTTTATGTGCGAACGATGTGTCATTTTACGGCGTGCAAGTCACGAAGAAACAGCACCTTTGCACGCACCTCGAATAGCGGTTGGACAATGTGCGGGGTTCTGCCAAAATTGACGCCAGCAAAACAAAGGAACCCAGGGGCGTGACTGTTCAAACCATATGCAATAGCCAGCCTTGCGCGTCTGCTCCGGCATCATCATTTGCACTGCATGCGCGCTGTTGACTCCCGGCCGCCAGCCTGGTGGGGTGCGCTCAGGTCGGGCTCGCAATGGCTGGCGCTGCTGGCTGTGGCCCTCTGTTTTGCCGCGACCGATTTCGACCGGATGCAAACCCTGGCGCAACAACAGTATGGTGCCAGGGCGCTGGAAACCGTTGTCGCCTGGCGCAGGTTGATGGACGAATCTACGGCTTTGCCCGACAGCGACAAGCTCAACAAGGTCAATGCCTTTTTCAACCGCCGCATCCTGTACAAAACGGATAGCGAGGTCTACGGCCAGGAAGATTACTGGGCCACTCCGCTGGAATTCATGGGCCACGGTGCCGGCGACTGCGAAGACTTTGTGATTGCGAAATACATCACCTTGCGCATCCTCGGAGTCGCCAACGAGCGCTTGCGTCTGATCTACGTGCGCTACCACATTGGCAACACGGCACCCGTTGCGCACATGGTACTGGGCTACTACGCCCAGCCCACAGAAGAACCCGTCATTCTGGACAACCTGGTCAGCAGTGTGCGCACGGCATCGATGCGCCCGGACCTGTCTCCGGTTTACAGCTTCAACAATGACGGGCTCTGGGTCGGCGGTGCAGCCACCTCCAGCGCAGACCCGACGACACGACTCTCCCGCTGGCGCGATGTGCTGGACCGCATGCGCCGCGACGGACTTTGAATCATCCAACACTACAACACCATGTCACTCATCAAGCAACTTTGGGTCGCCGTCATTCTGATCATGGCCATGGCCTTTGCAGCCAGCACCGTCACCAGCGTGCTGTCGGCACGGCATTACTTGCAGCAGGAGCTGCAGGTGAAAAATATCGACAACGCCACGGCGCTGGCGCTGTCACTTTCGCAATTGCCCAAAGACCCGGTCATGGTGGAACTGCAGGTGGCCGCGCAATTCGACGCCGGGCACTACCGTTTCATCCGTATCGTGTCGCCACAAGGCCAAACCCTGGTGGAGCGCACCTTCAATGACCCGATCGAGGGCGCGCCGGACTGGTTCATCCAATTGATTCCGATCACAGTACAGCCTGGCCAGGCACTGATCCAGGACAACTGGAAACAATATGGCACCCTGACCTTGGCCAGTCAGGAGCAATATGCCTACAAAAGCCTGTGGGATGGCACGCTGGAGTTGTTGCTGTGGTTTGTGCTGGGAGGCGTGGGCACCGGCATAGCCGGCACCTTTTTGATCCGCTTGATCACCAGGCCCCTGCGTGACGTAGTGGGCCAGGCCGAGGCCATCGCCCAGCGACGCTTCATCCTGATTCCCGAGCCGCACACGCCCGAACTCAAGGCCCTGGCGCGCGGCATGAACGAAATGGTGACCCGGCTCAAAACCATGTTCAACGAAGAATCAGCGCGGCTCGAAATCCTGCGCAAAAAAGTCAACCGCGATCCCCTCACCGGCCTGGCCGGCCGGGATTATTTTTTGGCACACCTGCGTGAGGCCGTCAGCGGCGAACAGTCCGGTGGCAATGGCAGCCTGGTGATGGTGCGCCTGCCAGACCTGCACGATGTCAACCGCATCCTGGGGCGCCACGGCGCGGATGCGTTGCTGAAAGACATTGGCCGCGCCTTGTATGCATCTGGCCAGGGCCGCTTGGGCCAGCGCGCCGGGCGGGTCAACGCCGCCGAATTTGCCATCCTCTGCCCCGGCCACACAACTGCACAGGAAGCTGCCAAAGACATCTTCGAGTGCCTGACCCGTGATGTGCTGCCCCAATGGCAGGACAGGATTCACGACCTGTTTCAGATCGGTGCGGTGCGCTACACGCGCAACCAGAATCTGGGCACCCTGCTGTCCAGCGTGGACGAGGCACTGGCCAAGTCCGCCAGCACAGGCGCCAACAGCTACGAGGCGGTCGACAGCGCCAACACCAAGGCAGCCGTGCCGGCCGCGGCATGGCGCACCCTGCTGACTGAAGCAGTGAATGGAGGCCAGTTGACGTTGAATTTCTTCCCGGTAGTGACCGGCGACGGCAAGACCGCCCTGCACCGCGAAGGGGTGGTGCGCCTGAAGACAGATGACTCCGGCACACTGCTCACCGCGGGTGATTTCATGCCCATGGCAGCACAACTCAACCTGACCGCACCGCTGGACCTGAGTGTGGTCAAGCTGGCCATAGAACACCTGCAAAGCAGTTCGGGGGACATCGCAGTCAACCTGTCGGCCGAAACCATTGCCGACTTCCGCTTCCGCAATGCCTTGGCCAGCCTGCTCAAGACCTACCCTGAAGTCTGCAAGCGCCTGCTGTTTGAGGTGCCGGAATACGGCGTGTTCCGCCAGTTTGATGCCTTTCAGAACCTGGCGCACAGCCTCAAGAAACTGGGCTGCCGCATCGGTGTGGAGTATTTTGGCCAGCGCTTTGCAGAGAATGACAAACTGGCCGACCTGGGGCTGGACTACATCAAGGTACACCCCAGTTACATCCGTGGCATTGCGGACAATGCGGGCAATCAGGAGTTTCTGACAGGACTTTGCAAGATGGCCCACACCCTTGGCATCACCGTGGTAGCACTGGGTGTGGAAACCAAAGAGGACTTGCCTCTGCTGGCAAGACTGGGCTTCGACGGCGCCACCGGGCCGGGTGTCACCTAGAAAGGCTGCCCCGGTTCAATCGCTCAGGGCACTTCCACCGTAAAGCTGCCGCCGGCGATGGCAGCCACTGCACCGGGTGTCTTGACTTGGCTGGATGCGGGGTTGTGCTGCACGACCAGGCCCGGGACCATGGCGAATTTGCCCTGAACGACATGCACCAGCAGACCGCCGCTGAAGGTGCTGGCATCAAAAGAATATTGCTCCAACGCGACCTGGCTGTTGGCACCCACAGCCATGCGAGTCTCGTCCCTGAGAATCAGGCCAAGCCCGGAATCATGGGACGTTTTGATCAAGTCGCCGGCCTGCAACGGGGTACCAATCGTGACAGCGATAGGCTTTCCTGCACGCCAGATTTCAACAGCACCTTCTGTTCTCTTGACCACACCCGCCGCGGTTTGTGCGGTGCAGACGCCCGCCACCAGCAGGCAAGAGCAAAGCAGCAGCATGGGCCGTACAAGCTGCACCGGGTAATTTCGTTTCATGGCATTGTGATGACGCATGTTTTCAAGCCAGTGAGGGGACTATTGAATTTTCACTTCTGCGCGCCGATTGCGCGGCACTGATTTCTCGTTTTCGGTTCCGGCAAGGGGCAGCTGGTCACCCCGCCAATCCTGCTCAATCACGGCAGAGGACACATTACCGCCCTTCATTAACGCGTCGTACACCGCCTTGGCCCGGCGCTGCGACAAATCCAGGTTGAGAGCTGGGTCACCCACCTTATCGGCATGGCCCACAATCGTGACCTGTGGCGCTCCAGACCTGCGGTAGTCCTCCAGTAGCTCCTTCAGCACCCCGCTCGATTGCGCAAGCATGGAATCCTTGCCATAAGCAAAATAGATGCGATAGAAACGTGCCGCATCCGGCAGCAGATCAATCACCGGTTGGTAGCGGGCGCTGAACTCTTGGGCCCCCGACTGAGCGGCGACCACTTTGTCGCATTCGTCCTGACTGACAGCGTAGGCCGTATCCAGTTTCACTTCGCCCGACTTGCTACCTTTGACATGCACAGCACCTGGCTTGCCACTGTCGTCGGGAAGCAAAGTGATGCGTCCGCAGTCCCTGGAGGCGGCATGTGGCACTGGCATTGGTACCGGCACTGGCACCGGCACGGCACGTGCGCGCACCGGCATGGACACCCTTGCCTTGATCTTGGCCAGCGTATCCACCACGGTCTCCTCCATCGGGCACAGATCCTCCGTACGCATGTCACCAGGCTCCACGCCCGCTTCATCCGCACCAGGTATGTCGACCCGGCTCACCCCCACCGTGGCGACCAGCTGTCCCATCGCAGCCAGGGTGCGCGCCTGCGCTGCAACCTGGTCATAGCGCGCATTGATGTAGGAGCGCGAGGCCTGAAAGAATTCGTTTTGCGTGTCCAACAAGTCCAACAGGGTGCGCTGTCCGATGTCAAATTGCTGGCGATAGGCTTCGCGGGCCTTTTCCGTGGCCAGACGATGCACGTCGATATAGCCCATTTGCTCACTCAGGCTGCGCACGTCACTGTAGGCCAGCGACAGGGTCTGGCGCACATCGCGGCATGCCTTCTCCTGCTGGTCGCGTGCCTGGTCTGCCAGACTCACGGCCTGTTTTTCCTTGGCCTTGTCGGCCCCGCCACGGTACAGGTTGTAGCTCAGAGCAACCGCGATTCCCTGCGAGTGGCTGTCACCGATGGCGCCGCCGGAGTTGTTGCCCTGTGTGCCATACACCTGCAAGTCCACACGCGGAAGATAACTGGCCTTGGCCGCATCCACCGCAATGCGGTTGGCGCGTGCGTTTTGCACCGCAGCCAGCAAGGTAGGACTGTTTTGCAGGCCGTCACGCAGGAGCATCTCGGTCGATGCGGGCAAGGTACCCAATTTGAAGGGCTCAGGCAGACCTTGCAAGGTGGACGCGGGCTTTTCTCCCACCACGCGCAGGAATCGCGCGCTGACGTCATGCAAATTCGTGAGTTCGGTCAACAGATTCGATTCAGATAATGCCAAGCGGCCATTCGCCTGCTCTACGTCCACACGGCGCCCGACGCCGGAGTTGGCTCGCTCCTCCACCAACGTCGTGGCCTGTTTGTGCTCTGCATAATTTTGCGTCGCCAGATCCACCAACTCCTGGTAGCGCGCCACATCGGCATAGGCGCGAATGGCTTCCAGCGCAGCCGTCTCGGAGGCCTCCAGCAACTCGTAGTAGCGGGTCAGCTTGGCCGCACTCAGGCGCTTCACCTCGTTCGCAGTAAAACCACCATCAAACAAAATTTGGTCCAGACTCAGCTGGGCGGAAGACAAACCATAGTTGCCAGCATTGATGCCGGAGGTCACGCGGTTTTCGTTGCCTGCGGAGGCAGACAGATTGATCTGCGGTAGATAACCCGCTTTTGCCACATCACGCTGGTAGTCTGCGGCCCTGAAACCATTCCACTTGGCTTGCACATCGGGATGCGAGGCAACCGCCTTGCGCACAGCCTGCAACAACTGTTCCGGTTGACCTTCCGGGCTTACGGTCTGGGCATTTGCAGAGAAGCTAAGCGCTGCCGCAAGTGCCAAAGAAGACAACTTATTCATGTTGGACATGGTCTGAATTTTATATTTGAACTGTCACTACCCCACCTATGACAACTGCGAGTATGCATTGAACGCCAGCGCGCTCAGAAACATTGTTGGGTAAAACTACCCGAAATAAGCCATCGGTGATGGCCAGTCGGTCCAAGACCATTTTCATTTTTAGCGATTACGCGCACATCACGCAATGACAGTTCATCCCCCGCACTCCTTGCAAGCAAGGGTGCGTGTGCGGGGGTATCCCAACCAGCTTAGATGTCGGCCTTCAGGTGGCCGGTATCGACAAGCTTCATCAGCAAGTCGTGGTCACTGATGGAATGGCCATGGAAGCTGGAGTCCAGATCATGCGCCAGAGTGACTTTGGCCGATTGAACGTCAGCACCATTACGGTTATCCAGAACGATCTTCACATCGGCACCATCACCCTTGGCATCCAGATGACCACCTTCGCTCACCAACAAAGCCAATTTGTCGCCCACCTTGCCAAACTGCAAATGGTCTGAATCCAGGTTGCCATGCAACAGGTCACGCAGGTCCAGGGTATCGCCCTTGCTCCTGACGTCAAAGTCCTTGATGTGGTCCACACTGGGCTTGGAACCATCGTGATCACCAAGCCCCCACTTGAACACGTCAGCGCCTTCCTTACCCTCCAGCAGATGGTTGCCAGCACCGATCTTGATAAAGTCATTGTCGCCAGACCCGCATTCATTGTCATCGCCCTCACCACCGTGGTTACCAATGATGGTGTTTTGCGTCGCCAGTTGCAGACTATTGGCGTCACCGGCACTGACATGCACACTATCAAGATCGCCATCGGTAGCGGTGAAACCGAACCGAAGGTCGACCTTCGCATCCAGTGTCTGGTACTGTGTAAACAAGTAGCTGCCATCGGCATGCGCGGTCAGTTCAAAGGCCAAGGTCGCAGAACCCGCCTGCCCTTCCACGAATGCACTCAGCACGGTGCCATCCGGGCTCAGGGAATAGCTCAGGCTGGTATCGTCGCCCAGTCGGATGTTTGCAGGTTTGTCCCAACTTACCTGCGCACCAAGCGCGTCAGCACCAAGGGACGCCAGCGTGCCTGTAAAAGAATTGAACTGAAAACCATCCACCGCCTCCTGCACCCGCTTTTCACCATCCACTTCATGTTGGTGCTGCGTGTGCAACGCGTCGGTCAGCCCGTCGTTGGCCGACTTCACGGCGTCCTCATCCTTGGCGTGTTGCTTGTCCTGATCGTCCCTGGCCTTTTCCAGAGCCGCCTGTGCCTTGTGGGCCTGGTCACTGTCACTTCCGTATTTCTTTTCGGCATCGTTGAGTGACTTTTCAGCAGCCCCTATGCGTTTAGCACCCTGTGCATCGTGTGCATCGCGGGTACCTTCCTGTTCATGCACTTTGCCCCTGGCATCAGAGACCTTTCCATCGTCCTCATCCCTGTGTTGACGCTGCGCATCGCGGGCGTCCTCCAAGTCTCTGTCATGCTCGTTTTCGCCGTACTGCACATAGCCAGGCGATGTGACATTGACCATGGGGACATCGTCAATCACGGCAATTTCAATTACCGTGGAACTTGATTTATCTCCATCTGCAACAATCAGCATGAAGGAATCCTGCCCTGGCTCCACGTTGTCACCCGTCGCATCGTTATCGATATTGGATGTCAAGGTGTATGTCCAGGTCCAAACCCCGGAGGTTGCGTCCTGCGACACCACGACATTGCCATTCGAAGCACCGGTTACGAAAACTTGTAAATCGGGGCTATCCACATCACTAACGAGGAAGGTGCCACTGACCGTTCTGGTGCTGGCGTCGGGGTGGCTTCCACTTTCCAAAGACTCCTCGTACACCGTGTAAGCACCGGAGGATGCGTGGATTTCTGGTGCGTCGTTGGTGCCGGTAATCGTGATCGTCACGTCCTGCGTGGCAGTAGCGCCCTGGTCATCCGTCACCGTGACCGTGAAGGTCTCTTGCTCGACCTGGCCTTCGGCCAGATTCTGGTGTGCTGCGTTGTCCAGCGTGTAG
>CANFIH010000101.1 GCA_947446855.1 Burkholderiales bacterium
GTGCAGTTGCTCGCCATGCAGCGTAGCAGCCCCGGCGCGCACCAGGTCTTGTACCAGGACGTTCAGCGCCTGGGCCAGTGTGTGGTCCGCGTAGTTCTGGGCTACCAGTTGGGCGACATAGGGCGTGGCGCCCGCCCAGGCCAGCAGGTCTGCCATGCTGACGCTTTGCAGCTCCAGCAGCTTGAACTTCAGCAGCACCTTGGCTGCGTGCTGCAGGTGCCGCGCCGGGTCGGCCACAAAACCGTCCAGGCGCTGGCGCGCACGGGCCAGTGCAGCAGACACATCGGTAAAGGGCGAGCCGTGGCCGGGGATGACCAGCAGCGGTTGCAGCGCCTCGATCACATCCAGCGTCTGTGCCACTTCATGGAAGGCATCGTCGCCATCCAGCTCGGGGAACACCACACCAAAGCCGCGCTCCCACAGCGCATCGGCCGAGACCAGCGTGCGGCTCTGCGGCTCGAACAGGATGACCGAATGGCTGTCGTGGCCCGGTGCGGCATGCACCTGCCAGGCCATGTCGCCCAAGCGCATTTCGGTGCCCGGTTGCAGCGTGGCATCAAAGCGGAACTGCGGGCAGGTCTGGCCGGTGGGCTGGTAGGTCAACCGTTCGGTGTCCCAGGCCGCCACGTAGGCCGCGTGGCCCGGCGGAATCAGCGTTTGCATGGCCGGGTAACGCGCCTGCAGGGCCGCGTTGCCGCCGACATGGTCGCTGTGCAAATGGGTATTGAGCAGCAGGTCCAGCGGGCGACCCTGCAGCGCGGACTCCACCAGCAGCAGGGTCTGGTCGCTGTGCGTGCAGTAGCCGCTGTCGATCAGGGCGCAATGGTCGGCACCGGTGAGGACGATGCTGTTGCTGGACAGCCAGCCGCGCTCCAGCACGCTGACGCCCTTGGGCAGTGGCAAGCTCGCCATGCCTTAGGCCAGGGCGCGCTGGATGATGATCTTCTGCACGTCGGAAGTGCCCTCATAAATCTGGCAAACGCGCACATCGCGGTAGATGCGTTCCACCGGAAAGTCCGTCACATAGCCGTAGCCGCCCAGGGTCTGGATCGCCACGCTGCAAACCTTCTCGGCCATCTCGCTGGCAAACAGCTTGGCCATGGCGGCCTCTTTCAGGCAGGGGCGACCGGCATCGCGCAGGCTGGCAGCGTGCCAGATCAACTGGCGTGCCGCCTCGATCTGCGTGGCGCATTCGGCCAGCCGGAAACCCACTGCCTGGTGGTTGAAGATCTCGGTGCCAAAGCTCTGGCGGTCCTTGGCATAGGCCACGGCCACCTCAAAGGCACTGCGCGCCATGCCCACGCTTTGCGCGGCAATGCCGATGCGCCCGCCTTCCAGGCCGCCGAGGGCAATGCCATAGCCCTCGCCCTCTTTACCGATCAGGTTCTCGACGGGGATGCGGCAGTTGTCAAAGTTGATCTGCGCGGTGTCGCTGGAATGTTGGCCCAGCTTGTCCTCCAGACGCGCCACGGTGTAGCCCGGCGCGTTGGTCGGCACCAGAAAGGCGCTCATGCCCTTCTTGCCCGCGCCCTTGTCGGTGACCGCCAGCACGATGGCCACATCGCCGTTTTTGCCGCTGGTAATGAACTGCTTCACACCATTGATCACATAGCTGTCACCGTCTTTGACGGCCGTGGTGCGCAGGGAGGAGGCGTCGGAGCCCACATGCGGCTCCGTCAGGCAGAAAGCGCCCAGCATCTGGCCCTGCGCCAGGGGCGTGAGCCATTGCTTCTTCTGCTGGTCGTTGCCGTAGCGCATGAGGATGGCATTCACCGGGCAATTGGTCACGCTGATCACCGTGCTGGTGCCGCCGTCACCGGCGGCGATTTCTTCCAGCACGAGGGCCAGCGTCAGGTAGTCGAGTCCGGCGCCGCCCAGGTCTTCCGGCACGCAAATGCCATAGGCGCCGAGAGCGGCCAGGCCCTGGTGGACCTCTTTGGGGAAGCTGTGTTCCTTGTCCCACTTCGCGGCGTGGGGCCAGAGTTCGGCCTGCGCAAAGTCGCGCACCGCGTCGCGGATCATTTCCTGGTCTTGTGTCAGCAGCATGTTGTTCCTAGGGTTACCAAGTCTCGAAAGCCCTGCCGTCCCATTGCAGAAAGGGCACCTGGGGCGGGCGGGGTTGGTTCTTCAATGCCTGCAGCGTGCGGCGCATGCCGGCGACGCTGTCGTGCGGGCTCAAGGGTGCGGCAGCGGTGCCCATATCGGTGGCGACCCAGCCGGGGTGAAACAGCACAAAGCGGGCACGCGGATAGTCCGGTTGCGCAGCCACCACAGCCATATTCAGCGCGGCCTTGCTGACGCGGTACAGCCAGCCGCGGCTGCTCTGCGCCTCGCCGATGCAGCCCATGTCGCTGGTGATGAAGGCAAATTGGCCATCGGCCTCTTCCACCCAGGGCGCCACCTGCGGCAGGGCCTGCATGGCGCCCAGCACGTTGGTGTGCAGCATGCGGTCAAAGGCTTGTTGCGTCGGGGGTGAGGTGGCAGGTTCGGTGCCGAAGAGGCCGGCAACGTAAATGGCTATATCCAGTTTCTCGCCGTCCAGTTTCCAGCTCAGGCCGCTGATGCTGGCCGGGTTGGTGACATCGAGCTTGAGGGTCTCCGCGCCCAGCTCGCTCAAGCGCGCTAAGCCGTCCTCGTTTCGCGCGGTTGCAATGACGCGGTCACCGGCTTCCAGGTACTGGCGCGCAAACTCCAGGCCGATGCCGCGGGATGCGCCTATGAGCAAAACGTTCATCTCAGTGGTGCTTTCTCTCGTGTTGCCTTGCGCGTGTGCCGTGCTGGGTGCGCGCGCAGGGGCAGGGCGACCGGCCTCATAGTGCCAAACGCGCACAAATCGGCCGGTCGCCCTGCCCCTGCGCGCGTGAAGCGAAATAACTGATGGGCTGCAGGAATACCCAATACCAACTCGAGCAATTCATGTCCTTGTACGTGTACGCCACGCAACCCATCCCCAGCGACGGGGTCGGGTATGCCGGGTGACGATTTGTGGTACCCCACTATGAGGAACCCGGCATACCCGGCCACGGCGCGAGCGAATGAAGCAGCGCAACGCAACATGAACAAGGCACGCATAAGTATGAGTACAGGGCTTACAGCAGTTCCAAAGCCACCGCAGTCGCCTCACCGCCACCAATACACAGGGTCGCAATACCCTTCTTCAACCCGCGTGCCTTCAAAGCGTGAATCAGCGTCACCATGATGCGCGCACCGGAAGCACCGATGGGGTGACCCAGCGCACAGGCACCCCCATTCACATTCACCTTCTCATGCGCAATCTTCAGGTCCGCCATCAGCGCCATAGGCACCACGGCAAAGGCCTCGTTCACTTCCCACAGGTCCACGTCCTCGGCAGTCCAGCCGGCCTTGGCCAGCACCTTTTGCACGGCCCCCACGGGCGCGGTGGCAAACCAGTTCGGCTCCTGGGCGTGGTTGGCGTGGGCCACCAAACGCGCCAACGGTTTGCAGCCCAGATCAGCGGCGGTGCCGGCCCGCATCATCACCATGGCGGCGGCTCCGTCGTTGATGGAACTGCTGCTGGCGGCGGTGATGGTGCCGTCTTTCTTGAACGCGGATTTCAGCGTGGGAATCTTGTCGAGCTTGATCTTGCCCGGGCCTTCGTCCATGGAAATCTGCACCTCACCGGCGCGGGTCTTCACCGTCACCGGCGTGATCTCGGCAGCGAAGCCGCCATTGGCTATTGCCGCCTGGGCCCGCTGCACACTGGCGGTGGCAAAGGCGTCCTGCTGCGCGCGCGTAAAGCTGTATTTGGCGGCGCAGTCTTCACCAAAGGTGCCCATGGAGCGGCCCGGTTCATACGCGTCTTCCAGACCGTCGAGCATCATGTGGTCCATCACGCGGTCGTGGCCGATGCGCATGCCGGCGCGGGCCTTGGGCAGCAGGTAGGGAGCGTTGGTCATGCTCTCCATGCCGCCGGCAATCAGCACGTCGTGACTTCCAGCCAGCAGCATGTCATGGCAGAACATGGCCGCACGCATGCCGGAGCCGCACATCTTGGACAGGGTGACCGCACCCGCACTTTGGGGCAGCCCGCCCTTGAAAGCGGCCTGGCGCGCCGGCGCCTGGCCCTGCCCGGCCATCAGGCAGTTGCCAAAAATCACTTCCGTCACCAGCTCGGGGCTGATGCCGGCGCGCTCGACTGCGGCCTTGATGGCAGCACCGCCCAAGTCGTGCGCGGCCAGGGAAGAAAAATCGCCCTGGAAGGCGCCCATGGGGGTACGGGCGGCGCTGACGATCACAATGGATTCGGACATGTTTTTTTGCTCCTCTGCAGTTGACGTTTACGTAAACGTCAATTGTGACAGAAGAGGCGGTTTGGGTCAGCCCGCAATCCATGCTGAATCGCAGACTCTTGGACCGCCGTGGGTATTGCTAGCTGTTGATGCGCGGCATCAGGCGCACGCCGGACACCGCTTCGCGGTACAGGGCGTCCAGATCCGAGTCGCCGGTCACCGTCATGTGCAAATCATGCAGCAGGCCATCCGACAGGCCATAGACCCAGCCATGCAGGGTGACGTTCTGGCCACGGGCCCAGGCGTCCTGCAGCACCGTGCTTTGTGCCACGTTCATCACCTGCTCGATCACGTTGAGTTCACACAGGGCGGCGGCGCGGCCATGCTCGGGCAGCACGTCCATCACATCGCGATGGCGGTCACGCACGTCCTGGATGTGGCGCAACCAGTTGTCGGCCAGCCCAATGCGCGCGCCCTCCAAAGCGGCCTGCACGCCGGAACAGCCGTAGTGGCCCACCACCATGACGTGCTCAACCTTGATGCGCTCCACCGCAAACTGGATGGTGGACAGGGCATTCAGGTCCGAATGCACCACGACGTTGGCGATGTTGCGGTGTACGAAGACCTCGCCCGGGTCCAGGCCGGTGATTTCGTTGGCCGGCACGCGGCTGTCGGAGCAGCCTATCCACATGTACTTGGGGCGCTGCTGGTTGGCCAGGTCGGTGAAAAAGCCGGGGCGCCTACGCTGTATGTCAGCGGCCCAGGTGCGGTTGTTGGCAAAAAGGTTGTTCAGTTCAGTCATAGCTTTATTGTTTGCGCAGCGAGATGCGCACATTCCAGTCCAGCAGGCCGTAGCGCGCGCGCTCCTGCAAGTCGTCCTGTGGATTCATGGCGCAGCCAGCGGGGGGCGGATTCTGGGTGCAGACAAAAGTAGCCTGGTTACCCAATTGCCAGGCGCCCTGGGCATTGCGCGTTTCACCGGTAAAGAACAGGGTGCGCGGCGCGTTGATGGGCCCGGTCGCGTCCTGCAGCGGCAGCAGCAGGTTACGCCCCGCATTGACGTAGGGGCCGTCTATGCCCGCCAGTGGAAACAGGGTGCTGAACATGTCACGGTGACTGGCCGGCAGTGCCTGCTGCGCGCCACAGTTCAGGCCATCACCCCAGATCACAAACGGCACCTGACGGATCTGCTTGCGCCGTGCCGGTTCCGCATAGACGCCAAAGGAGCGCACGTTGTGGTCGCCGGTGGCGGCGATCAGGGTGTCAGCCCGGTGCAGGCCTTGTTGCACTTGCTGCACAAACGCACCCAACTGGTCGGTGGCGTAGTGGTAGCTGTCCAGGTTGGGCAGCAGGGTATCAGAGCTGGTCTCGCCCTTCCATTGCGCCATGTCCCGCTTCACGCGCTGGTAGTCGTCCGGCAGGTCATAGGGCGGATGGTTGGTGGAGCTGAGCACAAACACAAACAAGGGCTTGTCCGAAGGTTCGGCCAGGCGCTTCGCAAGATAGCGGAAGATGTACTCGTCCCAGACGCCCCACAGGCCCAGCGTGGCTTGCGGATAGAGTTGCTGCAGGTTGTTGGCGTCAATGATTTCGTCAAAACCCTGGGCCGGCAGCACGCGGTCCAGGCTGCGCCAACCGGCGCGCACCGAGGACACAAACAGGGTGCGATAGCCGGCGTCGCGCGCCACCTTGGCAATGGCCCACGGAATCGGCTTGCGCCCCGCATCACCCAGCGTCAGCGGCGTGATGGGCGAGGCAAACAACAGTGCTTCCAGCGTCGGGTGAGTGCCGGGCTGGGCCGAATCAAAGTTGCTGAAATGGCAGGCGTGCTCCAGGGTAGGCGCCATGCGGCCCAGCACATCGAACTGCGGACTCTGGTAGCGCAGGGGCTCGGCGCTCCAGGACTCCATCAGGAAGAACAGCAGGTTCTTCTTGCGCGTTCCCGGAGGCAGGGCCGGGTGGGCGGTGAGCGCCGCCTTGACCTCGGCATCGCTGCCATGCGGCAGGCCCAGCACCTCAGCCGCAGCGCGCGCCGAATCAAAACCCATGGCCTTCAGGCCCACCAGCGGGTCCTGCAAATTTTGCGACTGGCCGCGGCTGTCCCAGGCGTATTTGAGGGCGATGACGCCGTTGGGCACCATGTCGTTGAGGAATTGCGAAGTGGTCACGGTGAGGTGCTGGCGTTGCAGCGCCATTTCGCGCAGCGTGCCCTTGCCCGCAAACACCAGCGCCCAGAAGGCCACGAAGATGAACAGGCCACGCAACCAGCCATTGCGACCGCGCAGAACCCCGGCCGGTGTGGCACGCGCCACCACGCGCTGGTGCACATGCAGCGCGCCCCAGCTCAGCACCCCAATCAGAAACAGCGAACCGATCACCGGGAAGTCGTGCCAGATGGTCTTGAGCACGGCACCGGTGTCGTCTTCCACCAGGCCGAACACCAGCGAATCAATCGGTGTCTTGTAAAAGCCGAAGTAGTGCAGGTTGACCATCGACAACAACACAAACACAAAGGCCAGCACGGCGGCAATGCGCTGGTAAGCCCGCTCGGACACCCAGGGCAGCACCAGCAGCAGCACAAAACCGGCAATGGCGCTGACCTTCAGGTCAAACCGGAACCCCTGCCAGGCCACCGCCAACACATCGGACGCCGGCGCGGTGTAACCCGCGGGCCAGAAGTGGATGAGCTGGCCCCAACGGATCAGGGACAGCACCAGCACCAGTGGCAACACCAAGAGCCAGGCGCGTACCAGGCCGAATTGGATACCGTTGAAAAAGCGTGTGAGGAGCAGGCGGGTTTGGGTCAGCATTTACATGGTTTCAGCGAACAATTCGCGCCCGATAAGCATACGGCGAATCTCGCTGGTTCCAGCCCCGATCTCGTAAAGCTTGGCGTCGCGCCACAACCGGCCAAGTGGGTACTCGTTGATGTAGCCATTGCCACCAAAAATCTGCACGCCCTCGCCCGCCATCCAGGTGGCCTTTTCGGCCGTCCACAGGATGACCGAGGCGCAGTCCTTGCGCACCTGGCGCACATGCTCGGTGCCCAGCAGGTCCAGGTTTTTCGCCACGGTGTAGGCAAACGAGCGCCCGGCCTGCAGCACGGTGTACATGTCGGCCACCTTGCCCTGGATCAGCTGGAACTCGCCAATGCTCTGGCCGAACTGCTTGCGGTCGTGGATATAGGGCACGACGTTGTCCATCACGCTTTGCATGATGCCCAGGGGGCCGCCGGTCAGCACCGCACGTTCGTAGTCCAGGCCGCTCATCAGCACCTTGGCGCCCTGGTTCAGGCCGCCCAGCACATTGGCCAGCGGAACTTCAACATTGTTGAACACCAGCTCGCCGGTGTGGCTGCCGCGCATGCCCAGCTTGTCGAGCTTTTGCGCGATGCTGAAGCCCGGCATGCCCTTTTCGATCAGGAAGGCGGTGACGCCGCGCGCGCCCAGCTCGGGCTCGCTCTTGGCATACACGACGAGGGTGTCGGCGTCAGGCCCGTTGGTGATCCACATCTTGTTGCCGTTGAGCAGGTAGTAGCCGCCCTTGTCTTCGGCACGCAGTTTCATGCTCAGTACATCGCTGCCGGCACCCGGCTCGCTCATGGCCAGCGCGCCCACGTGCTCACCGGTGATCAGCTTGGGCAGGTACTTGGCGCGCTGCTCGATTGTTCCGTTGCGGCGGATCTGGTTGACGCAGAGGTTGCTGTGCGCGCCATAGGACAGGCCGACCGAGGCGGAGGCCCGGGAGATTTCCTCCATGGCAATCATGTGTGCCAGGTAGCCCATGTTGGCGCCGCCGTATTCCTCGCCCACGGTAATGCCGAGCACGCCCAAGGCGCCCATCTTCTGCCACAGGTCCATGGGAAACTGGTCGGAGCGATCGATTTCGGCGGCGCGCGGGGCGATCTCTTCCTGCGCAAAGGCGTGCACGGCGTCGCGCAAGGCGTCAATGTCTTCACCGAGTTGGAAATTCAGGCCGGGTAGATTGCTCATGGGTGTCTCCTTGTATTTTTGGGGATGTTGAAAAGGCTTGGAATCAATAGGTCTTGGGCACGGGCACCAGGGTCTGCTGCATGAGGGCCACCGGGCTTTGCTTGCCATTGGCGTCCAGATGCATGACCTCGGCGGTGGTCACGATCAGGCGCTTCCCACCCTTGATGACGCGGCCCACGGCGCGCAACTCACCGCCGGTGAAGCCGGCCAGAAAGTTGATCTTGTATTCGGCGGTGGTGACTTCCATGCCCTCGGCCGCCACGGTCAGGCCGGCATAGCCACCGGCAATATCGGCCAGCGCGCCCATGGCGCCGCCATGGAAGCCGTCCTGCTGCTGCGAGACCTTGTCGGAATACGGCAGGGCAATCTCCACCAGACCCGGCTCCACGCGCACCAGGCGCGCCTCCAGGTGGCGCATCATGCCCTGGCGGTCCAGGCTGTCTTGCACACGGTTCCACAAAGCATCAGTCTGCATGCGTCTTCCCCTTGCTGGTTGTTTTGGCTGCGGCCTTGGCTTCCGCCTTGACCAGCAGGGCACGCGCCTCGCGCTGGTGCACCTTGATCTCTTCCAGATTGGCCTGCAGGTCGGCCATCTGCTCTTCAATTTGCGTGCGGTGCAGGGCCAGCACATCCAGAAACTTGGTGAGCTGGGCGCCGGTGTCGCGCGGGCTGTCGTACATCTCGATGATGTCCTTGGCCTCGGTCAGGCTCAGGCCCAGGCGCTTGGCGCGCAGGGTGAGTTTGAGGCGGGTACGGTCGCGCACGCTGTAGATGCGGTTGCGCCCGCCGGGGCCGCTGCGCTCGGGCTGCAACAGCCCCAGGTCTTCGTAAAAGCGGATGGCGCGGGTGGTGAGGTCAAACTCACGCGCCAGGTCGCTGATGGTGTAGGTAGTGGTCATACGCAATCAATGCATCACAAGGGGGACAGCACGCTTGGCGCCCGCTGCCTACAATGGGGCAGAGTTGACGTTTACGTAAACGTCAATTATGAAGCATAAAGATACCCATGAACGAACTCGAAAAGCAGCTGCACTACCCCCTGGGCGACGCCCTTCCTGCCTATGGCTCGTGCATCACGGTAGCCCCGGGTGTGAAGTGGGTGCGCATGGCGCTGCCCTTTGCGCTGAATCACATCAACCTCTGGCTGCTGCGCGACGAACTGGACGGCGTGCAGGGCTGGAGCATTGTGGACACCTGCATCCACCGCGAGGAAGCCAAGGCGCAGTGGGAGGCGCTGTTCGCCAACGAACTCGAAGGCCTGCCGGTGTTGCGCGTGATCGCCACCCACATGCACCCAGACCACATCGGCCTGGCGCACTGGTTGTGCGAACGCTGGAACGCGCCCTTCTATATCAGCGCCACCGATTTCATGGTGGCCACTATTGCCTGCTCCGGCATAGACACCTTCAGCGGCGAGCGCACGGTGCAGTTCTATGCGCAGCACGGTCTGAATGACGCCGAGACCGCGCGCAAGCTGCTGGAGCGCAAGCCCTACTTCACCACCCTGGTGCCCTCGGTGCCCTTGGTGTACCACCGCTTGCTGGATGGCGGCACGCTGCAAATCGGGGCACACGCCTGGAGCCTGATCAGCGGCTATGGCCACGCGCCCGAGCATATGGCGCTGTACTGCAAGGCGTTGGGCGTGCTGATAGGTGGCGACATGATGCTGCCGCGCATCTCTACCAATGTCAGCGTCTATGAGCAGGAGCCCGAGGCCGATGCCTTGACGCTGTTCCTGTCATCCATAGACCGCTTCCTGGCGCTGCCGGCCGACACGCTGGTGTTGCCGTCGCACGGCAAGCCGTTTACGGGTTTGCACATCCGCATCCAGCAGTTGCACGAGCACCACCGCGAGCGCCTGGCCGAGGTGCTGGTGGCGTGTTCGGAAAAGCCCTGCAGCGCGTCCGATGTGTTGCCGGTGCTGTTCAAGCGGCCGCTGGATTTTCACCAGATCACGTTTGCGCTGGGGGAGGCGGTGGCGCATTTGCATGCACTGTGGCACGGCGGAAAACTGCGGCGGCAGGTGGATGCGGATGGGGTTTATCGCTTCCTGGCTTGAGGCTCTCAGTCTCACCGGGGTGGGTGCGCAGGAGGGGCAAGGGCGGGCTCCTCATGGTGGAGTACCACAAATCGTCGCCCGCCCTTGCCCCTCCTGCTCATTGGGGCGTTGCTGCGCCAATGGAAAAATACCAGTACCCAGCCATTGCACGCGATTCGGCGCACGTGTATCCAAACATTGCGTGTGCGATGGGTCGCGCGGGAAGGGGATGCGCCGGGCGACGATTTGTGGTACCCCACCATGAGGCGCCCGGCGTATCCCCTTGCCGCGCAGCGAGCGAAAAAACGTCACGCTTTCGGCCGTTCGCCACATTGCGTAATTGCTGACCCCGAAGGCCCTGGATGCCTAACGGCTTACCACCCTCACCACTTCGGAATAGCGTCCTCTTTCAGCTGCGCACGCAACTGCTGGTAATCCGGCACCACGGTTCCCACGGTGCTCCAGAAGTTCGCGCTGTGGTTCATCTCACGCAAGTGGCTGAGTTCATGCGCCACCACATAGTCGATCACCGGCTCGCGGAAATGAATCAGCCGCCAGTTCAGGCGAACGGAGCCGTCGGCACTGGCGCTGCCCCAGCGCGTGCCGGCGCTGCTCAGGCGCAGCTTCTTCCACTGCACGCCCAGCAGGGGCGCGAAATGCTCCATGCGCAGCTTGAAGTGGGCTGCGGCCTGGCGCATCAGCCAGGCTTGCACGGCATCGCGAATCTGGTCAGCCGTGGCGGCTTTGGGCAGGCCCACGTGCAGGGTCTGCAAGCCCTCTGCTGTCGGGTCCACTTTCAACTGCGCCCCCCGTCCGCTAAAGCCATGCGTAGGGTCCAGCACCACGGTGATGTTTTGCCCGAAGAAGGGTATGACCACGCCATCGCGCCACTCCACACGCGCACTGTGGGCGCGGCTCTGGCGCTCGCGCGATTCCTGCAGCTTGCGCAAAATCCAGCTGCCCTTCTCCTGCAGCGCGGCATCGACCTCGTGCAGCGGCGTCCAGCGCGGAGCGCGCACCACCAGGCCGTCCGGACCGATAACAAAACCGATGGACTTGCGCTTGGCACGGGTGAAGGCATAGGCCACCACGGCGTCGGCCAGGCGCACCTCGCGGTTGGCCTGCGGATGGGAAAAGGCCGCGGGCGCAATGGCGCCCGTCAGGGGCACGCCGGGTACATAAACCGGACGTTCACTGGCAGGGAGCGGTGGGCTGATCGGCCTGGCTGGACGGCTTGCGGGCGTAACAGGGCTGGCTGGTCTGCGCCGGGCCTTGGGCGCGGGCACCACGGGCTCCACCTTGGGATCGGTGGAAAACAGGTCCAGGGTGAAGCGCAGCAGCGGCAACATCGGCAGGGCGCGCCCTACTGGTGGTTGACCAGATGCTGCGCAAAGGCCGCCAGATCCTCATGCACCATGGTGCCGGGCGGAAAGCCTTCGGGCAGTTCGCGCCCCCGGTAGGCCGCCGACTTGCCGGTCAGCACCAGATGCGGCGCACAGCCGGCCGCAGCACCCGCGACCAGGTCCCGCATCGAATCGCCCACGGTGGGCATGCCGGTGAGGTCCACGCCGTAGCGCTCGGCAATCTGCTCAAACAGGCCGGGCGCAGGCTTGCGGCAGTTGCAGTGGTCTTCCGCGGTGTGCGGGCAGTAGAAGATGGCATCGATGCGGCCACCCACGGCGGCCAGCATCTCGTGCATCTTGGCGTGCATGGCGTTGAGCGAGCTCACGTCAAACAGACCACGGCCCAGGCCGCTCTGGTTGGTCACCACCACCACATGCCAACCGGCGTGGTTGATACGGGCAATCGCCTCCAGCGCGCCGGGCAGGGGCTGCCACTCGGCCGGGCTTTTGACAAAGTCTGCACTGTCTTCGTTGATGGTGCCGTCGCGGTCGAGGATGCAGAGTTTCATGGCGGTGCGGCGTCCAGTTTAGCTGGCCAGTTTGGAAAGATCGGCCACGCGGTTCATGGCGATGTGCAGGCTCTTGAGCAGACCCAGGCGGTTCAGGCGCAGGTCCAGGGCTTCGGCATTGACCATCACGTCTTCAAAGAAGGCGTCCACCGGCGTGCGCAGTTCGGCCAGCGACTGCAGGGACGCGGTGTAGTCACCCGCCTCCCAACGCGCTTGCGCCAGCGGCAACACGGTTTGCATGGCGGCGTGCAGGTTCTTCTCGGCCGCTTCCACCAGCAGCACGGGGCTGACATGCGGATCGACATCGCCATCGGCCTTCTTGAGAATGTTGCCGATGCGCTTGTTGGCAGCGGCCAGGGCCGCGCTTTCAGGCAGGGCGGCAAAGGCGCGCACGGCCAGCAGGCGTTTGGGCACATCGCCCAGGCGTTTGGGGCGCAGGGCCAGTACGGCATCGACTTCCTGCGCGCTGTAGCCCTGCTCGCGCAACGAGCCGGCCAGACGGTCATAGAAGAAATCGGCCAGGGCCGGGGTGGCATCCGTAATCAGCGCACCGAAGGCCGGCACGGTGGCGGGCAACAGCAGGCTCAGATCCAGCGGCAGGTCTTTTTCGACCAGCATGCGGATCACGCCCAGGGCGTGGCGGCGCAGGGCAAAGGGGTCTTTGTCGCCGGTGGGCAGATTGCCGATGCCGAACATGCCGACCAGGGTTTCGAGCTTGTCCGCCAGGGCCACCACCACGCCGGCGCTGTTGCGCGGCAGGTCGTCACCGGCAAAGCGCGGCTTGTAATGGTCTTCAATGGCATAGGCGATGTGCTCGCCCAGGCCGTCATGGCGCGCGTAGTAGCCGCCCATGATGCCCTGCAGCTCGGGGAACTCGCCCACCATGTCGGTCACCAAATCGGTCTTGGCCAGGCGCGCAGCGGCATCGGCCTGACCCGCCAGTCCCTCACGCTGGGCCTCGCCGGACAAGGCCAGCAGCTCCACAATCACCTTGGCAATGTCGCGCACGCGCTCCAGGCGCTGGCCTTGGGTGCCCAGCTTGTTGTGATAGACCACCTTGGACAGGCCATCGACACGCGACTCCAGCGACTTCTTGCGGTCCTGGTCGAAGAAGAACTTGGCATCGGCCAGGCGCGGGCGCACCACGCGCTCGTTGCCGCCGATCACCGCGCTGGCATCTTCGGGCGAGATATTGCTCACCACCAGAAACTGGTTGCTCAGGCGGCCCTGGGCATCCAGCAGCGGGAAGTATTTCTGGTTGGCCTTCATGGTCAGAATCAGGCATTCCTGCGGCACGGCCAGGAACTGGTCTTCAAAACTGCAGACCAGCACGTTGGGGCGCTCCACCAGACCGGTGACTTCGTCCAGCAGGGCTTCATCGTCGATGGCGCGGGCACCGTGGCCGACGCGGGCAGCGGCCGCGGCCAACTGGCGCACGATCTCGGCGCGGCGCTCGGCAAAGCTGGCGATCACGGCACCATCGGTGCGCAGGGTGTCGGCGTAGTGGTCGGCGTCGGCGATCACGACGGGCGACACCTTGGCTTCAAAGCGGTGGCCCTGGGTGGTGTTGCCGGCCTTCAAGCCCAGCACGCTGACCGGCACAACCTCGCTGCCGTGCAGGGCCAGCAGGCTGTGCGCCGGGCGTACAAAGCTGACGCTGGTCCAGCCGGGCAGTTCGCAGCCGCTCTCGGCACCCAGCTGGTAGCTCATGACCTTGGGGATGGGCAACCTGGCCAGCGACTCTTCCAGGGCTTTTTGCAAACCGTCTTTGAGCGTCACGCCGGTGACCATGCTCTCGAAGAACAGGGCCTCGGCCTTGCCATCCATGGCGCGCTTGAGGCCGGGGACCACGGAGGCGTCAGCACCCAGAGCCGCCAATTTTTTGAGCAGCGCGGGGGTGGCCTGGCCTTCGGCGTTCAGGCCCACCGTCACGGGCATGAGCTTGGCGGACACGGACTTGTCGGCGGCTTGCGCGGCAACAGAGGTCACATGCACGGCCAGGCGGCGCGGCGAGGCGAAATGGGTGACGGCAGCGTCGGCTGCAGCCAGGCCCTGGGTCTTCAGGGAATCAGCCAACACGGCGGCAAAGGCCTCACCCAGTTTCTTGAGCGCCTTGGGCGGCAGCTCTTCCACAAACAATTCAAGCAGCAGGTTTTTCGTCGTCATGTTCAGGCTGCCTTCTTGGCAATTTGTTCTATCCATTCGCGCGGTGCCATGGGGAAGCCCAGGCGCTCGCGGCTTTCGTAATAGCTTTGCGCCACGGCGCGCGCCAGGTTACGGATGCGGCCGATATAGGCGGCACGCTCGGTCACGCTGATGGCGCCACGGGCGTCCAGCAGGTTGAAACTGTGCGCGCACTTGAGCACCTGCTCGTAGGCCGGCAGCGCCAGTTGCACCTCGATCAAATGTTTGGCCTGCTTCTCGTGCGCGGTGAAGGCGGTGAACAGGAAGTCGGCGTCGCTGTGCTCGAAGTTGTAGGTGGATTGCTCCACCTCGTTTTGCTTGTACAC
>CANFIH010000102.1 GCA_947446855.1 Burkholderiales bacterium
CACCGGATTCTTGCTAATCGACTCACTTCTGTCAGACCAAAAAGGCGCCTTTCTGTCAACGGTGGCCCACCTGGTTTTGCCCACCATCGTGCTGGGCACCAACCCCTTGGCAGTAATTGCCCGTATGACGCGATCGGCCATGCTGGAGGTGCTGGGTGAGGACTACATACGTACCGCACGTGCCAAGGGCCTGTCCAATTTGCGTGTGGTCGCCGTGCATGCGTTGCGCAATGCACTGATTCCGGTGATCACCGTGATCGGCCTGCAAGTGGGTGTGCTGTTCACCGGCGCCATTCTGACCGAAACCATCTTCTCCTGGCCCGGCGTTGGCAAGTGGCTGATTGAGGCCATCAGCCGGCGCGACTATCCTGTGTTGCAAGGCGGCATGCTGCTGCTGGGAGTGGTGGTCATGGCTGTCAACCTGTTGGTGGACGTGACCTACGGCATCATCAACCCGCGCATCCGCCACCAATCATGAACACCTTGCCACCTCCCACCGCCCAAGCCGGCGCCGACGCCGATGCATTGGCTGCGCATGTGAGTCCGCTGCGCGATTTCTGGCGCTCCTTTAGCGCCAACAAAGGTGCCATCGGCGGACTGGTCATTGTGTGCGCCGTGCTCTTGCTCGCCGCCTTTGCCAACCAGATTGCGCCCTATGCACCGGACCTGACCGATAACGCGGTGTTTCTGGTGCCGCCCGCATGGCAATCGGGAGGCAGCTCTGCTCACCTGCTGGGCACGGATGCGATAGGTCGCGACATTTTGTCGAGGCTCATTTTCGGAGCGCGCCTATCGCTGCTGATCGGCGTGGCGGTGGTGGTCATTTCCATCGTCACCGGCACCGTACTGGGCCTGCTCTCAGGCTATATACGTGGCGTATTTGAGGTACTGGTGATGCGTCTGATGGACATCATTCTGACCCTGCCCAGCCTGCTGCTGGCCATCGTCATCGTCGCCATTCTGGGGCCGGGGCTGATGAACGCCATGCTGGCCGTGGCGATTGTGGTGCTACCGCATTACGTGCGCATCACGCGCGCGGCTGTCATTGCCGAGGCTTCGCGCGACTATGTCACGGCTGCGCGCATGGGCGGTGCCAGCCACCTGCGCCTGATGTTCAGTGAGATCCTGCCCAATTGCACGGCGCCATTGATCGTGCAGGCCTCACTGGGTATTTCGGCTGCCATCCTGGACGCGGCAGCCCTCGGATTTCTGGGCCTGGGTGCCCAACCGCCCTCACCCGAATGGGGCACCATGCTGGCTGATGCGCGCGAGTTTGTTTTGCGTGCCTGGTGGGTTGTGACCTTTCCGGGCCTGGCCATATTGATCACGGTATTGGCCTTCAATCTGCTGGGCGACGGTCTGCGCGATGCGCTGGACCCCAAGCTCAAGCGCTAAGCCGATCGACACTTCCAAACAATCACACTATGGCATTGCTCGAAATAGAAAACTTGTCGGTGGAATTTCCCTCGCACAAGGCAACCATGCACGCCGTGGATGGCGTGAGCTTCTCGATCGAGGCCGGCGAGGTGCTCGGAATTGTGGGCGAGTCCGGCTCCGGAAAAAGCGTCACCATGATGGCCTTGATGGGCCTGGTGGGCTACCCCGGCGTGGTCAAGGCAGACGGCATGCGGTTTGATGGCCACGACTTGCTTCACCTTCCCGAACGCGAGCGACGCAAAATGACCGGCAAAGACCTGGCCATGATTTTCCAGGACCCAACCACCAGTCTGAATCCCTGCTTTACCGTGGGCTTTCAACTGGCCGAAACGCTCAAACTGCATATGGGCATGACGCGTGCACAGGCGCGCAAGCGCTCTATTGAGCTGCTGGAGCAAGTCGGAATCCCGGCGCCCGAAAGCCGGCTCGATTTATATCCGCACCAGTTTTCCGGTGGCATGGCGCAACGCGTGATGATTGCTATGGCCATTGCATGCAACCCCAAGTTGCTGATTGCCGATGAACCAACGACCGCGCTGGATGTGACTATCCAAGCCCAGATCCTGGATCTGTTGCGCACCCTGCAAAAGGAGCGCGGCATGGCCCTGGTGCTGATCACACACAACATGGGCGTCGTAAGCGAAATGGCCCAACGCGTGGCCGTGATGTATGCCGGCCAGTTGATGGAGCAACGCCGTGCGTTAGATCTTTTTGCCAGCCCCATGCACCCTTACACGGAAGCACTCATGGCCTCCATGCCCGAACGCAGCAGTGGCAGTGGCCGCCTGGCTACCATCCCGGGCATGGTGCCCGGCCTCTACGATCGGCCCGGGGGATGTCTTTTCGCACCCCGCTGTAACAACCGGCAGCCCGCCTGCGCGCAAAGGCCCGCGCTGCAGCAGACCGCGAGCGGTGCGGTGCGGTGCCACTTTCCGCTGAACAAAGACATCAGCAACCTGGAGCCGGCTGTATGAAGGTGCCTTCTCCCAACCTGCAGCAAGGCGCGCCGCAAACAGCGTCGCAGCTCAAACCGCCAGTCGTCATTGCTGACCAACTCAAACAGATCTACCCGATCAGCCGTGGTCCCTTGCGCGCGCCAGCACAATTGCAAGCCGTGAGCGGCGTCTCCTTTACCCTGCAAGCCGGCAGGACCTTGGCCGTGGTTGGGGAGTCGGGCTGTGGCAAGTCCACCCTGGCCCGCATGGTCACGCTGATTGAGAAGCCCACGGGTGGCGCACTCACGCTGGGCGGTGTGGACGTCCTGAAGAGCCATGACAAAAAAGCCCTGCGCCAAAAGGTACAGCTGGTGTTCCAAAACCCCTATGGTTCGCTCAATCCTCGCAAACGGATCGGCCAGATCCTGGAAGCACCACTGGAGATCAACACCACGCTCAATGCCCAGGAGCGCGCACAAAAAGCCCAGACCATGTTGGCCAAGGTAGGCCTGCGACCCGAGCATTACGATCGCTATCCCCACATGTTTTCCGGTGGACAGCGTCAGCGCATCGCCATCGCGCGTGCCCTGATGCTCAACCCCCTATTGGTCGTGGCTGACGAGCCGGTATCAGCGCTGGATGTATCCATCCAGGCACAGGTGCTCAACCTGCTGTCAGACCTGCAGCGTGATTTGGGCCTGGCCTACCTGTTTATCTCGCACGACCTGGGTGTGGTGCGCCACATCGCACACGATGTACTGGTCATGTACCTGGGCAGCACGGTGGAACACGGCGACAAGGAAACCATTTTCAGCCAGCCACTGCACCCCTACACCCAGGCACTGCTGGCTTCCACTCCCGGTCTGGCGGGCAGTGGGCAGGCACGCAAGCGCATTGTGCTCAGTGGTGAATTGCCCTCGCCCCTTAATCCGCCCAAGGGCTGCGTGTTTTCCACCCGCTGCCCCCATGCAGTGGCGCACTGCCACGCCGAGCGGCCACCCTTGGTGGAGTTGATGGGGCGCAAGGTCGCGTGCTTTGAGGCGGAAAAATGGGGAGCTCCGTAACAACCCCGACAGGAAACACCGTACTGCGGGCGTAATATGGCGTTTTTACATGGAGGTTATTAATGATCCGTTCCATAGCGCATCTCAGAATGCGTAAGACTGCCGTACTGGCAGCTATTGCGTTGCCCGTACTCATGGGCATGAGTGCCGTGTCGGCCAAGACCTTGGTCTATTGCTCTGAAGGCAGCCCGGAAAACTTCTACCCCGGCATCAACACAACCGGCACATCGTTTGACGTAACCGAACAAATTTACGACAACCTGGTCAACTTCGAGCGCGGTGGCACCAAGGTCGTACCGGCCTTGGCAGAAAAATGGACCATCTCCAAGGACGGACTGGAATACACCTTCAACCTACGCCGTGGCGTGAAGTGGCAGTCCAGCAAGAATTTCACTCCATCACGGGACTTCAACGCCGATGACGTGCTGTTCATGTTTGAGCGCCAGTGGAAAGAAAACGACCCCTTCTTCAAGGTCACCAGCTCCAACCACAGTTACTTTGGCGACATGGGCATGCCCGCACTGCTCAAGTCGGTGGACAAGGTCGACGAGTACACCGTCAAGGTCACGCTCAACAACCCTGAAGCGCCCTTCCTGGCCAACCTGGCGATGCAGTTTGCCGGTGTGCAGTCCAAGGAATACGCCATCGCGATGCTCAAGGCCGGCACGCCCGAAAAGATCGACCAGGACCCGATCGGCACCGGCCCCTTCCAACTGGTGCAGTACCAGAAGGACGCCATCATCCGCTTCAAGGCTTTTTCGCAGTACTGGGCCGGCAAGGCCAAGATTGACGACCTGATCTTCTCCATTACCCCCGACGCATCGGTGCGCTGGGCCAAGCTGCAAAAGGGTGAATGCCATGTCATGCCCTACCCCAACCCGGCTGACCTGGACACCATGCGCAAGGACGCCAATGTGGTGGTGCAAGAACAGCCCGGCCTGAACATCGGCTACCTGGCCTACAACACCACCAAGAAACCGTTTGACGACGTGCGCGTGCGCAAGGCCGTCAACATGGCCATCGACAAGAAGGCGATTGTGTCGGCCGTCTACTTGAGCACCGGCGTTGCCGCCACCAACCCGATTCCGCCGGGACAGTGGTCGTACAACAAGGCCATCAAGGATGACGCCTTCAATCCTGCAGAAGCCAAGAAGCTGCTGGCCGCTGCAGGCTTGCCCAACGGCTTCACCACCGACTTGTGGGCCATGCCGGTGCAACGCCCCTACAACCCGAATGCCAAGCGCATTGCCGAGCTGATGCAGGCGGACCTGGCCAAGATCGGCGTCAAGGCCGAAATCAAGAGCTTTGAATGGGGCGAGTACCGCAAGCGCATGCAAAACGGAGAACACCAGATGGGCATGCTGGGTTGGACCGGTGACAACGGAGATCCGGACAACTTTTTGAACACCCTGCTAGGTTGTGCGTCGGCCAAGAGCAATGGATCCAACGTGGCCAAGTTCTGCTACAAGCCTTTCGACGATCTGGTGCTCAAAGCCAAGCAGGTAACCAATCCGGCCGAGCGCACCAAGCTCTACGAAAAAGCCCAGGTGATCTTCAAGGAGCAAGCTCCCTGGTTCACCATTGCCCACGCAGTGCAGATCGCCCCGGTACGCAAGGAAGTCATTGACTACAAGCTCAGCCCGTTTGCCAAACACACCTTCTACGGTGTAGATATCAAATAGTGCTGATGCCTTGCGGTGGAGGAATTGGCTGAGGGATAGACCCCGTCATGACTCTATGAACAAAGCCTGCCCGACAACGTCCGGCAGGCTTTTAATTTTCATATTTACTAAATTTTTAGAACAAAATCCAGTATTTCTTTACAAAAGTTGACTATTCGCAAGTCAAAACTCCTTTTTTTTGAGGCCTTTTGCGCTAACCTAACCAAAGTCAATTTGGAAACAAGCAATGGCTTGGAAACCGCCAGCCCATGTCCACAGGCAAAGATTGCCCTGCTAACAGGAGTTTTACAAACGTGAAAGCGATAGGACAAACACAGCGCTGCTCCGAATGCTGCGCAGACAGGAACGACGGCGCCAACTTTGCTGTTGTACGTACTTGCGTCTGCGCGACAACATCCAGGACATCGCAGTTCATAGACAGCCCATCCGACCAACCCTGGGCAGAGTTCTGCGGGCAGCTGGAACAGCCCGCTTTTCTCTACCCTGTGACAGGCTTTGGCGACCTAGAATAGGCCAGAGATCTTGCCGTCGTCATCGATGTCGATGCGCGACGAAGCAGGCTCTTTGGGCAGGCCCGGCATGGTCATGATGTCACCGCAAATCATCACCACGAACTCGGCACCAGCCGCCAGCCGCACTTCGCGAATGTTCACCACGTGGCCGCTCGGTGCCGCACGCAACTTGGGGTCTGTGGAAAACGAGTACTGGGTCTTGGCAACACACACCGGGTAGTGACCGTAACCATCGACCTGTAGCTTCTCGATCTTGGCCCGGATAGCAGCATCAGCAGAAATGTCTGCCGCGCCATACACCTTGGTGGCAATCGCCTTCATCTTGTCCCACAGGGTGTCGCTGTCCTCGTAGACAAACTTCATGTTGGACGTGCCCGACTCTGCGAGCTTGACAACGATCTGGGCCAACTCTTCTGCCCCTTTGGAGCCATCGGCCCAATGCCGCGCCACCACCACCGGCACACCGAGCTTGTCCATGCGCGCGCTGAGGAGAGCCAATTCTTGCGGGGTATCGGAGGTGAAGTGGTTGATGGACACCACGCAAGCCAATCCATAGCGCTTGCGTACGTTTTCCACATGGCGCTCCAGATTGGCGATGCCGGCGTCCAGCGCCACCAGGTCGGGCGTATTTAAATCCTTGGGCGCCACACCACCGTGGTGCTTGAGGGCGCGCAGGGTAGCCACCACCACCACCGCATCGGGGCGCAAGCCGGACTTGCGGCATTTGATGTCAATGAACTTTTCGGCACCCAGATCGGCCCCAAATCCGGCCTCGGTCACGACGTACTCGCCGAGCTTGAGCGCTGCGTTGGTGGCCGTAATGGTGTTGCAGCCGTGGGCGATATTGGCAAACGGTCCGCCGTGGATGATGGCCGGGTTGTTCTCAAGGGTCTGAACCAGATTGGGTTTGATTGCGTCCTTTAACAGCGCCGCCATGGCGCCGTGGGCCTGCAGATCACGGGCGCGTATAGCCGTCTGCTCACGTGTATAGCCAACGATGATGTTACCCAGACGCTCCTTCAAGTCTTTGCGTGAGGTAGCCAGGCAGAAGATAGCCATCACTTCAGATGCCACCACGATGTCAAAACCGTCCTCTCGCGGGAAGCCGTTGGCCGGGCCGCCCATGGACACCACCATATGGCGCAGGGCGCGGTCATTCATGTCCATGACGCGTCGCCAGGTGATGCGCCGCGCATCAAACCCCAAGGCGTTGCCGTGGTGAATGTGGTTGTCCAGCAGTGCGGCCAGCAGGTTGTGCGCCAGTGCAATAGCGCTGAAGTCACCGGTGAAGTGCAGGTTGATATCTTCCATGGGCACCACCTGGGCATAGCCGCCACCAGCCGCCCCGCCCTTCATGCCGAACACTGGACCCAGAGAGGGCTCGCGCAACGCGATCACGGTGCGCTTGCCGATGCGGTTAAGTGCGTCGCCCAAACCAACGGTGGTGGTGGTTTTGCCCTCACCTGCCGGGGTCGGGCTGATGGCGGTGACCAGAATCAGTTTGCCCTTGGGGCCCGGGTGTTTGTCCAACCACCCCAGATCGATCTTGGCCTTGAAATGCCCATAGGGCTCCAACGCTTCCTCCGGTATGCCCAGGCGATCTTTCGCCAGTCGCATGATGGGTACAAGGGTGGATGCCTGAGCGATTTCAATGTCCGAAAGTGCCACGATGTCTCCTGATTTATTGGTGTTGGAAGACGACCATTTTGAGGACATGGATACGCCGGACTGTCGCAAAAGCGGCCTTTCATAACGCAGTCACGTCATGAAAAACCTGTGCCTTGACGAACCTTGGTTTAGCGCAAACGGCGTTGCCGTTCACGGATTCTGAGTAGCTTGAAGCCAATAACTGCACACGGGTTATAACTTGCGGGGCCTATGTGACATCCTGTAAGTAACTGTACCCAAGGGAGAAAGTGTAGACGCACGGCACTAGAGCTGCGTTATGAGACTTCGGGTTGGGGATTTTGTACATACACACAGTTCATATTGCACAAATCGCGCGTTTATTGCTGCTTCCTCAGTTCATGCAATGACCGAATACCTGGCCGCCAATACTTCTGCAACTCCGCTGACCCCAACCCTTCCTTCAAAGCACCATGAACCCACTCATCAGCCTGCGCACTGCTGCACTTTCCATCGCTTTGGTGGTGCTTGCCGCCGGAGCCCATGCCGCGGCGCCGACAGCGGTTGCGCGTCTAGGCTATCTGCGAGGCGAAGTGAGCCTTTTGGAGTCAGGTGATAGCGACTGGTTGCAAGCGCCATTGAATCAGCCCCTCACCACGGGGGACCGCTTGTGGACAGACCAGAATGCCGGAGCTGAACTTCAAATTGAAGGTGCAGCTATTCGCATGGGTGAGCGCAGTAACCTCAGCGTGTTGACTCTGGATGAACAGATCACCCTGCTGCAACTCTCGGAGGGCGCGCTGCGGGTGCGGGTGCGTATGCTGGGGGCCGGGCAAAGCATTGAAGTCGACACCCCCAACCTGGCTCTTGTGCTGCGACGCACCGGGGACTATCGCATTGAGGTCGACCCGCAAAACGGTGCCACGCTGGTATCCGTTCGAAGCGGTTTGGCAGAGGTCATTGGGGACGGTACCACGTACCGTGTCGACAACCACCAAGCGTACCGTTTTTACGGCAGCCACTTGTCCGAATACGAGGCTGTCTCTGACTACCGCTCAGACGCACTTGACCGCTGGGCCCAGGAGCGCGATCGGCACCTGGACAATTCAACGTCGGCCCGTTATGTACCGGCGGGTGTGGTTGGATATGAAGACCTTGATGCCAATGGCCGCTGGGTCGTCGATGGCAACTATGGCAACGTCTGGCTTCCAAGCCAAGTGGACACGAGATGGACCCCGTACCGTGATGGTCGATGGACCTGGCTGGATTCCTGGGGTTGGACGTGGATTGACGATGCGCCTTGGGGCTACGCAGTGTCACATTACGGTCGCTGGGCCTATCTTGGCAATGCCTGGGGATGGGTCCCTGGCTCCAGGCAAGAGCGCGTACTTTATGCACCTGCACTGGTGGTTTTTGTGGGGGGCGACCAAGGCCACGCGCCACCCCACCGACGCAGTGGCATTGGCAACACCGGATGGTTCCCCTTGGGCCCGCGCGAGGTTTATAGGCCAGAGCAGGCATCGACGCACGAAGGCTATGCAAATCGGCGAGTTCGAGGCGCAATTGTGGTGGCGAACCAGATGCCGAGTGCGCGAACAACTGAGCTGAATACCCATGGTCGCCCGCCCTGGGACGGTCGTCCGGCTCTGGCTCAGAACCTACGGCCTGCACCTGCTGCTGCCACCATTCTTGCTCCAGCAATGCCTGAGAATCCTGCTGATCCACAGGTTCGAGTGCGTGCTATCACACCAGCAGCTGAACCAATTCCGCGGCCGTACGGCGTTGGCACGCCAAAAATTGACCCGCAAAGACGCGACATGATGAGAAACGAAGCAGGTAAATTTGAACAGCTTAAAAATGACGGCATCAGAAATGACACATCAAAACCAGCTGCAGCGAGGTTAGATGCCGGAAACCCGGAAGCGGTCAAGAACACAAGCACCCAAGCGGACAATGTGCGCACCGAAGCCGCAAAAGCAGAGCTGGCCAAACGAATGGCAGCAAAGCTTGAAGAAACCAGGGTCAACGCCGCCCAAGCCGAAGCGGCCAGAAATATGGCAACGCAGGCTGCGGCCGTCCAGGCCCGTGAATTGCAAGAACAGGCTGCGCGAGCCGCAGAGATCAACCGCCAAAACGCTGTTAGTGCGGCCCGAGCAGAAGCGGCAAAGGCTGAGTTGACCAAAGCAGAAGCCGCCAATGCACGGGTAGAGCAAGGCAAGCCGCGGGGACGCGAAACCGACACCAGGCGCTCAAGTGGACAATGGCCGGAGAAGGATTGGAAGCCAGAAGAAGACTTGCAGCAAAGAGGCAAGCGCAAGCAATAGGCAAAGAAAATGGAAGGGGCGGCCTGAGTCCAGACACATCTCAGGCCCGTGATGAGGTTCTAAAAGCCGATCCACAGCAGACTGAAAGCCGCCACCAGTGTCATCACCAACGCGCTGCCATAGCACACGATTTTGGACGGCGTGCCATGCGAAATGCCAACGTCGTGCAGGCTGTGGAAGATGCGGTGTGCGGCGTGCCAGGCAAACAGAGCAATCACCACAAACACAAAGCCCTTGCCGATGAAGTTCTGCGAAAACGCCAACATGCGCGGGTAGCTCATGAAGTCGCTTTGCAGCCCCAGCCCAAGCGGTGTAGCAAGACCGGTGATCAGAACCAGCGCGCTGCCCAGCAAAGCCGATAGCACGCCGCCGGCACCAAACAGTAGCCAGAAGAACGGGGCATTGGAACGTTTTTTCATACTTGGCTCCAGACCGCTATTGCCAACACCGCCACAAAAGCGAGCGCGGCCACACTCCAACCGGTGCGCTGTATGCGCTGCGCGCTGACGCGCTCGCCGTTGATCACCATCGGTGCCATGGTCTTGGGCATGATCTCGAACCAGCTGTAGGTGTGCACCACCATGCTGATCAGAAGCACCAGATGCAGACCCAGCGACAGCGGGGACTTCATAGCCTCCAGCCAGCCGTTCCAGGCAACCTCGCCTTGGGCTAGGCGCAACACGCCAACAGTCAGGATCAGCGCATAAATCCATACGGCTACGGCAGTTGCCTCGCGCACCATGTAGCGTACGAAAAAGGCATTGCCCTTCCACCAACCCGCCATAGGCCGCACATAAGGGCGGCGCACGGTTTTGACGTCCACTTGAGACTTCATGATCAGCCTCCTTTCTTGGGGAAGAAGCGCGCAAAGTAGTCCACCGCGCTGTTGATCTTGTTCTGGTTCACCGCATTGGCCGGATCCACACCCTTGGGGCAGACCTCCGAGCAATAGCCCACCGCGGTACAACTCCACACGCCCTCTTCCGCGTTCAGGATTTCCATGCGCTCGGCCTTGCCGCCGTCGCGCGAGTCGGCGTTGTAGCGGTGCAGAAGCGCCAGCACGCCGGGGCCGGTGAAGTCCGGGTTCAGGCCGAACTGTGGACAGGCGGCGTAGCACAGCATGCAGTTGATGCAGGAGCTGTATTGCTCAAACGCCGCCAGCTGAGCCGGGCTCTGCAAATATTCACCTTCGCTTAAAGCGCGCTCTTCTTTGGGGATGATGTAGGGCTTGATGCTCTCCAATTTCTTCACGAACGGTGCTACGCTGACCACCAGATCGCGCTCGATCGGCAGATGGTCCAGCGCTTCCACTTTCACCGGGCCGGGGTACAGATCGCGCAAAAAGGTCTGGCAGGACAGGCTGGGTTTGCGGTTGATCATCATGCCGCAGCTGCCGCAAATGGCCATGCGGCAAGACCAGCGGAAGCTCACGCTGCCGTCGATCTCGTCCTTGATGTATTGCAGCCCCTGCAGCACCGACATGTCTTCGGTAAACGGCACCTGGTAGCTTTGCCAGACCGGTTTTTCTTCCTGCTCCGGGCGGTAACGCAGCACCTGGATTTCAATCATGCGGGGGGCTTCAGCCATTTGCACTCTCCTTGGCGTGTTGCTCGGCATCAGCCTTTTCACCGGCTGCGCCATAGGCGCGCGTGCCGGGCTGCGAACTGGTGATCTTCACCGGCCCATAGGCAATGCGCGGCGGTCCATCGCCCTGGTAATAGGCCAGCGAGTGCTGCAGGAAGTTGACATCGTCGCGCGCCTCAAAGCCGTCCAGGCGCTGATGCGAGCCACGCGACTCTTTGCGATTCAAGGCCGAATGCGCCATGGCCTCGGCCACGTCCAGCAGATAACCCAGCTCGATAGCCAGCAGCCATTCGGTATTCCAGCCCTGCGAATGGTCGTCGAGCTTGATGTTTTTGTAGCGCTGGCGCAGCTCGGCCAGCTTGTTGCAGGTGGCCTGCATGGTGCTGGCACTGCGGTAGATGCCGCAACCATCTTCCATGCTTTGCGCCATCTCCTTGCGAAGGGTGGCAATGCGTTCGGTGCCTGCATGGCCGGTGCGCAAGGCCTCTGCGCTGGCCATGGCGGCCTGAGCCTGGGCCAGCATGTTCGGCGTCGGCAAAGCGAGCTTGCTGCCCTGCTTGGCAAACTGCGCGGCCTGCTCACCGGCGATCTTGCCGAACACAATCAGTTCGGTCAGTGAATTGGAGCCCAGGCGGTTGGCACCGTGGATGCCGACGCTGGAGCATTCGCCCACCGAATACAGGCCCGGCAGCGTAGAGGCCGTGTTGCCATCGGCAATGATGCCGCCCATGGTGTAGTGCACCGCCGGCAGCACCGGGATGGGTTCCTTGGCAGGATCGACGCCCAAATACTCCACCGCCAGTTCGTAAATTTGCGGCAGGCGCTCACGCAGCTTTTTCTCGCCCAGATGGCGCAGGTCCAGGTGCACCACCTCGCCATGGCGGCTGCTCACCGTCTTGCCCTTTTGCTTCTCGTGCCAGAAGGCCTGGCTCAGGCGGTCGCGGGGTCCCAATTCCATGGCCTTGTTGCGCGGCTCAGGTGTGGCCGGGCCCAAGCCGTAGTCCTGCAGGTAGCGGTAGCCGTCCTTGTTGAGCAGAAAACCGCCCTCACCACGACAGGCCTCGGTGAACAGCAGGCCGGTGCCCGGCATGCAGGTAGGGTGGTATTGCACAAACTCCATGTCACGCAGCGGCACACCATGGCGATAGGCCAGGGCCATGCCGTCACCGGTGACGATGCCGCCGTTGGTGTTTTCGCGGAATACGCGCCCTGCACCGCCGGTGGCGATGATGACGGACTTGGCCTGTATTAGTGTGAATTCGCCAGTGGCAATGTTGATGACCAATGCGCCCTGCACCGCCCCGTCGTCCACTACCAAGTCCATGCAGAAGTATTCGTCAAAGCGCTGGATGCTGGGGTATTTAATCGAAGTCTGGAACAGCGTGTGCAGCATGTGGAAGCCAGTCTTGTCGGCGGCAAACCAGGTACGCTCAATCTTCATGCCGCCAAAGGCGCGCACATTCACATGGCCGTCTTCCTTGCGACTCCAGGGGCAACCCCAGTGTTCCATCTGCACCAGCGATTCATGCGCCTGGGCCACAAAAGACTCCACCACATCCTGCTCACACAGCCAGTCGCCTCCGGCCACGGTGTCGTGGAAGTGCGCCTCCAGGCTGTCATGGGCCTGGGTTACCGCAGCGGCACCCCCTTCGGCAGCAACCGTGTGGCTGCGCATGGGATACACCTTGGACACCAGCGCGATCTTGAGTTTGGGGTCGGATTCGGCCACGGCGATGGCAGCGCGCAAACCGCCACCTCCTGCACCAATAATGGCCACGTCTACTTGAATTACTTCCATGGGGTTCTCCTGGGCTACTGCCGCCACTCAGGGCAATCTACACGCATATCAGGGCCGCGTACTGACTTGTATCAAGAACGGATGCCGCCTAATCTGACTGCAGGCTATTGAGTTGGGCATCGCACAGCCACCTTGCCCGATCCAGATTCAGGCTCTGAATGGCGAGCTGCAACTCCTCCACACTCTGCGGTGGCAAGGCATCCAGCGCATGACGCCGCAGTGCAAAGCTCTCGAGCACCTCCAAGTTGCTGGCAGCCAGCAAGCCGGAAAGCTCCATTAAAAAGGATCGGGCGCTGGCACGCTGTTCCGGCCCGCTGGGCAGGCGCTCGGCAACCTGTTCGATCTCGGTCGCAACCGAAAGCATCTGCACAGCGTCCTTCATGGCCGCGCGCGTGAGCGCAACCAATTCCAACAAGCCAGGCAGTGGGCCCATTAGCGCCAAGCCGTCAGGGGGCACGCGAAATAGCTTTTCCAGCTGCGCTGCATGGTCCGACAAGCGTTGTGCACCCAGGGTTGCCGAAACACCTTTAAGCGAATGGGTTTGCACCACCAGCGCCCGAATATCTCCCGCTGCTGCAGCCGTACAGAACTCGCCCTCGACCCTGTCCAGTAGATCAATGTACTCCCGCGCAATACCCAGGTAGAGCGAGGTAAGGCCAGACAATCGCTCCAGTGCGACGTCAATATTTACGTATACGCTGGTGAAACCGGACCTGATTGACGCCGCCCCCCCTGTGTCCGGGCTGGCAAGCGAAAAAGACGGCCGCGCCAGCGCAAAGGTCTCGATCGGCGCGCCCTCACGCCCCGTCAGCTTGAGCAACAGCGTCACCAGATGGCGCATCTCAAAAGGCTTGCCCACATGTTCATTCATGCCGGCAGTCAGACAGGCCACTCTGTCACTGGCCATGGCATTGGCGGTCATGGCCACAATCGGCAGCGCGGTTAGACCCAGTTGCTGACGGATCCTGCGGGTAGCGTCGTAGCCATCAAGCACTGGCATTTGAATGTCCATCAGCACCACATCAAAGGGCGGCTGCGATGATGCCACCGCCTCTACCCCCAGCAGACCATTGGCTGCCAGCGACACCACAGCGCCCTCAAAATGGAGCAACTCTTCCGCCACCTGCTGGTTAATCAGGTTGTCCTCCACCACCAGAATGCGCATACCTGCCAGTGGCCGTTGGCTACTGCGCGCACCGCGTGCCAGAGGATCAATAGCCCGGAGTTGTCCCAGGGCTGCATCTTTCAAGGCTTGGGCCATCACCGGCTTGAGAAGGAAACCGTCGATCAACGACTGCTCCTGCGCTGTGCGGAACTGCAAAGTGTCGCGGCCGCCAGCGCTGAGCATCACGATGCGTGGACGCTGCCCGTTGCGGCATAGAGCCCGGATGCGCCGCACAGTCTCCCACCCGTCCATCTGTGGCATTTGCCAGTCGAGGCAAATCACGTCAAACGGAAAGACCCCTTCTGACAGCCGGGCGCGAATCATATCCAGTGCCTGCGCGCCACCGGCAGCAGTTTCCGTGCTCCAACCCCAAGCCTGCGTCATGCCGCGAAGCATCTCCCGTGCAAGCGGATTGTCGTCCACCACAAGCACACACTGCGGCGTCGGCACCGGCGGCATTGGATCGGTAGCTTCGTCGGCCTGGGTTGCGACCCGGGG
>CANFIH010000103.1 GCA_947446855.1 Burkholderiales bacterium
AACAGACGATACGGAATCACTCATATTGCGCTGACCTCCGTTCCCCTTGGGGGAACATTAGCTGGTTAAAGCTAGTTGATTAACCTCCCGCGACACGGCTGAACCGATTGGCGGATGCGACTGTGGCATAGGAAGGCACTAAGTTGCGGACTGGATTGTGCCACTGAAACAGATGTCCCAACAGCACTAATCCGGTTTTCGTAAAACGTCTGACGTCTAGCTGACCACCGAGTCCTTGATCTGTTGCAAGGCGGCGGGATCTTCCATGGTCGTCAGGTCGCCCGGGTCGCGGCCTTCGCACACGGCCTGGATGGCACGGCGCAGCAACTTGCCGCTGCGTGTCTTGGGCAACACATGCACAAAGCGCACGCGGGCCGGGCGGGCCACTGCACCCAACTGGTCATCCACCACCTTCATGATGGCGGATTCGGTCTTCTTGGCATCGGCTTCGGTACTGGCCACGCTGGGGTCTTTCAACACCACAAACGCCACGGCCACTTGGCCCTTGAGCTGGTCGGCCACGCCGACCACAGCCACTTCGGCCACGTTCGCATGGCTGCTGATGCTCTCTTCGATTTCACGGGTGCCCAGGCGGTGGCCGGCGACATTAATCACGTCATCGGTGCGGCCCAGAATGAAGAAGTAACCGTCTTCGTCTTTGACTCCCCAATCGAAGGTGCTGTACATGACGCGGTTGTGGATGCTGGACCAGTAGGTTTTGACGAAGCGCTCGTCGTCACCCCAGATGGTCTGCAGGCAGCCGGGAGGCAGCGGGCCTTCCACGGCGATCACGCCCTTCTTGTTGGCTTCATGGATTTCTTCGCCGGTGGTCTCGTCGATCAGACGCACGTCAAAACCATAGACCGCCTTGCCGGGCGAGCCGAACTTGGTGGCTGCTGGCTCCACGCCGTTGCAGATGGCCATGATGGGCCAGCCTGTTTCGGTCTGCCAATAGTTGTCAATGATGGGCTTGTTGATGGCACCCGAAATCCAGGTGGCGGTGGGCTCATCGAGCGGCTCGCCGGCCAGGAACAAGGCCTTCAAGCTGGACAGGGCGTACTTGGTGAGGTAGGCCTCGTCCTGCTTCTTGAGCACACGCGCCGCTGTCGGCGCGCTGAACATGACGCTCACCTGGTACTTCTCGACCAACTGCCACCAGATACCGGCATCGGGACGAATCGGCAGACCTTCGTACATGATGGTGGCCATGCCGGCAATCAGCGGGCCATAGATGATGTAGCTGTGGCCTACCACCCATCCGATGTCGGAAGTGGAGAAAAAAGTCTCGCCCGGCTTGCCCATGTAGATGTGCTGCATGGAGGCGGCCAAGGCCACGGCGTAGCCCGCGGTATCGCGCTGCACACCCTTGGGCTTGCCCGTGGTGCCGCTGGTGTACAGGATGTAGCTGGGGTGGTTGGAGGCAACCCATTCGCAGGGCACCACATCGTCCATGTGGGCCGCACGCAAGGTGGCGTAGTCTTCGTCACGACCGGCCGTCTTGGGGAAATCCGACAGTCCGCGATCCACCATCAGCACCTTGGCCGGCTTGTGGGCGCTCAGGGAAATGGCTTCGTCCAGCAAATGCTTGTAAGGCACGACCTTGCCGCCGCGCATGCCGGCATCGGCACTGACAATGGCCGTAGGCTTGGCGTCTTCGATCCGGCTGGCCAGGCTGTGGCTGGCAAAACCACCGAACACCACCGAGTGGATGGCGCCAATGCGGGCACAGGCCAGCATGGCAAAGCAGGCTTCGGCAATCATGGGCATATAGATCAGCACGCGATCACCCTTGCCCACACCCAAAGCCTTCAGGCTGGCAGCCATGCGCTGCACTTCGGCGTGCAGTTCGCGAAAGCTATAGGCCTTTTCGATATCGGTTTCGGTGGAGACAAAAATCAGCGCGTTCTGGTCCGGGCGGGTGGCCAGGTGGCGATCCACCGCGTTGTAGCAAAGATTGGTTTCACCACCAGCAAACCAGTTGGCAAAGGGAGGCTTGTTGTAGTCACACACCTGGTCGAAGGGCTTGTGCCAGTCGATCAACTGGGCCTGCTCGGTCCAGAAACCGTCGCGGTCTTCAATGGAACGGCGATGAAAGTCTGCGTAAGAAGTCATTGTCTATGGGTCTCCGAATCCTTGTTATGGGGGCGTCAAACTGAATTCATAATTAGGAAACAAGCAACTTGCAACAAGCTGACTTTGTGGTTGGTGATGTGCGGTACAGCTTCGCATGACCGACGCACTTACCCACTTTTCAAAGGCTAAGTCCGGCGCGTCACGTGCATCAGAAAGGCGCGCTCCTCGTCCGACACTTCTGCCTCTTTGGGCAGCGATGGCATTAGCGCCGCGAGGTCACGGGCGTAGGCTGTTGCCTGTTGATTGACGCTGCAGTTTTCACAATCTTTGCTACGCTGGCTGACCGGGCTTCCCGTGGGCAACTGCAGGGTAAAGGATTCGATGGCATTTGAAGCATCGGCTCCATCACCATCGAGTGGATTCACTTTCAGTTGCCCGCCATGCAATTCCACAATGCGACGGGCCAGTGGCACGCGAATGGAGGCGGCCAAACGCAGCACGGGGTCCTTGACCGCTTCCTGTGGCACGCGCACAGAGGCGCGCACGTCTGAAGCGGTGGAGGGGCGCGCCGTGAGCACCAAGAAGCCACCGTTTTGCCGCAGGTTCAGTGCGATATGGCTGTGACGTGGCGCACCCGCCTCCAGGCATTGCAACAGGGCGGCAAACGCGCATTGAACCCAGCTGGAACTGCCATAAACCGAGCCCACCTCCTGGGCCGGCTCGGGAGCAGTCGCATTGATGTAGTAATCGCAGCGACCCGATTTGACGGAGGCAATGGCATTTTTGAGCAAGTCAACCACCGACATGCGCTCGCCAGGGAACATAGATCCGACCTGGGCAATCAGCGACAACTCCTCCATTGCCACAAACAGGCTTCGCAGGTGTTCGGCATGCTCACGCACCGGCGTGGTTTCGGCACTGATTGGCTCCTCTTGAACCGTGCTGAGGTCTTGTATCAAACGGGTAAGCTGATGGCGAATTTCATCGCCAATCAGATGCGATATGCCCTGACGCTGCCAGGCGCCCGGATTCTCCGGCTCAAGCGCCTGTAGCGGTGTGAACAACAAAGCAAAGCCGTCTTTGCCATCGCTGCACAACATGACTTCTGCAGCCTGGGTCCGGGCGTCCGCCTTGGGGAAAAGATCAATCAAAAACGGGCTTTTGCTACCGTCCCGCGCCGCTTGGGCGACGATGGCGCTGATCTTGTCGGCCGCTTTCACGCATGACTTCAGCCATGGCTTGGCCGCGCGGTTGAAGTCGGTTATCTGGCCAAACCGGTCCAGCAGGACTACACCCTCTGCCAGCTTTTCCAGCGTGCTTGCATCAAAATTTAGAAACATGGTGCGGTCCTCCATGCCTGTGAAAGCACACTGCACTAGAGCAATATAACAATAATTACCAAAACTCCCCTGCTCTACGCAGGAAACGGTTGACCTAGCACAAGCGCCACGCGGATAGCGCGCGCGCCGCCTAGATAGCCGCGCGCAGGGGCTCCTGCTCCAAACTGATTTCGCCCAGGGCATCGACCAAATCCATCCGTGTCAAGGTGTTCATATCCGGTTCATGGGAACTGTCGCTATTGGACAGGCGTACCGACTGCACCTCGATAGAGCGCTCGTAGATGTTGCGCACAAAGCGTCCATTGGAGCGTGTTTGCCCTGCCGCGACCATCCGGCGCAGGGTGAGCAGCAAAAACTCGCGCGCCTCGTCGTCCAGCATGTATCCCAGTTCGCGGCTAAAGGATTCGAATATCCCCACCAGTTCTTCAGCCCGGTAATCTTCGAATTCAATGTAATGGTTGAAGCGCGAGCGCAAGCCGGGATTGCTCTCGATGAATGCGTTCATCGGCTCGGTATAACCGGCGACGATCACTACCAGGTCATCACGGTAATCCTCCATGGCCTTGAGCAAGGTGTCGATCACCTCCCGGCCGAAGTCATTTTCGGTTTCGCTCTGCGCCAGCGCGTAGGCTTCGTCGATAAACAGAATCCCGCCCCTTGCCGACTCCACCACCTCGCGGGTTTTGATGGCCGACTGTCCCACATAGCCGGCAACCAGCATGGAACGATCCACCTCCACGATTCGGTTCGAGGGAATGATGCCCAGGCTGAAATACAGGTCGGCCACGATGCGTGCGACCACGGTTTTGCCGGTACCGGGGTTGCCCGTAAATACCAAATGCTGGGAAAAGCCCTTGGCCACCTTGAAGCCGGCCTTTTCGCGGCTACGCTGAATGTGCACAAAGTCAAACAGACGTGTAACTTGTTTCTTCACCGTAGCCAGGCCAATCATGCCGTTAAGCCGCGCCACCACTTCCTCGTAGTTGGCAGTCAGGCCGGTGGCTGCGGGCAAGGTCTCGCCCAAGGCGCGCTCCACATCGGCCACCAGAATTTGCTGCAGGTCGGCCACGGATGCATTGGCCAGGCCGTAGACCCGTTGGGCCTGCGCCTCGATCACTTTTTCAAACAAATTGCGCACGTAGCGCGCATTGCCAAAGCGCTCGCGCTGCGCCTGAATATCGCGCCCAAAGATGGACAGTAGGCCGGGGTGGGCCGCCTCGCTCAGTGAATAGGAGTGCTCGGAAAAAAAGTTCAGCAATATCTGTAGCAACTCGGCTGGCGTGTAATCCGGAAAATGGATGTAGCGATTGAAGCGTGACGCCAAACCCGGATTGGCATGAATGAAGGACTCCATCTCGCCGGTGTAGCCCGCGACTATCACGACCAGGTCATCACGGTGGTCCTCCATCATTTTCAGCAAGGTCTCAATGGCCTCTATGCCAAAGTCCTGCCCACCACCCTTGCGCGTCAGCGCATAGGCCTCGTCAATAAACAAGATGCCGCCGAGAGCCGTTTCCACCACAGTCTTGGTCTTCAAGGCAGTCTGCCCAATGTAGGGCGCCACCAGACCGGAGCGATCGGTTTCCACGATTTTTTCAGTCTTCAAAATGCCCAGGCGCTGGTACAGGCCGGCAATGATGCGGGCAATGGTGGTCTTGCCGGTTCCCGGATTGCCCAGAAAAACCAGATGCCGTGACGGCCACTGGGGCACGCGCAAACCCTGCTGGGCGCGCAACTTTTGCACATGGATGTAACTGGCCTGGCGGAAGACCTCCTGGCGCACCACATCCAGCCCGACCAGACCCGCAAAGGCCGTCTCCAGATACGCCGTAATGGATTGCTCGGCTGGCATGGGGTGCTCGCTCAGCGGCTTGAATATCTGCACACTCTTTTGCGGCTGCGCCTGCACGACGGGATCTGCCGTGGGGCGCCCGGGTTTGTCGGCGCTTCTTTCACCCAAACGAGAAAGGTGAAGCTTAGCCTCGGTGTACTCCTGGTTGGCCGCCAGTTCGTAGAGCTGGCGTGCTTGCTGCAGGTCCTGCTCAACACCCCATCCGTTCTCATACAGCCAACCCAGATTGCTGCAGGCCTCCGCATATTCCTTGGCCACCGCCAGGCGATTCCAGTAGGCACTTTGGATGTAATCGACCTCGACACCCAGCCCATGTTCATAAATCAAGCCCAGCGCGCACTGCGCTTCAGGCATACCCTGCTTGGCTGCCAGTGTGTACCAATGCACTGCCTCCAGCGGGTCTATAGGCACCCCACGGCCATTGGCATAAGCCAGTGCAAGGTTGTACTGAGCCAGGTAGTCACCCTGTTTGGCAGCCAGCCTAAACCAGTGCGTTCCTTCGCTGGCGTCCCCCGCCACGCCAGAACCGGTCGCGTAGTGGTAACCCAGTTGCCGCTGGGAGGGTGCGTCACCGGCATCGGCCGCCAGGCGTAGTCTGCGAAGGCCTTCGGCTTCATCCCTGTCAACGCCGCGGCCGTTCAAATACTCGAATGCCAGAAAACGCTGCGCTTCGATATGGCCACTTTCGGCGGCGCGCGTGAACCAATGGACGGCTGCCTTGTCATTCTTCTGTAGGCCGATACCCCGCGCATACCGCTGCCCCAGAGTGAATTGAGCCACCGCATCCGGCCCCACCGACACACCGCCTTCGGCCATCTTGCGCAATTCGTCTACGGGAACAGTCCTGTAACTGATTTTTGGCATGGCGCAAGCGTCTGATAAAACGTCAGGGTTCGTTTAATGTGGGCTAATGGTAGCAACCAAACCGGCTATTTGATAAAGCCCTGCACCTGCTTGAACGCTGGGTGCTCGGCGCTGCGCAGCCATTCAAAGGCCACCATCTCGGTGGTTACCAGTTCCACGCCGGCTCCGGCCAGACGGTCAAATGCGGCGTCGCGGTTGCGCTCACTGCGGGAGCTGCAAGCATCGGTCACCACCCAGACGTCAAACTCGTCTTCCAGCAAATCCAAAGCGGTTTGCAACAGGCACACATGGGCCTCGCAACCGGCCAGCACAATGGTGTCTCGCGCCTCGCCTGCGGATGACTTTTGCAGATGCTTGGGCAGGCTGCGGGCATTGCCCTGCACCGGCTTGGGCGGTGGGCGCAACATGTCGCCCAAGCCCTCTTCCACCGCACTGAACTGCATTTTTGCCAGGGAGCGGGCGCTCGCCGCCTTCAATGCAGCCAGCAGGGCGGGCACGCTTTCGCCCAGCTTGGAGGGGTTTTGTTCGGTGTAAAAGGCCGGAACGGCCAAAGCGGCAGCCATCTGCGCCAGGCGCACGGCATTCAGCAGCACCGCTTCGGACTCATGCATTGCCGGCATGAGGCGGGTCTGGTAATCAATCAAGACCAATTGGGAGGATTCAAGTTCTAGCAGCATGGTGTGGGGCTTTTTGTCGTCATGAGCCCAAGCATAACCAGCTTGGGCCGCGTTACCGACAAGGAGTCGACGCCAAAATGAGAAAGGCCTTCTAAATCAAAGACTTAGAAGGCCTAATCTGGTGGGCGATGCAAGTTTCGAACTTGCGACCCCTGCAGTGTGAATGCGTATGACGAGCAAGCCAGCGCAACGCTACAGAGGGGAAAACACTTTGCAGACCATCATGGAACGGTGTAAATCGGAGTGGTTTTACACTGGGATTTACACAGGCTTTCAGATCAGCACAGCCTCCGCCTCGCGCCGAATCGTCAAGCCCCTGCGCACTCGGCCCCCGCCCTTATTCCACTTCCGCAGCTCGGCCGGAACAGCTTCCCAATCCCTGGCATTCACTTTGCGCCGCAGCGTGCTGGCCCGCAGGTTGCCGGATCCCAGGTTGAACGCAAAGTCGATTAGCGCGGCCAGCCGGTCAGGGTGATCCAGGCCGGGGCACAAGCGCAGCACCGACGGCAGGTAGACCGTGCGCACCATCCACAGCAGCAAGGCCTCTGCGCGCCACCTGGTGATCGGCGGGTCAGTGAGCTGAACGCGGGTGCCGTCTTCGTAGTAAGTCGCCCCGACGCCGATCGTAGCGACACCAGCAGGGCACAGGTATGGCGACAGGCAAAGGCCCTCGAAGCGCCGGGCCAGCGCTGCCGCAACTTCCACTGCGCCGCCGGCCATCACTTACCCCTTTTGAACAGGTCGCGGCTAGCCAGGTAAATGCCCAGGCTGGCGCTGCACAAGGCGATGCTGTTTTCGCTCAGGACGAAGGCCCCGGCTTCGGACAGCGTCATCATGATCACGGACCAGGTTGCCACCGCTGGGCGAATCATCGAGTTCCAGCCGTCGATCCAGGCAATGCCGGTGGTCTTGGTGGTGCCCTTCACCGCTTCCAGCCAGCCCTGTGTCTCCAGCTCGGTCACGGCGGCCTCTGCCTGCACCTGAATGGTCTTTACACCCAGACTGGCCTGCGTGGTGATGGCTTCCATGTTGCGCGCGTGCTGGGCGGCGTCCAGCTCGCCCTGCAGCCGGACCCGCTCCATTTCCTGCGCGTGCTCTTGGCGCTTATTCAGGAAGCTGACTATCTCGCCAAAGAGCATGCGGCCAATGCCACCGCCCAAAAACGAAAGCAGTGCGGTAATCATTTGTCGGCCTTTCCGTCGAGCTTGCCCTCGATCTTGTCCAGTTTCGTGAACAGTGCGCTAGCCAGCTTGTCCAAGTCATCGCGCTTGACATAGGAACCCGCCACCAGCACCTCGATAGCCTGCACCTTGGTGGTCAGATTGGTATCGGCCTTTTGCAGCCCCTCGATGCTGGAACGTAGGGAATTCAGCACCCAGCCGCCAAGGAATGCCACCAGGGCCACGGCGATGTTGAAAGCAATCTGCAGATCCATTTACTTCTCCGAGATTGGTTGGGTGGTGATCATGCGCAAGATCGTGACGATCACGCTAATGGCCAGGCCTACATACATCTGCTGAATAGGTGGGATATGCAGCAGGAAGACGTAGCCCTGGAGCACCGAGAGCACGGCCAAGAGCAGTGCGAATTTGGCGGTGCGGGTTTTGAAGAGTTGAATCAGAATTTCCACAGCAATACTCCAATGGTTGACCAGAAAGCCAGCAGCGCCAGCGCGATGAGTTGGTAAATGGTGCGGGTGCTCATCAGAAGTTAATTCCGTATGTGCCAAGGAATGAAGTAGTTCCTGTAATGGAAATGTTCCCCCACTTGTTTGTGCCGGTACAGGTACTCTCAATCCGGAAAGAATTACCCGATGTGGAAGTGCCTTTGTTATTGGAAAATTCGCAATTGCTACTGGTGCCAAGCAATTGAATTCCCACTGACGATCCAGATGAACCGGAATTACCGGAGATTTTCACGTTTGAAGAGCTATCAACATAAATACCCTGCTGACCTGATCCACCAGACGCAGTGTTGTTTGTGATCTGGGTATAAGAGACGGAGGCATTGACAATGCCAATCCCGGTAGCGGCAACCGTATTCCGATCAATTACCAGACTTGGGTTATTCACGTAAATGCCGTTCTGACTGGCATTGGTGACTGATACCTGGCAATTGACAATATCGAATTGCGCAACAACCTGGTTGTATCCAACAATCCGAGCATCCCGCATTGAACAGCCAGGATAGGTACCATTTGCGCAACTGATCAGGCCGTCGTATGAACCGCCCCGGATAGTCACGTTGTTCATGGACTGAGTGCTGAGTGCCGGCAGTGTGGCCGGCACTTTCACATCCACCTTGAATACTTCACCAGAAGTCCCGCCCGATATAAACACGCCACCGCTTAAAGTGCCTGCATTGGACTTGATGATGTCGCCACCAGTAATACCCCAGTTATTGCAATTGAAGACGTAGGCACCGAAGTTCGCACATTCCGAAACCGTATTGCCCACCGCAGTCCAGCGATTGACGTTCATGAATGTGCCAATGCCGGAGCCGTCAGACCCCGCAGCGTTTGCCGGGTTGCAGTTAATCCATCCGTTGTACTGGTGGGTATTGCCAACGATGGCCGCAAAAATATCGACGTTGGCGCCGCTGGTGTTGTTCACATCAAGGCCGTCGCCCTGGTTGTAGCGCAGCACGTTGTTGCTGATATTGAAGCGCACCGGGAAGCTGCCGAAAGACGACCATGCAGGCTGGATGCCGGACCCCGCGTTGTATTCGCAAATGGTGTTTGTGATGGTGAAGTCTGAACAGTTTGAACCCGGATAGATGCCGTTCATTCCCGCATTGCGCGAGGTAAAACCGCTGTCAATCACGAAGCCTGAACTATCCCAGATCTGGACGTTATTCGACCACTGGGTGTAAACCTCGGTGACGTTGTTGGTGTTCTTCAGCGTCACGCCGTCTACCGTCATGCGCCCGAAGTGGAAGCGCTGGCAGTAGCGAACATAGATGCCGCTCAGGTTGTCATTGGTGCCATTGCCAAGGCAGTCCACAGCCACGTCGAAGTCGGTGCAGGTGGTGAAGAACAGGGGCTCACGGTAGCCGTTCTGGATGCTGCCACTCCCGTACACGCGAAAGTGTGAGCAGGTATCGAACTTGATCGTTTGAAGGCCAGCGTCAGTGCCGCGCTTGTCAATGCCGGTGCCTCCAGGCTTGGCAGCGGTGCAGACCAGCTTGCCAATGATCTCCAGCCCGAAATAGGTTTTCCCGGTGAAGGTCAGATTCGTGAAATTGAATGTGCCGTATGGGACTAGCAATTTTTGGTAAGGAAGCAATGCGGTAATTGCCGCCTGAATCCCTGCCGTTGAATCGGTTGCACCAGTTGCGTCAACCCCCGCATAGTCGGTGATGCTGATGGTCTCGCGCAGCTTGTCCTGCACCGTACGCAGGATTGCACCAATGCCTGCCTGGATAAAGCCGATAAGGGATGAGCCGGCGGAAGCCGCTAGGTTGACAAGCGATGTGCCAGCCTGCAGCACGAAGTTCACCAGCGCAGTGGCCGAAGCATTCCAGCCAATTACTGCACCCCCGACCGGGGTGGGCAAGGTAGTGGATACACCAACAATGTCAGAAGATGAAAGCTGCAGTGCCATGGTCTGCTGGTACTGTTGATCCTGCAGTGCCATCCATAGACCATCAACATCCGGGTTGACAGTGCCAGCCAGAAAGTCGCCGTTGTTCTGGTAATCCGTAATGCGCTGCAAAAGTGCCTTGCGCCGGACCGTGACAATGGCCCCGGCCGTTGGAGCCGAGATAAATACCACACTGCCGGCCGATGTGCCAACACCAGTGACGCTATACAGGGATGACAGCTGCGTCACCCCGTTGATCTTGACGATCAGGTCAGCAGCGGCATTGACTTTGAACGCATACGCGAAGGTGGCGGAGCCGGAAGCTAGGAAGCTGGCAAAAGGGGTCTGTACTGCTACGGTCATATGCACCTCGGGTTAGTGCACAGGCCTGAGTCACCTAATCTCCGGATGAATATTCAAGCTCGACGTCATGGATGCCTGTGGATTGGCGCCAATCATGTTGCTGAGTGGATGGCGGATTCCAGCCACCAGAACGGCTGATCCGCTCAGGCGTTTCGCTCACAGCGCCAGCCGATGCGTCCAGGTAGTCGTCTGCCTGATTGCGCTGCGCCGGATTCCAGTCCTTCATTTGCGCCCACAGTGGCCCCTTCAAGACGTCGATATGGGCCCACAGCATGCCGCGCGACAGCAGCAGCGGCTCCAGGCTTTCCAGGATGCGCTCCTGTTTGTTCTTGGTGCTGACCACCTCGGACACGCCGCACGTCACCCGGTTCTGCTTGAAGCACGCCTTCAGCACGGCCGGGGCGAAAGTGCCGATGCCATTGGTCTCCACCGTCACGCGCGGAAGGCTCAACTTCTTCACCAGCTCGGTGATCTGCAGCACTTGGCCGCCGGTGATCTTCTTGCCGTCGGTGTCGAACTCGGCCACCTCGCCGCTCAGGCGCTGGACGTGGTGCAGGTAGCGCCGCCCGCCTTCGTCCTGCAGCACCAGGGCCAGGGCTGACACATCGCTGTTCACCTTGCCGCTGGCCGGGTCCCAGCGCAGCGCGGCGCCTGCAATCTTGGCATTGCCCAGCCACATGCCAATGCCGCCGTTTGCTTCTGTGATCCTGGGCTGCACGTTGTAGGGAATCATGCGCGCCGGATCCAGTCGAATCTCCGCCACCGGCTTGGCTTCCAGCAGGTACTGCGAGTCCCAGGCGTTGAGCGTGCGGGTCTCCTTGCGGCGCTTCTCAATCTCGGCCCGGGTGAATCGCTCCGGCCAGGTGCAGGTGGAGCAGATGTCGATCACGCACTCGGGCGGCTTGGGGAAGATTACCTCACCGCACTCCACCCGATAGTCCAGGTTCTGCACCATGATCTTGGCGAATTGGTGGATCCCGGCGATCACGTACAGGCCGTCATCCGCAATGGGGGAGTCGAACCGGTACCGGGTCTTGGTGCGCGTGTCAGCGTACCGCTTCACGTGCTCGAACAGTGGGATCTTCAGCACGGCAGCACCTCCGGCAATGCGCTCAGGGTAGATGGAGTCATGGGTGTGCGGCGTGCCGATGTAGGTCTTCTGGGCGCCAGGCACCGCGATGTGGGTGGATTCGCTGATGCGCTGGCGCAGCTTGAGGCGCGCTTCGGTGGTCTCGATGTTGCCGGGCACCTCGATGTCATCGAAGTCGATATCGTCCGCGCGGGCGCCGGTTGCGTTGGAGCTCACGCCCACGGCGCGCATGCTGGCGTTCCGGGCATCCTTGGCACCAGTCACCCAAAAGCGCTTGGCGCCGGGCTTGGTGGGCAGCATCCCTCTGCACCAAGGATGATTGCGCAGCACGTTGATGGTGTCTGCCGTCAGCATGCCTGCTGTTTCATTGTCAGCAGACCAGACCAAGGATCTGTGAGAGCGATTGCCGTGCAAACGCCAGGCCTTATAGACTGCATAGATGGTGGACTTGGCTGCACCCCGGAACACCATCAGGACGCGCTCGGGATCTTGGCATTCCTCCAGCCAAATGCAGATGCGCTTATGCAGTCGAGGAACCTCCCAGCCTTGCAGGTCAGCCCAGCGCTGAAAGAATGCCAGGAATGGACACTCACGATTTGCCATGAACCTTGCTGTCGAATGCTTTCTTGGCCTGTCCGCCACGGAGTTCTTCCATCACCCTAAGCGCATCCTTTTCGTAGCGTGCCATTTCAGCATCTAGTTGTGACTCTGCATCTGTATCACCGGTCTCTGCACCAGCGGGGGTGACATTTCCAGCAATCTGGATTGCGGCGATTCTGGACGTGATCTTTGATTCGAGCACCAGAACTGATGCTGCAGTCTTGCGCACCCAGTAGAGGTCGCCTCTGGTCTTCGCATCCATCTGTCCGATGGCTAGGCCACTGCCAGGCCAACTGTCAGGGTCCGCTTCTTTGATGAAGACATCGAGCAGCTTCTCTGAAAGTGATTGCAGCTTTTCGTATTGATCAGTCCTCATTGCCCCACCGCCTTTCCAAGGTCAGGCGCACGATCCGGGGCGCCGGTACCGGGTTGCCACCAGAAGTCCTGGCCGAAGTCCTTGCGCGCGCGCTGCTGCATCTTGGACAGGTAGCCAGGGCTCAGGTTCTCCTGGAGCGCATGCATGCCCATGTGGTCCAGCGCCGCCTTGGCGTACCAGAGGTTGATATACGGCAGGTTGGCGCGTGCCAGGCTCACGGTCTCAGCCAGCGCGTGGGTCTGTCCTCCCTTGGATGCCTTCCAGACATTGGCTGCACCCACCTTGAGGACAGCGTCGGCCACCGTGCCAATGGCAGGGCCTGCAACAGACTTGAGGGCATTGGCCGCCACATCGCCCGGGTTGTCGCCGGGATCGTTCAGCAGCGTGTCGCCCACGATGGACAGACCGCCGCCCTGGGCCATGGCCTTGAGCCAGAACTTTCCAGCGTGGTCGCCTTGCATGTCGATGGGGTCTTTGCCGGAAACCATCTGCTTGGCCTGCAGGGCAATGGCGCCCAGCGCGGTGGTGGTGATCAGCATGGCACCAGAGTAGACCAGCTTATTGGCCATGATGGGCGCGCTGCCGTCGCTGATGGTGGGGGTCTCCAGCATCCGGCGCCAGTGGCGCGAGATCATCGCAATGGGAAAGCTCTTGAACTGCATCATGCTGCGCGCCAACTCGCCGCGCACGGTGCCACGCTGCAGGCCTCCGCCGGATGCCAGCGTTTTGGTGGCCAGGTCAGGGTTCATCACCGCAAATTCGCTTTCGTCCTGGATCAGGCCCAGCACCTTGGACACGATCTCGCTGGAGCGCGCATCGCCTGTGGCATGGATGGATTCAGGCGTCAGGTGGTCTTTGCCGCCAAAGCTGGTGAGCTGCGCCTTGGTGATCACCTGCCAGTCGGCATCCGTGATGCCCTTGTTTTCCAGCAAGTGGCGATCCCACTCGGTCAGGCGTGCCCAGTCGGTCTTTGCCATGCGGGCCAGGCCCTGCATCATGGTCAGGCTGAACGCACGGCGCAGGGTGTCCGTCCAGGCGTTCATCAGGGACAGCTTCAGGGTGGACTGCGCGAGGCGCCCGCTCCAGGTCTGGCGGATGTTGTCACCGGTCCACCGGTTCATGTCGCCGATCATGGATTCGGCAATGATGCCGTGCGTGGTCAGGAAGTCGCGTGTTTCCTTGCTGGCCACGTTCTTGCCGATGTTGGCAATGCTGTCCCAGTAGCTCAGGCGGTTGTAGCCGGTGCTGACGATATAGGTGCCCACGTCCGTGATGGAGCTGATCACCGCGCCGGCCAGCTTGCCAAACGTCTGGATGTTGCGCATGTCCGTGCCGATCTGGGCGATGCGGGCTGACGCCGGGCTGCTGGCGCTGCCGTTGATGCTGTCCCAGTAGGACTGTGGCCGCAGGCCAAACGAACGGTCCAGGGCGTCGATCTTGGTGCCGTCCGCGCGCGCTGCCAGATCGAACTGCAGGCGCATGGTCGCATTGGGGTTGGGGCCGTAGCGCTCCACCAGGCCGATGTCGCGGGCTTTGCCACCGATATGCCCCACCATGGCGTCGTACATGCTGCCCCGGCCGAACTCGGCCACGTAGGACAGGAAGGCGTCGGCATCCTTGAAGTGCAGCTCGCGGTGATCTCCGCCACGGTTGGCGCGGGCGCCGGTGC
>CANFIH010000104.1 GCA_947446855.1 Burkholderiales bacterium
ATCGCCACGCGCTGGCGCTCGCCACCCGACAGCTCGGCCGGCCGGTGGTGCGTGCGGTCTTTCAGCCCCACCTTGGCCAGCATGTCGCTGGCGGCCTGCACCGCCTGCTCACGCGGCACACGCCGGATCGTCAGCGGCATGGCCACGTTATCCAGCGCGCTGAACTCGGGCAGCAAATGGTGAAACTGGTAGACAAAGCCCAGATGCCGGTTGCGCAAGCGCCCCTGCTCTGCCGCATTCAGGCGGGCCAGGGCCTGACCGCACAAGGTGACGCTGCCGCTGCTGGGCGCGTCCAGGCCGCCGAGCAGATGCAACAGCGTGCTCTTGCCGGAACCCGAAGCGCCGACAATGGCCAGGGTCTCGCCCTTTTGCACACTCAGGTCCACGCCCTGTAGCACGGTGACATCCAGACGGCCTTCGTGGAAGCGCTTGGTCAGGCCGGTGCAAGTCAGTATCGGGCTATTCATAGCGCAGCGCCTCCGCCGGATTGACGCGGCTGGCGCGCCAGCTGGGATACAGCGTGGCGACAAAGGCCAGCACCAGGGCGATCACGCCAATTGGCAGGATGTCGTTCATTTGCGGGTCGCTGGGCATGCGGCTGATCAGGTAAATGTCTTGCGGCAGGAAGGTGGCGCCCAGCGCATGTTCCAGCGCCGGCACGATCACATCGATATTGAAGGCCACGCCCAGGCCTAGCAGCAGGCCGGCCAGGGTGCCGATCACCCCCACCATGGCGCCCTGCACCACGAAGATGCCCATGATGCTGCCCGGGCTCGCACCCAGGGTGCGCAGAATGGCAATGTCGGCGCGCTTGTCGGTCACCGTCATCACCAGCGTGCTGACCAGATTGAAAGCGGCCACCGCGACGATCAGGGTCAGGATGATGAACATCATGCGTTTTTCCACCTGCACCGCGGCAAACCAGGTGCGGTTCTGGCGCGTCCAGTCGCGGATATAGAGCTCACCCGTCATGCTGCGGCCCAACTCGGCTGCCACCCGGGGCGCCTGGTGCAGATCGGTCAGCTTCAGGCGCACGCCGGTCGGCCCTTCCAGGCGGAAGATGCGCGCCGCGTCCTGCCAATGCATCATCACCAGGGCGGAGTCGTATTCAAAATGGCCGGAGTCAAAGGTGCCGGTCACCGTCATCTGCTTGAGGCGCGGCACCACACCAGCCGGGGTGACCTCGCCGCTGGGCGCCACCAGGGTCACCTTGTCGCCCGCATGCACGCCCAGACTGCGCGCCAGTTCGGCCCCCAGCACCACCCCGAATTCACCCGCTTTCAGCTGGTTCAACACGGCCGCCTGCGCGCCGGAGGCCAGATCGGTGACCTCATGTTCCAGCGCGGGGTCGATGCCGCGCACCATCACGCCCTTCATGTCCTCGCCCCGCGCCAGCAGGGCCTGGGCGGCAATAAAGGGCGCTGCGCCTATCACCTGCGAGTTGGCCTTGGCCTCTTGCAGCGTGGTGGCCAGATCCGGCAGGGCCGCGCCGCCGGCGGCATAGACCTCGATGTGCGAGACCACGCTGAGCATGCGGTCGCGCACTTCTTTCTGGAAGCCATTCATCACACTCAGCACGATGATGAGCGCGGCCACACCCAGGCCTATGCCCAGCATGGAGACGCCGGAGATAAAGGAGATAAAGCCGTTGCGCCGGGTGGCGCGCCCGGCACGGGTGTAGCGCCAGCCGATCAGCAGTTCGTAGGGAATTTGTTTCACGCATGGATTGTGGCATTACCGTGTGGCAGCAAGCCCCGCGCGCCATCGGACCTTGCAGGATGCCCCGACAATACAGGCCATGCCCATCCTGATACCCCACGCCAAGCCGCCATCCGGCCAACCGGCGCCCGCCACTCTGCAATTGCCCCACCTGACCGCCCTGCTGCGCCTGCTGACCGCTGGCATACGCCAGACCCGCGACGAGGACACCTTGTCGCCCCTGCATGAGCTGCTGCAGGCGCAGGCCCTGGGCGTGCAGGCACAGGATGGCCTATTGCCCTGGGCCGCGCTGCAAGCCCATGACCTGCAGCTGAGCACACCCCAGGGCGATGCAGGCTGGGCCTGGCTGACGCCCTGCCACTGGCAGGTCAACACCGACCACGTGCGCATGGCCGACCCGGCCGAAAGCCAGATCAGCGCCGAAGAATCGCGCACGGTGATGGAGACCCTGCGCGCCTTTTTGCTGGAAGACGGCATTACCCTGCATGGGCTGCAGGATGGCGGCAACTGGCTGGCAAGCGGCGCCGTGTTTCGCGATCTGCCCACGGCCTCGCTGGCGCGCGCCTCGGGCGGCACGGTGGACCACTGGCTACCGCGCCAGGCCCAGGCGCAGCCGCTGCGCCGCCTGCAAAACGAGATGCAAATGCTGCTCTACACGCATCCGCTCAATGACGCCCGCGCGGCGCGCGGCCTGCTGCCCATCAACTCGTTCTGGGTCAGTGGCACCGGCACGCTGTCTGCCGACTTCCAGGCCGCGCAAAACCAGGGCAGCACCGTGCTGGACGCGCTGCGCGAGCCCAAGCTGCGCGCTGACACTGCGGCCTGGGCGCAGGCCTGGCAGGCGCTGGATGCCGGCCCCATCCGGGCGCTGCTGGAGCAGGCGCGCCGCGGCGAGGCCGTCGAACTCACGCTGTGTGGCGAGACCGCCGCGCAGACCTATACCCTGCAGCCGCAAGGCCTGTGGACGCGCATCAGCCATCGCTTTGCCACCACCGACCTGCCCGCTGTGCTGCAAAGTCTTTGAATTTTTCCCATTCCTTATGAACATCACCACCCGCGACGTCCCCCCGCGCTCTGTCTGGACCCTGGAGCAGGCCGGCGTCCACCCCCTGCTGGCGCGCCTGTATGCGGCGCGTGGCGTCACCGGCATGGACGAGTTGGACGAAGCCCTGGGCAAGCTGCTGCCGCCCTCCTCGCTCAAGGGCGCTCAAGAGGCCGCCGTGCTGCTGGCCGACGCTTTTGTCCAAAACAAAAAACTGTGCATCGTGGCCGACTACGACTGCGACGGCGCCACCGCCTGCGCCGTGGCCCTACGCGGCCTGCGCCTGCTGGGTGCCCAGCATGTGGCCTATCTGGTGCCCGACCGCGTGGTCGACGGCTACGGCCTGACGGCGCCGATTGCCCAGCGTGTATTCGATTCCGGCGCCGACGTGCTGATCACCGTGGACAACGGCATCGCCAGCCTGGACGGCGTGGCGCACGCCAAGGCGCTGGGCCTCCAAGTCCTGGTAACCGACCACCATTTACCCGCAACGAACCGCAAGACCGGTGCCGTGGAGTTGCCGAATGCCGACGTGATCGTCAACCCCAATCAGCCCGGCTGCAGCTTTGAGAGCAAGTCCATGGCTGGCGTGGGCGTGATGTTTTATGTGCTGTTGGCGCTGCGCAGCGAGTTGCGTTCTCGTGGTGTGTTTGATGCGTCCAACCAACCCAAGCTCGACACGCTCTTGCCGCTGGTCGCGCTGGGCACGGTGGCCGACGTCGTCAAGCTCGACGCCAACAACCGCCGTCTGGTGGCCCAGGGCCTGAAGCGCGTACGCGCCGGCGCCATGCCCGCCGGACTGGCCGCCCTGTTCACTGCGGCCGGACGCAAGGCACAGGTCGCCACCACCTTTGACTTCGGCTTTGCCCTGGGGCCACGCATCAATGCCGCCGGCCGCCTGGCCGACATGACGCTGGGCATCGAATGCCTGCAAACCGATGACGCAGGCCGTGCCGATGAACTGGCGAAGGCGCTGGACGGCATCAACCGCGAGCGCCGCGTGATCGAAGGCGACATGCGCGAGCAGGCCATGGACATCGTGGAGTCGCTGTTCGACGAAGGCGACGAGCCGCCCTCCGCCATCTGCGTGTTCGACCCGGATTTTCACGAAGGCGTGGTCGGCATCGTGGCCTCGCGCATCAAGGATAAATTGCACCGCCCCAGCTTTGTGTTCGCCGCCAGCCAGGCGCCGGGCAAGGAGCATGAACTCAAGGGCTCGGGCCGATCGATCCCTGGCTTCCACCTGCGCGACGCGCTGGACCTGGTGGCCAAGCGCTACCCCGGCGTGCTCTTGCGCTTTGGCGGCCACGCCATGGCGGCCGGCTGCACCATCCACGAAGACGGGCTGGACGCTTTCGAGCAGGGCCTGATGGAAGTGGCCGAAGAGTGGCTGGACGCCGCCACCCTCACCCGCCGCCTGGAGACCGATGGCGCACTCGACCCCAAATACCTGCGCGTGGATCTGGTGGACACCCTGCACAAGGAAGTCTGGGGCCAGGGCTTTGCGCCCCCCACCTTCAGCGAAGAGGTCGAAGTGGTGTCCCAGCGCCTGGTCGGCGAAAAGCATTTGCAGCTCAAGCTCAAGCACCAGGGCCAGCCGGTAGACGGCATCTGGTTCGGCCACACCGAGCAACTCCCCTCCCGCGTGAAGCTGGCCTTCCGGCTGGATGCGGAGGAGTGGAACGGGGTGCGCCGCGTGAAGTTTCTGGTGGAGGGCGCGGAGGGTTAGCGACGATTGATGGACGGCCTGGAATATTGTTACTACAATTTGCCGGATGCACATTGCGTTCGACACCCGTAAGAACGACGCCAATATCCGGGATCGCGGTCTGTCATTTGAACGTGCCGCAAGCTTCGATTTTGAGACGGCGATCTTTCAGCAAGACACCCGGCGCGACTATGGCGAAGTCCGCTTTCGTGCACTGGGATATCTCGAAGCTCGCCTCCATGCGCTGGTGTTTACCGAAACCGGCGCGGGCATTCGGGTCATCAGTTTTCGCAAGGCCAACCAGCGTGAGGTAATGCTTTATGAACAAGAAACCAAAATCTGATGTGCTTGATGACGACAACCCGGAGTGGACGGGCCTGGAAGTCCGGAATGCGAAACCGTTCACCCAATTACCCGCCACTTTGCAAGCCAAGTTGAGCGGCCGTGGGCCGCAAAAGGCGCCGGTGAAAGTGTCCACCACCATTCGCTTGTCGCCCGACGTACTGCAGGCCTTCCGCGCTGCAGGTGACGGGTGGCAAACCCGTATCGATGCGGCGCTGAAAGACTGGCTGCGTACCCACCCGGTGGTTTGAGCCTGCCGACTTGATCGTCCGCAGGCGCTTTAGCGCGTGCGCATGCCCCCCAGCAACACGTACTTGAGCGTCAGGTAGTCGTCCAGCCCGTAGTGCGAACCTTCACGCCCCAGGCCGGAGTCCTTGACGCCGCCGAAGGGGGCAATCTCGGTGGAGATGATGCCCTCGTTCACACCCACAATGCCGACCTGCAGTCGCTCGGCAATGTCCCACACGCGGGCCAGGTCGCGGCTGTAAAAGTAAGCGGACAGGCCATAGGGCGTGTCATTGGCCATGGCGACCACCTCGTCTTCGGTGCCGAACTTGAAGCAGGCGGCCACGGGACCGAAGGTTTCCTCCTGCGCAAACTCCATATCCGTTTGGGCATTACCTATCAGTGTGGGCTGGAAGAAGGTGCCGCCCAGCGCGTGCGGCGCCCCGCCGGTCAACATGATGCCCCCCTTGGCCTTGGCGTCCGCCACATGGCGCTGGACCTTTTTAAAAGCCATCTGATTGATCAAGGGGCCCTGCTCGATGCCCGCCTCCAGCCCGGGGCCGACCTTGAGTCGGGCAATGGCATGGGCGAACTTTTGCATGAAGGCGTCGTACACGCCCTCCTGCACAAAGAAGCGGTTCACGCAGACACAGGTTTGGCCGGTGTTGCGGAACTTGGAGGCCATGGCGCCCTGCACGGCGGCGTCCAGATCGGCATCGTCAAACACGATAAACGGCGCGTTGCCGCCGAGCTCCAGCGACACGCGCTTCATGGTGTCGGCGGCCTGGCGCATCAGCAGCTTGCCCACGCGGGTGGAGCCGGTGAAGGACAGCTTGCGCACCACCGGGCTCTCCATTAGCGCAGTGCCAATGGCCGGGGCATCGCCAGAGACCACGTTGATGACGCCCGGCGGCACACCGGCCTCCAAGGCCAGCACCACCAGGGCGTGGGCGGACAAGGGTGTTTCTTCCGAGGGCTTGAGCACCACGGTACAACCGGCCGCCAGGGCGGGGCCGAGCTTGCGCGTGACCATGGCCAGCGGAAAGTTCCAGGGCGCAATGGCGGCCACCACGCCCACCGGCTCCTTCATTACCACCACGCGGGCATCGGCCTTGTGGGTGGGGATCAGGTCGCCATAGGCGCGCTTGCCCTCTTCGCCAAACCACTCCAAGAAGGACGCGGCATAGGCCACCTCGCCGCGCGCCTCGGCCAGGGGCTTGCCCTGCTCGGTGGTGAGCAGCAGGGCCAGGTCTTCGCGGTGCTGCAGCATCAGGTCGGACCAGCGGCGCAGGATGGCACCGCGCTCCTTGGCGGTGCGGGCTCGCCAGCCCACCATGGCGCGGCTGGCAGCGTCAATGGCAGCCTGTGTTTCGGCTGCGCCAGCGCGGGCGACCTGCGCGATGCAGGCTCCGTTGGCGGGGTTGTTGACGGCATAGGTGGAGGGTGCATCCAGCCACGCGCCGTCGATGAAGGAGCGGGTTTGATACAGGGCGGAATGTTGCAGGGCAAGTGTGTTCATGAAATGGGGCATGGGCAGGTTGGAGGATTGGCATTTGCTTTTTCTTGTGCTGAGCGACCCGCAGACTACGTTTGCGCCGCAGCGCTGACAAACCATGTTTTTTCCCGCTGATGATGATTAATTCTCATGTAGCGACAGGTGCCATCAAACATGAGTTTTTTGAATGTATGTGTAGTGAATAAATCGTTTGTCGCAGCGTTTGGCGGTAGGCACAGTCCAACCCCATCGAGCGACCCGCCAGCCAAAAAAATCAGGCGGCAAGCCCGACCCGCAGGCAGCCCGCCTGCACCCCACAACTTTTAGAAAAGAGACCTGCCATGTACATCGGTGAAAGCTTTATCGGCAGCGGCCCCAACGCCGCCCACGTCAATATCATCCTGGGCCCGCGCCTGGGCCCCGTGGGCAATGCCTGGGCCGGTGCCCTGTCCTCCCCCACCAAGGGCCATCTGCCCTACATGGTGGTGCTGCAGCCCGGCGTGCCGGTCAAGCCCATGACGGCCTTTATCAACAAGGCCGACCTGCGCGGCGAGACGCACGAGAACATGACCTGGGGCCCCGCGCAGGCCGGCCTGGCCAAGGGCGTGCAGGAGAGCCTGCTCGAAGGCGTGATCCCCGCCTATGCCGAGAACGACTGGTGCGTGATCGCCGCCGTCTGGGTCAACTGGACCGCCGACAACGCCGATGCCGTGTTCGAAAACAACTACCAAGCCGCCAAGGGCGCCATCACCGCCGCCATGGCCCAGTTGCCCACGCTGGCCACCTGCGCCGCTGCGGCCAAGGCCGTGAGCAACCCTTTCTACACACCCAAGGCGGGCTAAGACCATGGACTACGTCAATCTCGGCAGCACCGGCCTGAAGGTGTCCCGCCTGTGCCTGGGCACCATGGGTTTTGGCAGCTCGCAGTGGCGCCCCTGGGTAATGAACGAAGACAGCTCCACCCCGGTGGTGCAGGCGGCGGTGGAACGCGGCATCAACTTCATTGACTTCGCCGACTTCTACTCCATGGGCGTGTCGGAAGAGGTGGTGGGCCGCGCCCTGCGCCACACCGCGCGCCACAAGCTGGTGATGGCCTCCAAATGCTTTTATGCCATGAGCGATGACATCAACGACCGGGGCCTGTCGCGCAAGCACATCCTGGACGCGGTGGACGCCTCACTCAAGCGCATTGGCACCGACTACCTGGACCTGTTTGTCATCCACGCCTTTGATGTATCAACGCCAATGGAGGAGACCATGCGCGCGCTGGAGGACCTGGTGCGTGCCGGCAAGATCCGCTACATCGGCGCCTCCACCATGTACGTGTGGCAGTTTGTGAAGATGAACGAACTGGCCCGCCGCATGGGCTGGACGCCCTTTGTCTCCATGCAGTGCCAGCTCAACGCCGCCTACCGCGAAGAAGAGCGCGAGATGATTCCCTACTGCCGCAGCGAGGGCATTGCCGTGACCCCGTTCTCGCCGCTCGCGCGCGGCCTGCTGTCGGGCAACCTGGCGTCGCTGCGCAACACCACCGACGCCTTCACCACCGACCAGTACGGCGACGAGACCAGCGGCAATATCGCCAAAGCCGTGGCCCAGGTGGCCGAGAGCCGGGGCGTGAAGTCCTCGCAGGTGGCGCTGGCCTGGGTGACCAGTCGCCCGGGTGTGACCTCCACGCTGATAGGCGTGGAAACCATCGACCAACTCGACGAGAACATCGCGGCGCTGGACATCCAGCTGACCCCCGCCGAGATTGCCGAGATCGACCGCTGGTACACGCCCTGCGATGTGATCAACGACTACAACACCAGCCGCATTTTGCGCACCCCGCGCTAAACCTTTACGACGCATTTTCAAATCAAGAGAACTCCAGACGCAGGGGAAGAAAGTCCCCTGGTAAGGGTTTCCGCATAAACCAAAGATCCGAGGAACACACCATGACAAGCATCACCCAAATCATCTCCGGCCTGGCCCTGTCCAGCGCCCTCATCGCTCCGGCCGCCTTTGCACAAAACGTCTGCAGCCCCGAGCAGACCATCAAGTTTGCCGGCATCACCTGGGAGTCGGGCCAGTTTTACACCAGCCTGATCCGCACCCTGCTGGACAGCGGCTACGGCTGCAAGTCCGAGCTCGTTACGGGCAGCACGGCAGCCACCGAGACCGCCTTGGTCGGCAACGACCTGCAGGTGTGGGTGGAGCAGTGGAACCGCACCGACATCGTGAAGAAGGGCCAGGACATGGGCAAGATCAAGCTGGTGGGCGACCTGCTCTCCGGCGGTGGCGCGTCTGAAGGCTTCTTCGTGCCGGAATATGTGGTCAAGGGTGACGCCAAGCGCGGCATCGCCGCCACTGCGCCCGACCTGAAAACCGTGGCCGATCTGCCCAAGTACAAGGCCTTGTTCAAGGACGACGAAGAACCCGGCAAGGGCCGTCTGCTGTCCTGCCCGGTGGGCTGGGATTGCGAGAAGATCAACACGCAAAAACTCAAGGCCTACAAGCTGGACGGCGACTACACCAATTTCCGAGCCGGCACGGGCGCCGCTCTGGATGCGGCCATTTCCTCGTCGATTGAGCGCGGCAAGCCCATCCTGTTTTACTACTGGACCCCGGCCAGCCTGATGGCCAAGTACAAGCTGGTGCAGCTGCAGGAGCCCGCCTACAACGCCAAGTGCTGGGACACGATTCGCGACATCAAGGTCAAAGAGGTATGCCCCTCTGCCACGCCCAACACCAAGCTGACGATTGGCGTGTCCGCCCCATTTGCCGCCTCCAACCCCGGCGCCCTGGCCGTGATGGACAAGGTGCAGCTCACACCGGACCAGATCAATACCGCCGTGCTGCAGATGACCGAGCGCAAGGCCAACAGCGATGTGGTGGCGCGCGAATTCCTCAAGGCCAACCCGGCGTTGTGGCAGAAGTGGGTGAGCAAGGAAGCGGCCGTCAAAGTAGCGGCTGCGCTCAAGTAAGCCGCAGCCATCCCAACGGGCACGGACATGGAATCGATCTTTGTTGACCTGACGATTGCCGAGGCGGTCAACGCCGCGGTGATGCAATTTGTTGCCGCCAATGGCGACTTTTTCCACGACATCACCCTGGTGTTGTTGACCGGCTTTCTGGTGCCCCTGGAAAAGCTGCTGCTCGCCATTCCGCCCTGGGCGGTGCTGCTGGCTGTGGCCGCGCTGGCCTGGCACGCCCTGCGCCGCACCGGCATCGTGCTGGCGCTGGTGCTGGGCCTGTACCTGATCGGCTGCTTTGGCCTGTGGGACAAGTTGATGCAGACGCTGGCCCTGATGCTGGTGTCCACCACGCTGACCCTGCTCATCGGCCTGCCCCTGGGCATCTGGATGTCGGGCAGCCCGCGCCTGCGCAAAGTGCTGGAGCCGGTGCTGGATGTGATGCAGACCCTGCCGACCTTCGTCTACCTGATCCCGGTGCTGATGCTGTTCGGCCTGGGCAAGGTGCCGGCGGTGCTGGCCACCGTCATCTACGCCCTGCCGCCGCTGGTGCGCCTGACCGATCTGGGCATACGCCAGGTGGACAAGGAAGTGGTGGAGGCAGCCCGCTCCTTTGGCGTGACGCCCTGGCAACTGCTGCTGGATGTGCATTTGCCGCTGGCCCGGCCCAGCATCATGGCCGGCCTGAACCAGGCGGTGATGATGGCCCTGGCCATGGTGGTGATTGCCTCCATGATCGGCTCGCGCGGGCTGGGCGAGGATGTGCTCTCGGGCATCAACAACATGGACATGGGGCGCGGCCTGCAGGGCGGCATGGCCATCGTCATTCTGGCGGTGGTGATTGACCGCATTTCACAAGCCTATGGCAGGGGTGGGCGCGAACGCGCCGCCCTGGTGCGTAAACCGGCAGGGAGCGCAGCATGAGCATGACACAAGGCAATATCGAGGTGCGCAATATCTTCAAGGTATTCGGCGCGCACGCGGCGGCAGGGCTGGCCCTGCTCAAACAAGGTGCCAGCAAGCAGGAGGTGCTGTCCAAGGCCGGCTGCAACGTCGGGCTCAAGGACGTTTCCCTGCACATTCCCGGCGGCCAGATTTTTGTCATCATGGGCCTGTCGGGTTCGGGCAAGTCGACCCTGGTGCGCCACTTCAACCGCCTGATCGAGCCCACGGCGGGTGAGATTCTGGTCAACGGCCGGAATGTGCTGCAGCTCGGCGGCAAGGAACTGCAGGACCTGCGGCGCCACAGCATGAGCATGGTGTTCCAGAGCTTTGGCCTGCTGCCGCACAAGACGGTGTTTGACAACGTGGCCTATGGCATGCGCGTGCGTGGCGATACCGAAGACGCGGTGCGCGCCAGCGTGACCAAGTGGATTGAGCGCGTGGGTCTCCAGGGTTACGACAAGTGCTACCCCGACGAACTGTCCGGCGGCATGCGCCAGCGCGTGGGTCTGGCCCGCGCCCTGGCCATGGACCCGCAGGTGCTGCTGATGGACGAGGCTTTTAGCGCGCTGGACCCCTTGATCCGCTACGACATGCAGACCCTGCTGCTGGAACTGCAATCCACCCTGAGCAAGACCATTGTGTTCATCACCCACGACCTGGACGAAGCCCTGCGCATAGGCGCCCACATTGCCATCCTGCGCGACGGCGAGCTGGTGCAGGTGGGCACGCCCCAACAGATCGTGGAGCAACCGGCGGACGACTATGTGCGGCGCTTTGTGGAGCGGCGTTCTTAAGCCGCGTTAAAGCGTCATCGTCATAAAGACGCTGTGCGGGTCTTCCACATAGTTGGCAAACGGGCTGCAATTCGCAAAGCCATAGCGCTCGTACAGGGCACGCGCCGGGGCAAAGGCGGCCGCAGTGCCGGTTTCCAGAAACAGCTGGGTATAGCCGCGGGTGCGCGCTACGGCAATGATGTATTCGAGCATGCGGGCCGCCACCCCCTTGCGCAAATACGCTGCCGCTGTACGCATGGACTTGAGCTCGGCCTGCGTTCCGCTGATTTGCTTCAGGGCGCCGCAGCCCAGCAAGGTTTCCCCTTCCCAGGCCGACCATATGGTGAGGTCCGGGTCGTGCAAATCCTGCAGGTCGAGTGCATGCACGCTATGGGGGGGCGAATGCTCAAACATGCTTTGGCGATGCGCCTCCAACAGCGCGATGGTGTCGGCGCTGCCCAAGTCGTCCATTTTGATGGTGATGGCGTGCATGGTTGAACTTCCTTTTTTTGGTCTTATGGAAATTCCCCGCCAGGCTCGCTGGCCGGGTGAGTGCGTAGTTTAGGGCCTGTTCACACGGTTGTGTTCAGGCATGTGAGTCCCTCTTTAGCCCACGGGCCGGATCGGCTGCTCCAGATAGCGCGCCACAAACGCACCCACACAGGCCTCGGGCAGGTCCAGCCAGACGGTGTGGCCGCTGCCCAGTGCCGCCGGCACCGGCTCGGCATCGGCGTTTTCCATGCGCGTGATTTGCACATCGAAGTTGCCCGTGGGGTGGATGATTTCCAGCTTGTCGCCCATCGAAAACTTGTTGCGCGCATTCACCTGCACCAGACCGCGCGCCGTATCAAAGGCAATGGCGTCGCCCACATACAGGCTGCGCCCGGACTCGGAATAGCCGCGCAGGTAATTCTGCGTGGCTTCGGGCGTGTGACGCTGGAAGAAGCCGCTGGTATAGCCGCGGTTGGCCAGTCCTTCTAGCTGGCCCAAGAGCGCCGGGTCCATCGCGCGCCCGGCCACGGCGTCGTCGATCGCCTTGCGGTAGGCCTGGGCCGTGCGGCTGACGTAATACGGGCTCTTGGTGCGGCCTTCGATCTTGAGCGAGTCGATGCCGATGTCCACCAGGCGCTTGACGTGCTCAATAGCGCGCAGATCTTTGGAGTTCATCACGTAGGTGCCGTGCTCGTCCTCTTCCACCGGCATGTAGCTGCCGGGGCGCTGGCTTTCTTCCAGCAGGTAGACGCCTGCGGGATGGGCTGCGGCGGCCTCGGCCGGGGGCATGTCCTGCGAACCACAACCTGAAGAGCCACAGCCGCCGGAGCCGCAGCCACTTTGCGACGCGAGCGCTTCTGCTTCCATGGGCATGCCCTGCTCCCGCGCACGGGCCGCAGCGGGCGAAAGAATGTCACCCGACGCATCTTCTACGCCCTCCATCGTCTTGTAGTCCCAGCGGCAGGAGTTGGTGCAACTGCCCTGGTTGGCATCGCGGTGGTTGAAGTAGCCCGACAGCAGGCAGCGGCCCGAATAGGCGATGCACAGGGCGCCGTGCACAAACACCTCCAGCTCGGTGTCCGGGCATTCCTGGCGGATGTGGGCCACCTGGTCCAGCGAGAGTTCGCGCGACAGGATGACGCGGGCTATGCCGGCGCTTTTCCAGAACTTCACCGCCGCCGAGTTGACGGTGTTGGCCTGCACCGAGAGATGGATTTCCATCTCCGGCCAGGCCTCACGCGCTATTCGGATGAGGCCGGGGTCGGACATGATCATGGCGTCGGGCTTCAAGGCAATCACCGGGTTCATGTTCGCCACATAGCTCTTGAGCTTGTTGTCGTGCGGGTAGATGTTGGAGACCAGATAGAACTTGTTGCCCAGGGCATGCGCCCGCTCAATGCCGCGCTGCAGGGTGGCGAGGTCGCCGAAGTCGTTGTTGCGTACGCGCAGGGAATAACGGGGCTGGCCGGCATACACCGCGGTGGCACCGAAGGCAAAGGCGGTCTCCAGCATGGTGAGGGAGCCGGCAGGGGCGAGGAGTTCGGGGGTCTTGGTAGGCATAGCCCCTATTATCCCGGCGCGCGTATAAGGTGAATTTGTCCTCCCATTCGCGTAGCAAAATGCGTTGTACCGAGCCCTCTTCAACACCCCTATTTTTGACACAGGCAAGCCCATGAAAAAGCAGCTCACCATCCTCACCGGCGCATCCCGTGGCCTGGGTCTGGCCATGGCCGAGCAGATGCTGGCCGCCAACACGGTTCTGCTGTGCATCTCGCGCACCGGCAACGACGCACTGACACAACAGGCCAGCCACTGCGGCGCAGAGTTGCTGCAATGGCAGGCCGATCTCAGCGACGCCGCCCCGGTAGCGCGCCGCTTGCAGGAATGGCTGGCTACGTACCAGCCGTCGGAACTGACCGGCGCAACACTGATCAACAACGCCGGGGTAATCTCGGAATTGACAGCGTTGCGCGACGCACAAGCTGATGACCTGGCACGCGCCCTGCGGGTCGGGCTGGAAGCGCCCATGCTGCTGAGCGCGGCCTTTCTGGCAGCCACCAAAGGCTGGACGCACGTGCCGCGCAAGGTATTGAACATTTCTTCCGGCCTGGGCCGGCGCGCCATGGCCTCGTCTTCAGCCTATTGCGCGGCCAAAGCGGGCATGGACCATTTCACCCGTTGCCTGGCATTGGAGGAAAAGCTCTTAACCAACGGCGCAGCCGTGTGTTCGCTGGCACCTGGCGTGATTGATACCGACATGCAAGTGCAACTGCGCAGCGCCAACGCCACGCAGTTTCCCGACCAGGCCGGCTTTGCCGCCTTGCATCAAAAAGGCCAGCTAAGCAGCCCTGCCGATGCGGCAAGACGCTTGCTGGCCTATCTGAACCGGCCCGACTTTGGGTCAGAGCCGGTGGCAGATGTCAGGAACTAAGAGCCCCCACGTTCGCTCATTGCATGTAGCTCTCTACCCCCTCAAGGGGCCAACCCCGCTTGGGGCGTATATGGACGCCCACCGATTTGCAAGTTTTCCAGAACGTAACGGCATACAGGAGAAGATTGCAGTCGTATATCCGGGCTTTGTGCACTTACGCGTGCGGCCCCTGATGGA
>CANFIH010000105.1 GCA_947446855.1 Burkholderiales bacterium
ATGAACGCAAGCTGGAACAAGCGCCACTCGTCGTAGCCCTTAGCCTTCGCAACTTTTGCCATGGCTTGATTCATGGACACCCAGGCTTCAAAAGGTATGCCCCTTGCATCTTTTTGCACTCCTGGCCCACCCCAGTGCGCGCGGGACTTTTCGAGAATGGCAATTCCACAGCGAATGGCTTCCAACTCGGATTTCCAGGAGCCGACGTCCTTTAACAGTTTGTCTTTTTCACGCTGAATCAACTCAGCAGCGTTAGGTCCGCTTATTCCTTTATCCAAGGGATGGGCTGCGACATCTGTTAGCCATTGTTCATAGGCAGCGACCAGAGGTTTGATACCAATAAGACAGTCAGGCTTTGACAGATTCTCGATATTGAGGTCAACGCCTCTTTCCGTGGGAATGATTCGAGGCAAGACGTACCTAGGGGCCCACGTGGTCTTTAGCCGATGTCTTGAGCCTTCTTCGGTAAGCACAACGCCACCGTTGAAGCCCAACGCGGGGTACTGCAGGTATTGGTTGTATCGATAGGAAGGCTTCACCCGGTCAAGGCGCAATAACTGGTGTGTAGTTGCCCCCAAATCAGCTTCCAAGGACAGTTGGAAAAATGCTGGCTCTATTTCCTTCTGATTGGTTTTGGTAAGCGGCAACGTCCAGTTCTCAAGTGCTAAGTGCACCGTGGTACGGCTGCTGTCGGCTGGGTCCGGCGAGGCGTCAACTACCCAGCGCACCTCAATTTTTGGCACCACAATTTGCAAAGCCGATTGACGTATCGATGTAAGGTATCCCGCCCAGTTTCGAATAAACGATGGCCTTACCGGCATGCCGCGCCGATATCCCCATAGCCTACCGCCGTACGGTTCGTCAGAGCTGGCAGCCCACGCGGTAATTTGGGCCTCAATGGCCTTGTTCAATTTGTCGGTCGCTTCTTTGGCGTCAGCTTCTGCAGTCTGGGGGGTAAATTCAAAACTGGGCAGCACGAGATTGAGTCGAAACCACTTCTGAGGCGGGGCAACTGCATCGGCCAGTGCGTCAGGCAAGCCATCCCGGTAGGGGACGGCAATCACAGCACCAGCCCCATCTCCACCGGCTTTTACTTCCCCCGCATCGTCAACAACTTCGGTATCTCCGGAGTCAGCATCAGCAGGGGGGGCGTCGGCAGGCACCTCACCTGATGGCGCTTCCGGGCTCTCAGTGCTCCTGTCCAAAGTGTTTTCAAATGGCACTCCGTTGGACTCATAGACTGCTTTGCGGGTTGCGAGACTTCGCGCAGCCCAGTCAGGATGCGCACGGCTCCCAAGCTCTGCCTTGAGGCTGGCTAGCGCAATACTAATTTGCGTTCTCAGTACCTGGCGAATGGCACGGGTTAAGGGAAAGGACACTTCCAGCCTACCGCCAGGCTTTACTTCATCTTCAGTTGGAATGATGCGGACGTATACGGCGCCCGTAACGCTCACGCCAATTTTTTCATTGCCAGCAGAGCTACTTATCTGGAAGTCAATTCCATGCGCGCTGATTTGGATTGGGTCAGCTTCTTCGTCTCCAACCCTCTCGTCCACCGGCATTGGTACGATGAATTCCGACATCAGAACCGCCGCGGGCTTATTCCCATAAATGATGTCGTAGAACTCACCGCGGCCGGCAAGGCGTGCGGAGAGATTATTCAGTACGCTGTCAACAACCGCCTCCTTGTAAGCGTCGTGGATTTCTCGTGGATTCTTACTGAGTACAGCCATTTACTACTCCCTAATTAGTGTGCGGCGGCCACTGGCGGCGTGACCCCAACAACGCAATCTACGCAGCGCAAAGCTTCTTGTTGAAGCTTTTGGATAGTCTCTGGTGGCACCTTCCGGTAGGTCAATGCACTTTCGGGCGCGAAGATGACCTCCGAATACCGTGCGGCCAACTCTCTGCCCAAGTGCTGGCTAATCGCGCGAGCCTTTCTAACAAATGCCAAATGCTGCTCAGCGCTGGCATCGTCGATTTGCAAAGCACGGCAAAAAATCTTAAAGAACCTGGAGTCTTGTGCTGCATGGGGTCGTGCATCGGATTCATTCAATGTCAACCAATACTCCAAGCGCTGGGGTGTGCATCCGGACGCGTGGGGGTCAAGTTCCCGCATCTTCGCGTGGATTTCTCGCGCCAGCGCTGCACGTGGTTTAGCCTTGAAAAACAATTCGCAGCGCAGCTTTACATCATCGTGGTACAACTTCAAAAGTGCACGCGCAGGATTGACCCGGGAGTTGATGGAGGGACTGTTTAGCCCCAATAACTCCTCAATTTGTCCTCTGAGCTCATCACTCATCACAAAAATATTGTCACCGGGTTCAATGGTTGAAGCACCTGCGCGTCTGAAGCAGGGGTCCTCGTTCGGACAGTAGCGGTACATCCAGCCTGATGAATACGCCTTTTGCCCACTTTCCAAGTCAAACTTGAAGTAGCCTTGCTGGGCGGCACTGCCAGTTTTTGTCGTGTCAAGAAAGTTGAAGTTGAAGGAGGTTTCCGCGAGCCGGTCAATGTTGAGGGCGTTTGGAACCTCTTTCAGGCGCAGCTCCAGCTCCTGGGCGAGGAGCCCGATGCGCCCGCGATAACGCTGGAACGCAGCCAGGCCTTGCATGGATTTCAGGGTTACGACGGTTGATTGCGCTTGTCGGTATGCCACCAGTACGCCAGTGCCATGCGGAATCTTCGGATGCGCCAACAGCAGTCGCAGCACGGTCCCGGTTATCCCGATAAACACCATTCCCCAGTTTGGCCGTACGACGTCCAGCATTGCCCCCGTTGACGAAAGCGTGTGCCACTCAAGGTGCTCTTGAACCCGCTCCATATCCGTGCCAAGTTTTCTCAGCAGAAACCTGTGTGCGAGTCGGATACTTTTTTGGTTGGGCAGAACGAGCGAAAGTCCGCCGTGCAGATGTTTGGTGTGTTTCTTGACTTCTGCGAGCAAACGCAAGGCCATGGGAGTCGCATCGTTCCAGCTGTCAATCAAGGAATTGGCTTTGACTAATGCGGCATCCACTTCTGCGCGTATGTTGTTAAGTGCCCCCGATTGAAGAGCAGCCTTAACGTCGAGCACTAGCGGAGACCATGCAGTGCGTTGTTTTGCAAAGTCCTCGCCTTCGGTTTCGTTGAAGTCATCCGTCAGGTCTTTGAACCCAATGGGAAGGTTACTCAGCCACAGCACGTACATGCAAACTGCCATCAAAGCTCTGCTTGCAAGACTCTCGTCGGGTACCTCATGGGCCAGCCGTTGGAATTTGAGAGCTACAGCTGATGCGTCCCTGTCAACAATGGTTACCGCAAAGTGGGCATTGGTCTTTTGCTCAGGGCTCCATCCCGCGGGCAATGGAGTTGCACTCATAACCGCATGCTCTGATTCGGCAGCCCAAACGTGCGAAACCGGTGCGAGGTGCATTTCCTCAAGTCTTGCCCGCATTACGAAAAACGTCTTTGGGTCGTCAGTTACGACAACTGCCCCCTGATTGGGCAGCCCGTTTTCCCTTGCATACCGAAGGAAATCTGGAATTCTTCTAACCGCGTTGTAGTGCCGGCGCTCTGTAGTGGAGGTGGCATCCAAAAGAAGCACGTCGGGCCGGGCGTCACCTTTCAATTGCGGGGAGGTCAGGGCATGCTTCCACACATCCTTTCTTGAGTTTGGGTGCAAAATCATCAGGGCACCGGGTGCCTTTTCACCGGCACCCCATTCGCTGTTTACCTTACCTCGCAGTTCCTTTCGGTGCGCCACCTTGGTGACCTTGCTCAGTGACCGCTCCAGAGGGCTTCTGACGACAGAAGACCACTGGCGCTTTTCGGAATCAAAACTGAATGTGGGGATGAGCTCTCCCAGCGAGGGGTTGGGTAGCTCTGCCTGCCAGTTCCGAATGTCGTTCAACGCGGCCCAAACCGCTTCAAACGAGGCCGACCGCCGCTTGCTCTCAAACTTGAGGTTGCCCTTCGGACCGCTCCACAGGGTTCGGTATTTGTCACTCATCTGTTTGCGATTGACAAGTACGGACTGCAACGCGGTTGTACACCCAGTAGCTAGCCCGGGAAACAAGAGGGTTCTCAGCCCTCTGAGGTCGGTGTCAAAGTTACGTTCCATGCTAGCTAAGCCATGTAGGAGCGCAAGCGAATCCAGCTTTACTGGCCATGCCAGACAGAGGTGAACACCTCCAATGGTCGATGCCTTAAGTAACGTGGTCACTATCTCGCTCGTCCAGGGCTGGGCATGAATCTGCTGGGCTCCGACTGCGCGGGAGTAATAATTCAGACCGCTGTCTCCTGCGCTAAGCGCGGCTTGCGGTACAGGGAGCTGTACTGGCCGGGAAACTTCTTCCGCTTTGGGCGCGGACGGCACTGTAGTTGGCTGAGCAGACGACTTGGAACCAATCTTCCTGAGCTTTTCAAAGTTCAGTTTTTTCCGGTCACGCGCTGCTTGTTGTTGCTCATAGCGGGTTAACTTCGGCATTTTCTCGAGGCTTGGTTTCATGTAAACCCTCGTGTAGCGAATAGCGACATCCTGTCCCTCCCTTACTCGGTTACGCGTTGATGCCAAAGGCCTCACGTACCGCAGTATTTATATTTGCATTGTGCACTAGCGCTTTGCGCAATTCATTGGGGTCAGGAAGAGGAAGTTCGTTGAGCTCTGACACAGCCACATTTGTCGCCCCTGATATTGCTTTGAACAGTCGATTAATCACGGGCGAGTTCAATAATGCTGACAAGATTTCAGGTGAAACAGCGCAATCGTCATTGGCAATTAACGAAATTACGTGGTTCTCAGCAACGAAACCGCCATGAGCTTTGAGCCATTCGGCGGGAACTGCTGACGTTATCAACCGGTGAGGTTGGTCACTCGACGTCAACCGTTGCAGCACGACGCAGGGTCTCGTCACCACGCTGCTATGGTTGGGACTTGGGACCTGAACAAAATAGTCTGTACGCTTCTGCTTGGTAAGCCTGCCATGCACGAGGCCATCCACTGTAATGTCCCCCGCCCATAAGATTGGCATTACACACGACTGGCCCTTGAGCTTTGGCTTTTTTGAAAAACGCGGACGTTCATCTCGGTAGGCGACCAGATGCCCAACCTTTGGGGTGTATCCGTAGTCAGCAAGCCTTGATTTCCATTGCGTGGCCTGCGCGATAAGCTTAGCGTCTGATGCCGACCTTGGTATTGGCCACGGCCCCCCCGATTTGGAGAGGAAGCATTTGCCTATGTCCGTGTATTCGCCTGTTGGGCTTAGGACACTTACATCTGGGTTTGACTGAGACAAGCCCAAACCAGGACTCTTCCTGAGAACCGTAATGGCTGTTTCCTGTTCAACTGCGATAAACATGGAGTCCCGGTCGCTCAGCATGTCCAACTGCAATACTTCAGTGCATTCAGTCATGCTAGTGCGAAGTTTGGAGAACGATGCTCCTGACAAGAAACTGGTTGGCGTTAGTAACCCGACAAGCCCACCTGCTCGCACAACGTCAATGGTTTTTCGGATGAAAAGGCCGTATATGTTGGGCTGGTTACGGATAACGTCGTGAAACCTCGAGGTGTACTTACGTGTTTCAGCGGCGTTGAGCTTTCGGTAAGGAGGATTGCAGGCAATCACGTCCGGCGCATTTTCTTCGCCGCCAGTAACCAAAAGTCCATCGCAATTCTTCAGGTTGAATTTTGGCGTGTATCCGCTACGGGTCACATATGGCGAAAGAGCCATCAATAGAAACTGGGTGGATATCGCCAGCAAGGTTTTGTCCAAGTCATTGCCACTTATTTGGGCCTCAACTTTCTTAAGGACAGCCTTTGGTCCAAGGCCCTCTGATGCAAGCGCCTGCGCCATCCGCTGAGCAATCGGTACGAGGAATGCGGCCCCTCCGCAAGCGGGGTCGTGCCAGTGTTGGTGCCCCATGGACGCTCCTTGAGCGATAAGGTCGTCAATGACCCTGTCAGCCAGCTTTGGCGGGGTGAAGTAAAGAGCTTGAGCGGTTCGAACCTCGTTGCCGACCCACGTAGCGTAGGCCGAAGCCAGCCAATATGCCGCTTCATTGAATGGCTGGTTTATCAGCCAGGTCGCGAATCTTTGGACACGTTCATTTGGAAGTAATTCGCTGGAGCCATAAGGCGCTCGTTTGGCCAGATGAGGATAAGCCTCCTGTTGCCACAAATAGAGCACGGTGACAACCAACCGACGTGCTCCGTCAGGGAGTTCTTTGATTTCGTTGCCAAGAGCCCGCACGTACGGGTAGAACTTGAGAAGAGACTTGGGGAGAACCATAGGGAAGGCGCCTGAAGTCAGGGCATCCCTGCGCTTCGATGAAGTTGTATTTCACGGTCTAGCGAATTCCACTTAAATTCGGTATAAGTAGCAGTAGGACTATGACGGGGTAGGCCCCGATTAGTCGCCTGGCTTTTTGCCGCGCGCGTCTCTGTCGCCATAGTTCACTCCCTTTTCAGTCACCCTATTTTGGGGTGCTTTCTCACTGACCTTGATTCCTTTTGAGAGGCAGTAATCTTCCACAAGTGTCTCAATCAAATTTGTGAGGCTTCTGCGCTCTTTTTCTGCCGCTGCGTCCATCAAAAGCTTCATTCGCGGCGTTACCCGAAAACTAATACTTATCGACTTATCAATCTTAGACGAGCCAGCCATTTTTGTATAGTAATTTGCAATACATTGAAAGTTTATCGTTGCTTGCTCACTTCAGCAACATCGGAAAAATTGTTCTTTGAATTTTTATCAGAATTTCTGCGACGTCCAACGACTCCCACACAATACTTCACTACCGATAAGGCGAGCCATAAATTGCGAAAGTGACACCTATCCGCGCGTTGCACCCTGACCCACCCGGTGCCATCGTGAAGCCTGAAATATGCCATCGAGGACATAGGCTTCATCCAATTCCACGGCGACTTATTGTTGGTTGAAGCTCTCCACGGAGTTCCAACGCGGGGCGCAAAGACGGGTTGAGACTCAACAGGTTTGACTACAGTTTTGGGGACCCTGAAAGCAGCCTGCGCGCGCTTTTCCTCTTCGAAGCGGGTAAGTAGGCGAATGTCGGCTTTGCTGGTTACTGTTTTGCTGACGCTAGGTCTGGAATCAGCCTGATGCAGAAGTTAGCTGAACTTCGGCTCTGCAGCGGTTCCGTACGGGCTCGCCAGGGTGGCAATGCGCTGTGCGTCATCGGCATCTCTTGCATCGACCCGAAGTCGGCACCGGACAAGAAACCCTTGAAGCCCAGCAACAAGAAGCGTCCGCACACGCCTTGACATCAGGCGGATCTTGGCTTATTCCCGTACTGCAAGGCAAACTGGCGCCAGCGCCGGTTGTCGATGAGCGACGAGTGATCCACCGTGAATGTGGCTCCTTGGCGCTGGGCTTCGATGGTGGTGCGCACCGAGTTGAAAACAGGCACTGGCATCCAGGGGTTCAGGCTGATTCGCTCAATGATATTGAGGTCGATCTGGACCTGCTTCAGACCGTCTTCGGCGGCCTTGTTCTAGTAGACGGCCCGGTACTCTCCCTCGTCACCTAAGCCAAAGCGCTTCAGGAAAGGCAGCGTCTCCATGGGGTGGTCCTCGGCGACGAGTTCGTCCAACTTCAGGTACTTAACCTTTTTTACCTTTACGCCAGCAGCTCGCATGGTCTGCTGGAACTCGTCCCTCCGAAAGTGGATGCAGACACCACTGCTCTTGTCGGTGAAGACCTTCCAGTGGTGATAGGTCTCGCCACGGCTCGTCAGGCACAGGGCTAGCAGAGTCTTCAGCTCTAAGCAGTCTGCGTAGGTCTTCATCATGAGCCGGTCATTCCGGTCGTCCCAGGTGTCTGGCCGTAGCAGCGTGATGGCCCTGCGATGGAGCATATCCAGCAGAGACGCTAGGTCGGTATAGCGGCGAAAAACCGCTGTTGATTCGGTCATGGCGAACTCCTAGTGAGTCGTGGATCGGGCCAGCCATTCCAGGTGGGCGGCGTGCAGCTCGGACCTGACCGCGTCAATCTGCTCGGCCACCGGCCGAGCATCGGTCCGACGTGCCGCGACCTGCCGGGCTTCATGGAGGATCTGCCAGGCCTCGTCGTCGTGAAATGGGTTTAAACCCATGACGTTGCCCTCAGTGCCGTCAGCGGCGGACGGCAGTGCCGTCAAGCCCGCGAAAACCGCGCTGGCTTGGCCAGTGTCCCAGTCGTTCATGAACAGCAGCAGCGCACATAGAGCCTGTAGCGCGCGCCCCGCCGATTTAAGGCCGTTGAGTCGCCAGTGGGGCGGTGGCTTCGTGCCCGCGAGGTGGTAGACGTAGAGCGCTGCAAATTCCGACAGCTGAACTACGGCCTCGTACTTCTCGCGTAGCGAAGTCGGGTCGAGCACGATGACGCGGCCCTGTAGTTCTATTAGCTTGAGCGCCCGATGGACCGTGTCCTGTCTGAAGTGCACCCGCATTGGTCGCGCCTCGAACAACGCGCCGTGGCGTCGGCGCCATTCGCTCCTGGCCGCTTGCGTCCAGTCGAAGCCTGGTAACTGCCCATGCTCCGGTTGGAAAGGCAGTTGGCCATCCCACCGTGTGGCGTCCATGTCGACGCACCAATTCAAGAGCTCGGGCATCACATCCAGGGGCATCGCATGCGCGACCTTCTCATCAAGGAACCACAGTCGCATGCGGCGGACATCGGCCTGACCGAAACGGCCCGCACGGATGCCGCGGCACACCAAGTCGCGCACCGCTCGGGTCAACGCCGACTTATCGCTCGCGAAGTTGACGAGGTAGTCCGTATCGCGAGGCACCTTTTCGTCGATGTAAAAGTCGCAGAGTGGATCGTGAGGGTTGGCGCCGCCTGTATGGCCGAACCGAAAGTGCCCCTGGCTCACACTTCGACCTACGCCGCGTTCCCGGCCAACTGCCACCAGCACCGCACCGTGCGCGCGGCAGCCACTGCACTCTATGTCGCGCGCTGCCTTGGCTCGCAGCTCGGCCGGCAACCGCTCAAGCAGCGGGTCGTTCTTGAGCGAGTAGTGGTTCAACGCCAGCCACTGCTCCAGATCGATCTCGCGCGCGGCTTCCTTTGAATACGCTGTTATCGGCATTACTCCTCCATTGGTTGTCAAACCAGGCGTTGTTGCTGCGGTGTTTCGCTCGATTATGGGGGCAGGGCCTAAGATGCATGCCGAGTCAGGAATCAAGCTCCTAGCGGGGGAGAAAGTCGATCAGACCAACCCCACTCGCCAAGGTCCGCGCCACGAAGGCCTGAGCCTTCCACCGGAAAAACCGAAAGTTTGAAAGCTAGTCAGGCTGGCACTTTGAGCACCTGATAAGCCATCTTAGGTGCGGATCGGGCTATCTCAATAGCCGCTGGCCAATTTCAAAAATACCCGCCATTGGTAAAGACAGGATAGGCTCCAGCACCTCACCATTGTCCGATCGAATCCAGTTCAAGCCATCAGGCTTCACTGCCTCCAGCACAGCGCTGAAGTCATAGGTCTCATAACACTTGAACATTCCTCCACCGCGGATGAGTGCGGCCATCGTGCTGTGATTGCCGTTGGTCACCCAGACTATTGGCCACGGTTTCCAAGCGATGCCAAAGTGGTTAGAGTCTTGGCGCCATTGACCCCACTCCCGCTTCTGGCCCAGCCCCTGAAGCGCTTTAAAAAGTCGCCAGCGCTCCCACGGCGAAGGAAAGACTACTGCATCGTTGAGGTCGACGGACAGCGTTCGTGAAATCTTTTTCGTCAGCGAGGCGCGCGTATCCCCAGCTGTGTTCAAGGGCAGTGAATCATCCCACAGCAAATCATCGGCATCCCAAGCTGGCTTATGGAGCTCTCGGGCGTCCATGACCAGCGTCTCGATTGCTTGCGCCCTGATAACCTGGGAAAGTGCTATCGCAAGTCCTCGAAGCGCATGCTTGCCATTAGCCTGGGCCGAATCTATTGACCACAGAATTGACGCCCATTGCTCGCACTGTGTCAGAGTACCCGATTGCGGAAGATTTGGATATGGAACTCGTTCTGGCATTTTTCTGGCTGGAAACTTTTCCGACAAGTTCTTGAGTATTGTCGCTAAATTCTTAGGAATTGCAGTGTTCATAGATTCGTTCCTTGATCCGTTTAATGACAACTCGGCGTTGCTTGTCTGCGTTGACCCAGCGCAGCGAGTTCGCGAAGACGCGCACTTGCAACTCGCCAATAGGCTTGGCCGGTCTCAAACGCATCAATGCTGGCAACGCAGACTACGAATTTTGAGGGTTGCACTAGATGCTGATTTGCAGAAGAACGTGTTAATGTTTTAATGGCCTGGCTAACGTCTCAACGCAATGGACAGACCTGCTAGTACTAGCAGCGGCGTAAAAATCGCACGCCAACGCACTAAGAGCGTATGCCTCTACTCAATGACAACGTAGAAAGGGTCTGACTGCCCCACCAGGCGGCTGTCGCGATTACGAATCAAAAATGCCTCAACAAAGTGAACACCGCGGTACTCCAGTCCCTCCGAACGACTTGTGCCAGTGTCGGAGGGGTAGAACTCGCCGCGAAGAGCACCAGCAAGGGATGCGACCTTGTCAGTGTTCGTCACGCGCCATTGAACCTTGTAATCAGCGGAGAACGGCATGCCGTGGGCGCCGCTAGCCTTAAACCGGACCCAATATCCTGGCTGCAATGCCTCGGCCGACTGGATAGTCCGAACGGTATTGCCGTACTCCCCCGTTCGCAGCTCTGCTGCTACTCGTACAGCATATTGTTCTGGAGCCTTGCGCCATGTTGGCCTTCGTACATGGGGCAACTGGCGCAGCTTCGTAGGTACTGCGGCGGCACCAAGAGCCTTCACCTTTTCCACAAGGTCCTGAAAGTGATTGCCCAGGACCAACGCGCCTGTGGTTGCTGCCTCGCTGACCTGCTCGGCGGCCCGCTTCGCCTCTCCCGCAGCAAAGTTTTCGCCGAAGACACGTTGCCACTTGCCGATGCTTTCATCGCGGTCCGACTCTACATACGCATCGTCAATCCAACCGCGATACAGGTTCACCTTATCGCGAAAATTTCCATATTGCGTTTGGTCCCAGCCGCCTGCTTGGTCTTCTTGAGGCAGTTTGGGATTTGGTACTACCGGCACGTTCGGCCGAGCTTGCAGCCAATCATCCAAACGGCCAACCAACGTCTTGAGAGTAGTGGCGAGGTCAGCAAATTTCGCACTGTCACAGTCGCTTTCATAGACCTGCAGACCCATCAGGGTAGTCAGCAAGAATGAGGGGCACGTGAAGTTACCCTTGATGTCACGCATGTACTTCAGTAGCCTGGTGACCTTCTTCAAGTCGTTTCCACCGGCGATACCATTCTTGCCTTTCACCCACTCCGTGTATGCCGACGGCGCAGAGGCCTCGAACTGGTCGGAATTGCGATTGCAGACTTCGTACTGGCCTGCGTAGAGCCGGTTGACTACACAAGGCGCAATATCAATTTTGCGCTCGCCCGCGTACTCGATAGTGGCACAGTGCGAAAAGCGACGCACTTTCCCTTCGTACACCGGGAGCTGCCCGAGCCTTGTGGCAAGCTCATTCACGTAGTCCTTCGGTGCCCAGCCATCCTTGGCCGCCACGAACACCAACAGGTCCGCGTCGAAAGGCTGCCCTGACTGCGGCTTGATGATGGTCTCGTGTGCCCACGAACCTTGCGGCGCGAACGAAATGATTTTCGGCCCCCAGGCAAGGGCGCGTACCGCGTTCTCAACAGCACCGATACTATCCTCCAGCAGGCTGAGCCTAGTGCTATTCAGGTTGACGTGGTCGTCGAGGAAAGTCTTGAAATATTCGTGCAGCTTCATCAGGCCCCCGACAGCTTTAGCTTGTTCACGGCTTCTGCAACAAGCTTCTCAGTTGCATGTTTAGCCTGCGCTTCGGACTTTTCCCGAAGCCGGTTGTAGAGCCAGTCGAACACCAGCGGATTGCTAGCACGGTGCCTGTAAATAGCATCTTGCAATGCACGCGAGCTCTGTGTCAGGTCCTCTGCCGAAGCCCCAGCGAGAGCTTTGTCCCAGACCTTTTCAATTTCACCCTTCAGCGTCGTCAACGACTCGATGGTGTCCTCCTGCTTGCGGTATTCCCGCAGGACAAAGCTGACCAGCGGCAAGACTGGAAGACCGACTGAGATGATGAGCTCGTCGAGCTTGAACTCTTGATGAAGACCAACAGAAAACAACGAAACACTAAGAACTCCAGCGACCCCAAAAAGTGCTGCTGAATAATTTCGGCGCACCTGCAAGTCATAGACCACGTTCGTTCGCTGGCACAGAAGCCGTCCCACTGGCAATGGCAATCTGGCGATGGCACCTTCGTACCAGTCTTCGAACCCATTCTTCTCCCTGTTGGACATCTGGCCTGATGCAATGGCGCTCAGCTCTTCAGGGTCCACTCGGCTACCTGAGACCAACTTGTTCCAGTCCAGCTTCAATACCTCAGTGTCGAATTGCTCCTGGACATTGGCTCCAGCCTTGATACTGGCGCGCAGCTTCGGCGAGAGGACTGCCACATCAAGAAGCAGTAGTGCAATAGACGCTAAGCCGAGATAGGACCGGATTGCCAAGAATTTGGCTCCGAAGAGCAGCACCAGCAACGGCAGCACCAGCGCCATGATGGCAACGAAGTTCTGATAGTTCTTAGCACGAGTGTAGAAACGCCGCTGCGCACGCAGCAGCTCCAGTCGTTCGGGCTTGTTCTGCTCAATGTTGATGCGATGTTCCGTTGTCATCAGGGACCTTACCTTTTTAGTGATTTGCAGAGGTTGCTAACCAACCCTGTTATCAACTGCAAGTCGTCATGATGGATTAAAGAGCTACCTGCAAGGCTCCATAATTTTTTCATCGTCGTACCTCGACTAACAGTGACAATCCAAAATAATCAGCAAGTAATCGCCCAGCGTTCTTCAATGTTGGAGCTAACTCGTTTGGCAGTTTTGATGGGTAAAGCCCATCAGCCGTTTCGCTTCTGCGTCGTACCTTGTGACGTCTTTCTGGCCAGTACTCACGCAATCGACTCAGCGCAACTTCATAGATCTGTTCTGGAGATTCAAGAGTGCGGGATCTGCGTTCACTCCATTGAATACGCCGATCGACTTCACTGATGACTGCTAGCTCCTGAGGCACCTCAGAAAAACGGAAAGCTTTACGACCATCCTGCCGGTAGACGATGGTGTGTCCGTCCATATCAGTTATCTGTCCAGCACCTGCCACATCGATCCACAGAGAATTGGCTTCGACTGAACCCGCAATGTAGTGATCGTTCATGTCAGAACGAGTAGCAAATAGTGGGGCGCAATAATGGAACTCAACTCCAGGCATTCCGGCTGTTGCAAGAGATTCGATCAAGTTATATTGATCCGTATCCAGGCGGAAGGCATAGTAAGGACCCTCTGCCGCAGACCAAAACTCACCATTTGTTGCTGCTAATTTATCAATGAATCGGACGACCTTGTGTTGAAGCGCGACTGCATGTACAGCACCGCCACGGGCGTTGACTTCAAACATAACGTCATAACCCAAAGACTTTTCTTCGTTTTGTGTAGGAATACTTGGAGCACCTGCCAGGACAGCTCGATTTCTATTGGCGTACTCCGCATTGAAAGAGAATTCAAAAACTCGCTCCGAGAATCCCGAACGAAGAATAGACATTAGGCAAACCCCGTATGTTGTAAATAACCGGCAATCTCAGCCGCGCGCTTAGCAAAATCATCAATGAGTTCATTGCGAAATTCCTCTTGCATGTTCGGGTGTAGCTCAGCAGAGAGTTGATCCATGGCTTCCATGAAATCTTCAAGTGCGATCTGTGTTCCCAGTTCAACAAATGCATTTTTAAGTGCTTGATGAAACCGTCTTTCGTCAAGCGGATGTGATGTATGCCAAGTGCTCACAACAAGCCACGGACGCAGCAACTCTTTTAATCGTTCGATGATCATTGGTTTGCTCTTTTCTCTTCAGTGGTCAATTTAATGTTCATGCCCGCTCACTTAAAAGTTTTCAAAGTCCAATCTCTCGCCGAATCACTGACAGCGCTGTCCGCCAGTACTGCCCCAACCATGATTGGCCTTCACCAGAGATCACAACTTTGCCCCTGAGCACTGGTGTGTCCGATTTGGCCAACTCGGCCATAACGGCAGACTCTTGAACAGGCACCTGCAACGTGACCCTGTAAATTGCCTGCTCCGGCACCAGCCGACCTGCCTTTTCTCGCACAAGAATTTCACCGCCGTAGACCGAAGCCAAAATGCCGTCCTGCAGGACATGCGA
>CANFIH010000106.1 GCA_947446855.1 Burkholderiales bacterium
AAATTCCCAAGCACTAGGAACTACCCATCAAGCCAGCTCAATGCGACGAACCATGATCAGGGGACCATGAGATCAAAAACCGGATACCGTTATCAAGAAAAGGGCTTGACAAATAAGTCCTCATAGAAGCTGTCGTTCAAAATGAACGTTAAACGTTTGAATTCACCGGCCTTCGCGGCTTTTCGCGCAGGTCCGGTGGAATGATGGGTTCGGCCCCATTTTGCTATTTACCCTCAATCAACTTGAAGGATCGAGTTCCCTTTTGCAGCCAACTTGAGCGATGTTAGGTATAGGCAATTTGTAATCCGATACTGATCGTAGTTGACGTACTTGTTTGCGAAGCTGTAGCCCCACCCGAGGGCAATCAACAGGGTCCGGTCGGCTTTCTTGTAGCCATACGCAACAACTGCGTGACCCACGCCGCCCGGAACGGGTGTCGAGCTAAGCTGGCCGAGTGCGGCGTCCCAAATACCGTTGGCCGTCCACAGGAGTGGCTGACCCGCTTGAATGACGCCAATTGCGAACTCGAAGGGTTTATTCTGGGCCTGCGCATATTTCCAGCTCAACCCTTGTTCCCCAAATATGGCAGCCCCTGCAATGGTGTTGTTGTTGTCGGTCCCTCCATCGGGGGTGGTTGCCATCAACTGATGCAAGCGCCAAATGGTCTTTTCCACATCAGGGCATTGGCTTGGGTTAGCCCATCCGCCCCAAGAGGGCCATTCAATTGACCAACAACCTGACCCATTCCATATTTTGCTTGAATCCCAATAGCCAGTCTTCTTCCATGCGGAAAGCAACATTGCCCAGCCAACGGGCACACAACCGGCGATGGCATTTGGCGAGCAGTATGTTTGTGTTTGCTGGATATTTATTCCGCACTCAAGTAGGTTGGCGTATTTGTCACAGTTCTGCTGATATCGAACTGGTATGGCATTCTGTAATACGACTTCCGGAAGATCGCCCGGCGCACCCGGCGTAAGATTGTCCCACTGCCCCTTGACAATTGCTTTATCAAAAACAGATGAAGGTTTCAGCGAAAGTTTAATTTCGGTCTTGGGCTTGAAAGTGGCCAGCGTAGGGATAGCTATGGCAGTGATTCCGGACTTTTTGTCCGTCGTGATTTCCGCGTAAATTTCAGTTGAGGTAATAAATACATACCGTACTGATTTCGGTTGTATTTCAGATCGCGTAAGGGCAGGGGAAAGGAGTTGACTGATCTGAACCGACAATGGTGCGTCACTCGTGGCGTACTCGATGACAGGCGGAAGCTCCTTGCTCGTGGAGACCAGTAGATAGCCTGAAAGGCCACCGCCGCGAGATTCTTGAAGGGGAACCTCGACGAGGGGAATTGATCCACCCCACCAAAATATTGCCAGCTTTTTCGGTGGTGTTTGTGCAACTTGAAGTCCTGCCCAGTTTGCCGAATCTGTACGTCGCTTTTTCTCCAGAAAGCTCTCTGCGAAATCAAGGGTGGTCTTAATCAGCTTTGTATCAGGCATGCTTGCTCTCCTTCTGTGGTTGTGGAAATGGGGCCGAACGTGACATGGAAGTGAAACACGTCTTATGAACAAAGTCGCGTGGACTCATTTTCTCCTCCCGTATGTTTTTTAATTTCTTGATTTATATCCGATTTTCGGGATCGGGTGAAGTGGACCCCAAAGTCAGGACAGACTGGATGGCAGTTTAAGTTGCACTTGACTTCTCGCAGCTGGACGGCGCTGCCCCGGTTTTTGCAATTGGTATTGCTGGCTCAATCTCAATTCTGACTTCCTCAAACTCAGTCCCGCTGGAGCGAAGCGCAACTCCGAGTCTTTCTTTGGTCCGATATTTGTCCACGATCATCGCACCGCCGCCGCTTGAAGTCCTGTGAACCTCTTGCGGGGTTTGATTTCCCAAAGACTGGTGCGGCCGCTCAACGTTGTAGAAGACAAAGTATTTCGTGAGACTTATCGACAGTTCATCCATCGTGGGGTAACCGTTGAGGTGTTTAGAAGAATTACGAGGGGTACCATAGTGTTACTTTTCGGAGACCCTATGCCCACTACTACCTCGCTCAAGCTACCTGACTCCTTGAAAGCCACGATCGCACAAGTCGCAGCGTTTGAAGGCAAGACCTCGCATGCACTGATGGTGGATACCTTGCAGTCAGCAATGGAAGATGCCTTGGCCCGGCAGCAGTTTCATACCGCTGGAGAAGCAGCGTACCAAGAAACATTGCGGATCAACACAATCTTCAAAGGTGAGGAAGTCAAGGCATACGTTATGGCGCGTGTTTCTGGTGGCAAGCCAGAAAGGCCGCCAGCGACGTCTTTAGGTGAGGTCCACGCCCTGATCCACAAGCATGACTGACCTGGTTTACAGCGAGCATGCCCTTTTCGATCTTGAACGACTTGCCGACTTAATACTGGAATCTGACCCCGCCGCAGCAGAGCAAACCGCCTCACTCATTTTTGAAGCGCTGGAGCTTTTAGTGCGGCACCCGGAAATTGGCCGCAAAGTCCATCTGGGACAGCGCGAGTTGGTAATTTCGCGTGGGAGCACTGGTTATCTGGCCCTTTATCGATATTTGCCGCTCCTGGACCGGGTACTGGTTTTGGCACTTCGCCACCAACGTGAGTCCGGATACAAAACGATTTAGCCGCAATCATCGATCAATCGGTGCACGGATCAGAAGAGTCAAGTCACGGAAATACCTGTTATCAGGAGTTACTAGCCAACAGGCATATCGCCTTGTTATCGCGCAAGTCCAAAACCTGTACCAGGAAAATGCAGAGATCTTAGTAATCGAGAAAGTCTAGAAGATCAAAGACGGCGTTCGGGCAATAAATTGAGCTTTTGGTAAAGGACATTGATGAGTTGTGAACAAAGCCCATCGGAAAGCTCCAATTTGACAGCGCCTGTGGTGCGATATACAATCGCTATATACATCTCCATAAAGTGATATACATGTCCATAGGCACTGTTTTCGTCAACAATCGCACACAAGCGGTTCGCCTCCCACTGGACGTGCGCCTGCCCGATGGTGTCCGCAAGGTAGAAATACGCGCCAAGGGCAACGAGCGCATCATTGCCCCCCTTGGCCAAACTTGGGATAGCTTTTTTCTTGGCGGCCCCAGTGTTAGCGACGACTTCCTACCCGAGCGCGCTAACCAATACCAGTCGGAACGCGAAGCGCTGTGATGCTGCGCTACTTGCTGGACACCAATATAGTCATTTACGTATTGAAGCGACGCCCAGTCGAAGTGCTGTCTATCTTCAACGCCAACGCCAGTCGCATGGCAATCTCCTCCATCACCCTAGCCGAACTCTTGCATGGAGCGGAGAAAAGCAGCCGTGTGAGCGAGAACCTGTCCGCCATCGAGGACTTTTGCAGTCGCCTGGAAGTTCTGCCCTATGGTGCCAAGGCCGCCCAGCACTATGGCGCTATTCGTGCAGCCCTTGAAAAACTCGGCACTCCCATTGGAGTGAATGACCTGCACATTGCTGGCCACGCACGCAGCGAAGGCTTGGTACTGGTGACGAACAACGTATCGGAATTCGAACGCGTACCTGCTCTCGAAATGGAGAATTGGGTGAAGACCACCGTGCGCCGTTAACTGCTCAGGCTTGCTTTCAGCGGGGCAACCCATTTCAGCCTCATGCTTCAGGCCAGTGGTCGTCGCGAACCACTGCCAACACTACCAGACTTGTACTCGGTTAGTACAAGCAGATCAGCGTCCAACCTCGCCAGTGAAGAGACTAGCCACTTCAGACGGGGCGACCCATCACTTCCCTGTGCCGTGGGCTCCCCTCCCCAATTTAGATTTTGGGTCGCGATTCTCATATGCTTTCCAATAGCTGATTTTGGGAACTCGTGAAATCACTTTTGCTTGCGTTCATTGAAGTGTCGCTCCATCACTTTGGCTTGCCATCTCGAGAATGTCCTTCGGTGGCGCATTTCCGAATGCAATAGCAAGAAGTGACGCCTGGTACTGATCAGCAGTATCCAAGCCCCTGCGAACGGCCCGATCAATCATTGGCCCCCCAATAAAACCGTCGCTCTCAAGCACGGTACGCACACGTACCTCTCCGTCCTTCAGGTCCATTTCAAGATTTCCAAGGACAGTTGAGTAATTGATTCGCGCAAGGGCTTCCGAAACTGCGGGGCGGCGTTGCTCCGGAACATATGTTGAGTAGGTGACAAACACCAATACACGCGACCACCCTCCCCCTTCTGCGGTATCAACCGTCACGCGCACCGACCCATCTTTTAGACGTAAACCAAACGAAAAAAATTCCTTGTCCGCAAAGGAAGAAAAACTCCAGTCCTTATCGGTCAGGTAGTCATGTACCCGATCAAAGAGCGACCTGCCTTGAACTTCAACAACGGATGTCTCGACATCAATCACATCACCTTTTTCAGACATTGGTAGCTCCTTAAAATCAGGTTCTCATGGTCTCATTTGGCAGGCTCATGGCATGAGCTTTTGCGTAAAAGCAAGTTAAGAACTGGGACGAAATTCCACTATCGCAATGTCACCAGTAGTGGGCTGGCATCAGCCCCAGACCATACAAATGCGTTTTGCTCAAAATCTTCAGCCAAAACCTTTGCTGCTGCAAGTGACAGTCCCAAAATCAACACGCTGGGCTCACCCGGCCACTGATTGCTGGGGTGCTTCCCGATGCCCTCAACCCATCGCAAACTGCGGGTCCTTAGAGCGTGCAGCAAATTCTCCTGTCGTCTAACGTTCTCAGCGTCTGGAAGACTTTCGCTCCATGGATTGCAGGCAGTAATGTAGGCGCTGCAGTCCACGCCAAACTTCTTGTGCAGAATCGCCAGAGGCTTTGACGCCTCTCCAACCCGAAGCACAAATGCTTCCGGATCATTCGGCCCTGTGGTGACCCTGTAGTGTGTTTCGCGATAAGCCTGCAGCAGCACCGGCGCAAGATTTGAAGTCGCTGACTTGTCTATCGATTGTTGGCTCATGATTTCCGTCCGAATTCCAGCATATGCCACCTATGGAGGGCCTGCAGCAGACACTGCCGGATTTCCGCTGAGATCCGTTCGAATTCCGTATTCGGCGATCCGGACTGTTCAAGAAGGTAGAGATCGCGCCTGACCTCCAGCATCACAGAAATCACCCGTCGGTCTTTCTTGAAGTACGCAGTGGGAACCATCGATCCGCTGAACGGGGAATCCAGGCCAACCTCATAGCCTGCAATCGCCAGGGCATCTGACAAAAACTGCGCCAATGCCGCAGGGGTATGAAATGCGTCGGTTCCTATGCATATCTGCGGGCGCCTCGCTGTCTGGTCCACTTCGTAAGGCAGGGGCATTGCAGGGAAGCTGTGGCAATCGATGATCACGGCAAGTCCAGATTCCTGCAGTGCAGTTTGGGTTGCCAGGGTCAATGCCGCGTGGTGTGGCCAATACCAATCCTCCAGCAACTTGTGGCGTTGATCGTCAGCCACCGAGTGGCGCAACGTTTGCCCATCGTGGGTTTGTGTGTATACAGCCCCCATGCCGCGCAATGCCATGGGCTCGAACTTATCGTCTTCAAACCGCTCCACATCCAGCACGAGTCTGCTCACCGACGCGCGGACCACCTGCGCGTGCTCAACGCCACTTGCAAGCAGGTCAAAGGTCTTGTGGTCAGTCATTGTCAGAAGTTCATACTCCAGCTGCGCGTCATCCAATGCAAACTGATTGCGAACGTCGACCGGTATTTGCGTCGAGTCATGCGGGACATGAAAAACCACCCAGGGCGGCACATAAGTCATTTGGGAACTCCAGAAGCTAGTCGAGCAGGCCGTCTTTAACTGCAAAGCGATTTCACTATTGCCTGCGTTTGCCAGGCAACACCTTGCCAATTTGCAGTCGCCATGATTTGGTAAGTTATTCCTGATGCTGATCGTTTTCTACTTCGTCGCGTTCATCCTCCTCGTCGTATTCGTCTACCAACGGTGGGAATCTCTCGCGAACACGTCGCCGCAACTCAGTGTCGAAATAAGGGTAGAACTCAGACTCTCCCTCAAAAAATACCAGCATGCGCTCCACGTCGCCTTCGAAATTGCAGTCCAGGCAGACGAACAAATCCCATGCGCCCAGAAAAAATTCGATCAATTGATCCATCGTCAGAGGCCTGTTTGAAGTGCGCCGGTTGGGTTGCGAGAGGGTGTCTCCCTCATACTCATCGACTACCCGGTATGAAATACGTCGACCAACCAGCCGTGCGTAGACGCTTGTCACATCGCCCGTGGTTGAGCTAATTCGAATTCGGGCAATTTCGACCTCGGCTTTGGTGACTGTCGGAAGGTATTCGCCACCCATGAATGCGGGGTGAAGACTGCCCGCATATTGCCTGGTGGCCTCGCTCAATGCTGCCGTTTTGATGCTGTCGGGCACTTGCATGATCTCACCGTGCTCCAGTGCATCGCGAAGGGCATTTCTGCGCACCGTTCCCTTCACACTTGTAAGTAACGCTGTTTGCAAGTCATGGCGGCCAAAGTAGTCCCTTGGACGGTAGAGCACAGAAGAAGCTGGCACTTGAGCTGCGGACTCGCGGCTTGCGGATTTTGAATTTGCCTTTGCTTTAGCCATTGTGATTCACTCCTTGCGAAAGAATTACTTTTCCCATCAGGGGAATCAGATCTAGCCGTTTACACGGACTTGGAGAGCAGTACGCGCTTGCGCCTTGGTGCTTATGCTTTGCCAACATGTCCAGAGATGCGCGTTCGAAATCGAACGCCTTGGACCTACTCGTTGCAAAAGAAAGCTGGAATCGTCTTTTCTCAATCATCTTGAACTCCTGTTTAGCGCATTTGCCGAAATGGCCGGGAGCGCAATCTGGAACAAATCCCCCGTTGAATCGATGCTAGGCCCCACAGGGATCACTGCGTGAGCCTGGTACGCGAAAGCGTGGCGCCCTTTCGAAGAATTCACCCTCCGCATTGGCACGGATGTACTCCTCGGTAGTGAAAATTAAAGCGCGGCAGCAATCAGATCCCGTAACGCCTCCAATTCACTGGTCTTCAGAATCAGCCCAAAGTTGCGTTGCCACTCCCCGGGGTTACGGGCGGAAGTCAGCTGGCTGCTAAACTGCAGGTGGAAACTGCCCGGCTGGGCCGCAATGGGCAGCAGTTCGACTTGGCGAATAAAGTCGCCGGCGTGTGTGATAAGTGCTTTCATGAAATCCCTTTCTGTCGTTTAAAAAATGGAGCGCGTTGAACTAGTGTTCGATGCGCACCGTTACCCGAAAATCTCGCAATGCAGGCGTGCGGTTTCCCGGTGCAGTGCCAGCACCGGTTCGATCCGCTCGGCTTCGGACTCGCCCTTCACTACTTGGTAACCACCGGCCAGGTTCCAGACCATGGGCATATGCCCCAGTTTTTGGAACACGGTGCGGTCACGCTCCCGCATTTGCGCTGTTGTCAACGTGCCCCCTAACGGGTCATCGATGTGAGGGTCGGCACCTGCCTGATACAGGACCAAGTCGCAGTTCAGGCAATTGAAAATGGCTGCTGTGAGCCACCGCTCATAGGCTCCGCTAGCAGCACTGGCTGCACTCCAGAAATCATGGCCCTGCGTGTGGTGCTCAATCCAGTCAATGCCCAGCGCGCGGATAATGCTGTCTGTGCCGTCGCCGTAGTGCGCGTCACAGTCCAGAATTGCCACCCTGTTCACCAAACCGGCGTCCTTCAGCGCGAGCGCCGTCACCATCAAGCCGTTAAAGGTGCAGTAGCCCCCCGCACTGCTGAATCCGGCATGGTGAAAGCCGGAGGTCGGTGAGCACACCACCTCCTTGTGCAGCACCGCATACTCGGCCGCGGCCACCATCGAGCCCGAAGTGTAGGGCAGCGTCTGCGCCACTGCCAGATCCCGATTGCCAAAACCATTCGCCACCGTGCAGCCCAGCACACCTTTGACAAAGTCAGACTGATGGGCGCGCGTGAGCTGCTTTTCCGTAGCGGGCTCGAAACTGCAAATCTCGATGGCCGCACCGAAGTGCTTTTTCCAATCCTCAACAACCAGGCGCGGCTTGTGGGCTGACGGAGACGAGCGTTGGACTGGACCCACTTGCTCCTTGCGATAGAAAACTTTCATGACAATTCCTTATGCTGGCGGTTGATGGATGGGGGAAACCAGGTGCGTATGCACCCGTGGTCTTGGAGATGGATTGCTCCATCTCCGCGTGGCTCAGGCCCTGTTAAGGGTGAGCACCGGGCGTCTGCGCCCGGTCAGTTGGTTTTCATTGGCCGCACAGTCGGTGTCTGGAAGGGAAACAAGTACCGGAGCCGTAACCACTGGCTCCACCTGCTCCACTGCCTTTTCGGGTTCCCTTTCGAACTCCTTGCGTCGGGCCACAACCTGGCTCTGGTCTGCAACCCCTTGGTTGCGATTGGTACGCGATACCTGTTCTCGCTTGGCAGACTTGGCTGCTACCTTTGCGGCCACTGCTATCTGCTTTCCCTGGTGTTCCAGAAGGATGCTTTGCAGCCGCCTCATGTGGAACTCTCTCTGTCTGCGATCCAGCGACGGATCATTTAGCAAGCGCATCGCCCTGCGGTGCAATTCCCGTACAAACGGGTCGTTTGATGTAGCCTCAACATACGGTGTGGTGGACATAAGCTGCTCCTGTTTAAAGTCCGCTCACCGCGCTGTCGCTCAGAGGAAACCGTTGCCCAAAAACCCTTGCAGGAATTTCAGGCAAACGCCTCCCCCGCCGCGACTGGAAGCCTCACCCGGAATTGGGCGTAGCTCCGCCTACGCGGTTGAAATCAGCGGAAAACTTTGCGCGGCTAACGCATCAGGGGCAGGTCTAAACAGGTCATAAAAGGCTCTCCAAAAGTCACTATGAAAAATGGCTTTCCAACGGATTGGAGAGCCGGTTCTTTAGCCAGTATTTATGCGTCGCCCTGGCAATCTGTCGATCAAATCCAGCGACTGGCCCGCACCACTTACACGGCGCAGACCTCAACCAAAAAGCAAGTCAAATAACAAGCCGAATGCAAACAAAAAAGCCCACCTCATCAGTTTTGAACGGCTTGCAGTTTTCACTACAAGGGGCTCGAAAAATGCCAAAGCGGGCTTAGTTGCTTTAGCAGTCATTTATTACGCGCTCTGCAAGTTAACAAGTAAATCAGCGCAAGCACCATTATAACTTTCTCCTCGTAAAAAGCAAGCTTTTCGTTGCTCAACAAGCTCCATGATAGAAGCCTGCAGGCTCATAGCGTGAGCCTGATTTCTGATCGTTTGGACAGCTGGACTTGACATGCGTGCGCATGGCTTTCTCACTCAAATTTAGACATTACGCTGCCATTTAGACTTTTACCGGCAGCTGTCAGAATCACTACCTGCCGTCCCCTCTTGGTGGGTTCCAGTCCTCGGGTGTCCGGTATGGTTGGTCACCAGTGACTACCCTCGTTTTCATTTGCTTGTGCTGTGATTTGTGGAGCTGACTGATAAGGGTTGGATTATGGCCAATAGCGCGCAATTCGAATATTTGTTTCAACTTCTTGTGCATCTTGACCGCCCGCATCATTGGTGATTTTTGGATCGGCATTCCCGTCGGCGACTCTCCGTGAGATTGGACTCTATGAGCCAGAACTTGGCCACGCGTAACACTCATTCCACACAATGGGCAGGTCAAACCACCTGATTTGACTGCGTTCTTACCAAAAACCACTTTGAAACCCATTTGTTGCTCCTTGAATTGCCAACTGCCAAACATAGGCATTAGTCCTCAAGCACTCCTTGCGTCCGTCCCCGCAGATCGTCCCTAGATCTAATCTCTTGGATTGCCTTTGATTCAATCTGTCGGACCCGCTCACGCGTCAAACCCATAGACTGCGCCACCTGGTCGAGTGTCATTTCGTGAATAAAACGCATAACCAATATTTGCTTTGCTTGCTCGCCTGAACTTGCCTTGCTCACTGTCCCTCCATTTTCAGTACGCTGCATGCTCTTCAGCATTTCAGCAAACTGCTGAGCACGTGTTTTGGTTTCCATTAAGCCCCCCATTGAGTGAACGCTGATGTTAGGACACAGGGTTCAAAGGACCAACGAATCCAGAATTATGTTAAACAGCATTACGCGGACTGAGGGAAATTGTTCACCGCTTCAGGCCATTCGGATCCGCGGATTCCGTTCAACCCCAAGCGAATATCGGTAGAAATTTGCTCGACCACCGGCGCTCGATTTGCAGGGTCCGTAACCCCCTTAATCGCTCCACTAATTTTCTTCAACCCGCTGATGGAGACGAAGTGCAGGTTCTGTATCACAGAGATGAAAGCTTGAACGACCGACACTTCCTCTTGCCCGCTGCCGATTTCGAACTCCAGCCATTCGCAGACTGACTGACTAAGCCCGAGATTTCGCAGCGCGTCGTAAGTGATGGGCCACTGTGACGAAGCATGTGCACTTAGCCATGATGAAAACTCATCCGGAGTGATTCCAAGGTCATCCGGCCCTATGCGTCGTCGGTACTGCGTTGCATCATCAGACTGCTTGCGAAGGAATGCAGGGATTTCGTAGTCGTCCATTCCACCCGAGCTCAAGGCGTCCACTCTGGATGCTGCCGCAGTCCGATTGGTTCGCCATACCGATGGGGTCGCCATGCTGCCGTAGTCCGGACTTGCTTCGGACACGGCCTTGTTGCTGAACGCCACACTTGCTGCAACAGGGGCCGCCATGCTGTACGAAATCTTAGACGCCGCATTGGACAAGCGCACAGAACCGGTACCACCCCAACCTGCTGCCAGCATCTGTGGAACTTGGTGTGCCTCGGGCATCTCCAAGGCCTTCTCCTCAGCCGAGCGCTCATGCACCAGGATGAAGTTGGTGTCATCGGTTACCAGCTGATATTGAACTGCCAGTTCTTGCACCGTTGACAACACGCTTTCCGCCAACTTGTCCTTGCCCGGTGTGGTTTGTGTGTACTGAGCGAAGGCAACCATGCGCGCCAAGGTATTGGCAGTGCTTTCCACGACCGTCACTTCAGCCTCCGCCAGAAGCACCTCTGCTCCCGCATCGTCCAGGCAACCCCACAAGCGCACGGGTAAGGTGGAGCCAACTTCCGAAGTATCGACAAACGCAGAGAAAGAGAGCGCGTCATCCGCAAAGGCGTAAGCAGGCACTTTCTGGGCCCAATTCATGCCCAATGACCCTGGCCACTCCACCCGCAGCTTGCTGGCTCGGCTCGCACGCATGCGGCTGAACATACGCAACACTGCAGGCTCCACATCTTCGCCTGGCGCTACAAAATCACAGGCTCCACCGGTTTCTACGGCCAGGCGTCGCAGGTGTGCTTCGGCTGGACTTGCACCAATGGCCACCACGAACATGCGATGCCCTGATTGGATTGCCACGGCTATCACTTCATCAATGCCATGGATCTCGCCGTCGGTGATCAGCAGGATGTCGCCCTTGCCCTGGTGCGCAATGGCAATGGTGGAAACCAACGCGTCCTCCATATCGGTGCCACCCAGATCAGCTTGCACACCATCTATCCAGCGCTTGGCTGAGACCTGCGCCTGTGGTGTGCCGCTCCACATGCCCCGGCTGCGATGCTCCACCGAGCTGCCAAAGCGCGACAAACTGAACTTATCTGCGGCCTCCAAACCGGTAACGATGCGGTGCAGCGCGCTGCGGGCAGCGTTGATGCTGTCGCCCTGCATTGAGCCGCTGCAATCCACCAGAATCTTGGCCACCACCGGGTTGGCCTTGTTGTCTCCAAGTTTTGGGCTGAAGCTTGCCATCAGCGCTGTCTGGCCCGGCACTGCGCTATCCAGGCAGGCAATGGCGACGGATTGGCTTTGCAAATCGCTGAGGGTGAGGATGAAATCCCGGTCCATCGATCCGCGCTGGGCCAGACGCACCACCAGCTCATCACCATTGGGAAAGTAGCCCGTCTTGTGGCTGGGCGAGGCCACGTCGGCCCTGGCCAGGTCACCATGCAGGGTGATACTGATATCGAAAGGGTATTCCGCTGTGATGTCGGTCTTCGGCACCTGATGCGGTTGCAACCCGCCCTGGGTAATCGGGTTGCCGTAGCGCGGCGCAATGGTAGTGGGGAGCATCAGACGTATCTGGCCATGCTCCAGTTGCAATACCTGCGCATAGCGCACAGTGATGCTGCATTCCTCACCAGCCATCAAATTACCCAGCTCCAGTGTGTAGCTAAAGTCAGCGTTGCGCTCCAGCATGATGCTGGAATTGCCCTCAGAAATTGCCTCTTCATAGCAGGCTCGCGCCTTGCTCCTGGCTGTGACCTCGCCCACCAACTGCTTGCCATTCAGCTCAACATCCACGCCCATCAGCACCGCGCCAAAGGGCAAGGGGAAGGTGTAAGTGATCTCAGTATTGGTTTTGCTTGCATTGCGAAAGCGCTGCTGCAGGTTCATCGTCAGCAAGCGCCCCTTGATTGCACCGTTGGCTTTGACGCCTAGGAGCATGAGTTCCTGACCCCCACCGCAAACCACTTCCGCCTGACGTAACTCGCTCATTTTGATTCCCCTTTTTGTGTGACAACATTCTTTGAATCCGGTGCGTCGCCGGGTGCTGCGGTGACGGATGCGTATAGCGCCATCACTCCCCGTGTGAACTCGCGCACCTGCTCGGGCGACAACTGCGCCCTGCCCGGCTCGATAACGATTTCCAGACCGTCGGCCACATACAGGTGGCTATGCACCTCCACCGTTCCGGCCTTTTTGGCACGCGCGGGTATTGGCGCCTCGTCACCCTGCAAAAGCTCGCGGATGCGGTCCAGTGATACGCCGGCTGCGGTCCACTTCTTGATCAATAGAACCTGCTCCAACTGGCGCGCGCCATACCGAGCCGCCCTGGTCTCGCCGGCCGGCCGGTCAATCAGGCCGTGCTGTACGTAATAGCGCATCGTGCGCACCGGCAGATCGGCCAGCACGCAGAGTTCGTTCAGGGTGTGTTGGTCAGGGTTTGACATGCTGTTCTATTAAATACACTTATTTGATACAGTTTAAGTGTATCAAATAAGCTGGAGGGTGCAAACGTTCTTTCGCCAACACGCCTGGGTCCCAACGCCATGACGCCCGCTCCTCCCACCGATCTTTGCCGGCAACGGTGCGTCAGGCCTTGGGGGCTTGATCATGCGAATGGCGAGGCGCATGGCGTGAGCCGGTGACGCTGGTATTGCATACAGGCATACAGCTTGCCGGTGCGGCTGGTCCTGCGGAATACCGGTGGACATCTAAGCAATTGGTGACTATCATTGGTGATCACCATTTTCGGAGGACATCACATGGACACCGCACGCCTTTTTCAATCTGGCCGCAGCCAAGCTGTCCGTCTTCCCAAGGAGTACCGTTTTGCCGGCACCGAAGTGGTGGTGAAGCATTTTGGCAATGGCGTGCTGCTGCTGCCCGTGGATGACCCCTGGCAAACGCTTGCTGCCGGGCTGGCAGCCTTCGAGCGGGGCTTTGCTTTAACCCGGGAGCAGCCGGATGAACAGGTGCGGTCCGGGATCAACCCATGATCCTGCTCGACACCAACATCTGCATTTACATCATTAACGCCAAGCCACCGGCCGTACTTGAGCGCTTCAAGCAATACCGGTTGGGCGACATCGGACTGTGCAGCGTGGTGGCAGCTGAGCTGGCATTCGGGGTAGCCAAGAGCGGCTCCGCACGCAATCGTCACGCACTGGAGATGTTTCTGGCGCCGCTGACCATTCTGCCGTTCGACGAAGCCGCCGTATGGGCCTATGGCGACCTGCGCGCAGACCTGGAACGCCATGGCACGCCCATTGGTTCGCTGGACACCATGATTGCCGCGCACGCATTAAGCGTGCAGGCCATGCTGGTCACCAACAACACACGCGAATTTGCGAAGGTGCCCGGCTTGCAGTTGGACAACTGGGTCGCGGAGTCGTGAACTACGCAAGCGCGTGGGCAGGAAGTTAACCCATGTCCCGCATCTGCCCATCCCTACCCACCCGTGCCGCCCTGCGCGCCGGTGACTATGCCGAACTAGCACTTCTCGAAACGCTGGAGCGAGGCCTGTCGAACGCCTACATGTTGATTTGCATTTAAAACTGACCCACCTGACCTAGGAATTTGCATCCAAATTTGACCCACGTGTACACACTGACCTGCTCGGTATGGAGCAGGAGATACAGGAGTGATCGACGTGGCTTTACTAAGTGTGATCAGGCGCTGGCGCCT
>CANFIH010000107.1 GCA_947446855.1 Burkholderiales bacterium
AACCGACAGTCTGTTTGGTTGGGGACTGGTATTGGCGGAAATGTATGCCTTGACGGTATTGCTGCTGGGGTACTTTCAGACAGCCTGGCCCTTCACCAGAAAAGTTGTCTTCATGCCTGCAGACCCCCTGCATTGGCCGACGGTCGACATCTTTATTCCCACCTATAACGAACCCCTGAGCGTGGTGCGGATGACCATTTTGGCGGCTCAGCTCATGGACTGGCCCCAGGAAAAAATAAGTGTTTATGTGCTGGATGACGGTAACCGGGAAGAGTTCAAGGCGTTTTGTGACGAAGCGGGTGTGCAGTATCTGGCACGTCACAACAATACGCATGCCAAAGCCGGCAATCTGAACGAGGCCTTGAAACAAACCACGGGTGAGTTTGTGGCCATTTTTGACTGTGACCACGTGCCGACCCGGTCATTTTTGCAGGTCACGATGGGGGGCTTCTTAAAAGATCCCAAACTGGCCATGGTCCAAACCCCGCACCATTTCTACTCTCCGGACCCTTTTGAGAAAAACCTCAATACCTACCATTCCGTTCCGAATGAGGGCGAACTGTTCTACGGCTTGGTGCAGGCCGGCAATGACCTCTGGAATGCGTCATTCTTTTGTGGTTCCTGTGCCGTGCTGCGCCGCAAGCCTCTGATGGAGGTGGGTGGGATTGCGATTGAGACGGTCACTGAAGACGTGCATACCTCCCTGAAGTTAAGCAGAAAAGGGTACAACTCCGCTTTCCTCGCTATTCCCCAGGCGGCGGGATTGGCAACAGAGAGTTTGTCCCGGCATATCAAGCAACGTATTCGCTGGGCGCGGGGCATGGCTCAAGTGTTCCGGGTGGATAACCCGATGTTGGGTCGGGGTATGAGTTTGGGGCAACGCCTGTGCTACCTGAATGCGATGCTGCACTTCTTTTATGGACTGCCGCGCCTTGTGTTTTTGACGGCACCCCTGGCATTTCTGATACTTGATGCACAAATTTACAACGCGTCGGCCTATATGGTGGCGGCTTACGCATTGCCCCACATCCTGCTGAGCAGCATGACCAACTCCAAAATCCAGGGGCAATTCAGGCACTCGTTTTGGAATGAAGTGTATGAGACTGTGCTGGCCTGGTACATCGTGCTGCCCGTGTTGTTGGCGTTGATTTCACCCAAGGCAGGCGCCTTCAATGTCACGGACAAAGGCGGCGTTGTGGAAAATGATTTCTATGACTGGCGCATGGGCTGGCCCTATATCGCGCTGGCCTGTATGAGTACGGCAGGATTCGTCGTTGGCATATATCGGTTGAACTCGGGTGGTGCGGATGCCTCGACCCTGTTGATCAACATGGCCTGGAGTTTCTACAACATCATCATTATCTGTGCCAGTATTTATGTCGCCAGAGAAATCCGGCAAATTCGCAACATACCCCGTGTCAAGGCGGCTTTGCCGGCCATGGTGATTCTTCCAAGTGGGCGAAAAATAGTTTGCGAAACCACGGATTTTTCGAGTAACGGGCTGGGGTTGACGATGCCGGCAGATATCAAGCTGACACAGGGAGACAAACTCACCGTCATGATGTCGCGCGGCGATATCCACGCGATCTTGCCAGGTACTGTAGCCAAAGGTGGTACCTCCGTCGGTATTCAATTCGACAATTTAACCCTGGATCAGCAACGTGATTTGATTCGGATTACTTTCTCGCGCGGTGATATATGGGCATCCACTTGGGGTAAAGGTGCGCTGGATTCGCCCTGGTCGTCTCTGGGTGACGTGCTGAACGTCGGTGTCATCGGACTGGTGCGATCGCTCTTTCGCGCAAAAATGTAAGTTTGGATAGGCAGTCAGCCAGATTTTTTCACAATCCGAATTACTCAACCAAAAATAAATAGATGTCTGAATATCCATCCATACTGTTCTCATTGCGGAAGTCCTTGAGATTCACATTTTGCGCAATGGTCCTGCTCTATTGCGTGTTGGCAGGTGCAGTGCCGAAAGCGCGGCCAGTCCCGAGAGCTCCGGCAGTCCCGAAAGTGGTGGCATTGCCGCTGACATCCTATTCCTTGAGCCTGAAGCAATTAGGTGAAAAGTATTCCTTTGATTTGCGTGGGGTGGATGGTCGCTACAAGATTGAATTCAGCGTCCGTGGTGACGAGGTGATTACCAACGCCGTCTTTAAACTCAAGTACCGTTATTCATCGGCGCTGCTGGCAGAGACGTCCCAAATAAATATTTTGGTGAACAATGAGTTGGCAGCCAGTTTGCCCCTGCCCAAAGCGACCGCCGATACGCCGCTTGAGCAGACCATCCCCTTGCCCGTGCAAATGCTGAGCGCCCGCAATGAGTTGACACTGCAATTGGTGGGCCATTACAGCCAGCAATGTGAAGACCCCCGGCATCCCGACCTGTGGGCCACTATCGCTAACGACAGTGCGCTGGACTTGACCACCGCCAGTCTTCCCGTGGGCACCGATCTGAGTCTGCTGCCGGCCCCCTTTTATGACAAGCGGGATTTGCGAACGTTCAAACTCCCTTTTGTTTTCGCCGGCGTTCCGGATAACACCACCTTGGAAGCGGCGGGTGTGGTTTCATCCTGGTTCGGCGCCTTGGCGCGTGACAAGCGGTCGGCCATGTCCGCTGCCTTGAACGAGCTCCCCAGCCATGGCAACGCCGTGGTCTTTGTCAGCGGAAATGCCACGCTGAGTGAATTGAACCTTGCGCCTGTCACAGGTCCTACCGTCTCCATTCTGGTGAATCCGAGAGACGTGAACGGCAAACTCCTGATGGTGATGGGGCGCGACAGCCGGGAACTGAAGCAGGCGGCCGTGGCTTTGGGCACACGCAGCAAAACATTGCATGGTCAGAGCATGGCGGTCGACGGCACGCTCCCGTTGGATGCACGCCAACCCTATGACGCACCGAATTGGCTAAGCACCCGCAAGCCGCTTGCGTTCGGGGAGTTGGTGGAGGCGGCAGCACTGGTCAGAAAGGGCGGACAACCTGAGCCCGTGCGCCTGAACTTGCGCTTGGCACCCGACTTGTTTGACTTGCACAGGCGGGGCGTTCCAGTTGAGTTGAAGTTCCAGCACACGGTGCTGCCCGAGGCGACCGTGTCTAGGTTGACGGTGGACGTCAACCAGAAATTGGTCAAGTCCATCGCTCTGCCTTCGACCGCGTCGGCCTTGGGTAGCGACTTGAAGGCTCAGAGCCAAAGCCTGCAAATTCCCATGGCTGCCCTGCTGCCCGGTGTGGCGCAACTGCAATTTCGGTACACCTTTGATCCGGCCAAGGAAGCGGACTGCAATTTTCCAAATCTGGACCAGGTTCAAAGCGCAGTCGACCCGGATTCGACGATTGATCTGTCGGGTTTGTCGCATTTCATGGCGATGCCCAATCTGAGCAGTTTCGTCAAGAGCGGGTTCCCGTTTACGCGTCTGGCCGATCTTTCCGAAACCGCTGTCGTCCTGCCCGATGCGCCCGGACTGGATGACTACAGCGCCTATTTAAGCCTGATGGCTCGCTTGGGCGAGGCCACCGGGTATGCGGGAACTGCCGTCCACGTGGTGCATGCAAATCAAGCCGGTAGTGTTGCGGATAAGGATATTTTGTTGTTGGCAAGCGGCAGCCCATCCGGGTTGGTGCATTCCTGGGCGCAGCATATTCACGGCCAGCAAGACGAGAATTTCCTCACCGATCTGCCCCGCAAAACCAGGCGCCTTTGGGGAAAATTGAGTCCCTATTTGCCTGCGGATTTGCGCATCGCTCAGGTGGATGAGTCACCTTGGCTGCGAGGTGATTACGGCATGCTGAGTGGCTTTGAATCCCCACTCAAGGCGGGACGCAGCGTGGTGATGGTGTGGGGAACGGGTGCCCCGCAATTGCTGGACAGTGTGGAAGCCGCGTGGGGCAGCGCAGACGAAGCTGTTACCGTGGGAGCCAGTCTGATGCTGGTGCAGGGAGAGAAGATCAAAACCCGACCCGCGACACCGACTTATTACATTGGCGACATTGGTTTGATCCGGCATGTCCAGTGGATTTTTTCCAGGGATATGGGGCTCCTGGTATTGGCCACAGCGTTGGGTATCTTCCTGTTGTCGGTTTTGATTTACGGCTTCTTGCGCGCCCAGGCTGCGAGGCGAACGCTTTGATGTGCCAGGTCCATTCTGCACCGGAGCCGTTGCGCCCGAGGTGGGGCGCTAGGCCCATGGCTTGCTTGTCCTTGGCCCTGCTGGCTGGCATGACGTTTCTGTCGGATAGCGTCTCGGCTGCGGCCTGCCAGGCTTCCGACTGGCGCGCCTGGCGGCAATTCAACCAACACTTTGTGCAAGCCACTGGCCGGGTGGTGGATGCAAGAACGCCGCAGTTGGTCAGCACGTCCGAGGGACAGGCGTATGCCATGTTTTTCGCGCTGGTCGCCAACGATCCGGTCGCTTTTGACAAATTGTGGCGCTGGACTCTGCAAAACCTATTTGCAGTGCCGCAGGATTCACAGCTGCCGGCCTGGCTTTGGGGGCTTGCAGCGGACGGTCAGTGGCGGGTGTTGGATGCCAACTCTGCTTCCGATGCGGACCTGTGGCTGGCCTACGCTTTGCTGGAGGCCGGCAGGGTGTGGAATCGTCCCGATTACACCGGAGCGGCGATGAAGCTCTTGCGTCAAATTGAACTGCGCGAAGTAGCAAACCTGCCCGGTCTTGGAAAAATGCTGCTCCCAGGTCCGGTGGGATTTAGCAAGCCCGACCAACAGTGGACGTTGAACCCCAGTTACTTGCCCATTCCGCTGTTACGCAGGTTCGCACAAGTCTCTTTGAGCGGGCCCTGGACGGAAATTGCGCTCAATACGGGCACCATGGTCGCGGCCGTCAGTCCGCAGGGGTTTGTCGCCGATTGGGTGGGCTACCAAGCGAAAGTCGGAACCACCGCAGGATTCATTGTTGACGCATCCAAGGGGGATGTGGGGAGCTACGACGCGATTCGGGTCTACCTCTGGGCCGGCATGATGCCCAAAGGCGACCCCCTGACCGCGCAGATGCTGCGAAGTCTGGGCGGGATGCAGTCAGCCACCGGTGAGGCGGGCGCCCCCCCGGAAACGGCCTACGCTGTATCGGGCGCCACGTCAGGCAAGGGCGGCTTTGGATTTTCAGCTGCCTTGCTGCCTTACCTGCGCGCCTCCGGGCAAACCAAACTATTCGACGCGCAGGGGCGGCGGGTGCGCAGCATGCAGACGCAGAGCCTGCTGCCAGCCCATATGGGCTCACCGTTGCCCGCTTACTACGACCACGTATTGGGGCTTTTCGGAACAGGGTGGGCGGATAACCGTTACCGCTTCCAGGTCGATGGACAAGTTAAATTTTTATGGGAAAACCAATGTTCTTGAAAAATAACGCCCTCATTCTCGGACTGCTGGCTGCAGCGGTTCACCCTGTCAGCCAGGCACAAAATGCGGCGGCACAGACCCTGCTGGAACAAGGGCAATTTTGGCAAGCCAAGGGAAACTATGCCCGCGCTGCCGAGTCCTGGAGCAAGTTGCTATTGATCGACGCGAACCAACCGCAGGCGCTGTACGGGATGGCCCTGGCGGAATCGCAGGGCAAGCGGTCTACGACTGCCATGGAGTATGTGCAGAAAATCAAACAGCTCAATCCGAAAGATCCTTCCGTCGCATTGCTGGAGCAAGAGATTGCATTGGGCAGTCATGGGGCGGAATCCACATTGGATCGTGCGCGTGCCTACGCCAAGGCCGGGGAGATCGACAAGGCCATTGGCCAGTACAACATCGCCATGAATGGCAAGCCACCACAGGGGACGATGGCGTTGGAGTATTTCAGCATCCTGGGTTACAGCGAAAACGGATTTGAGTTGGCGCGTCAAGGGCTGCAGGGCCTGGAAAAAAAGTCGCCCAAGGACGAAAAGGTGTCTCTGGCACTGGGCAAGTTACTGATCAGCAAGGAAAGCACGCGAGCCGCTGGCATCAAAGTGCTGTCGGGCTTGATTGCCGTGCCAGGCGTGGCGGTCGAAGCGGAAGAGAACTTGAAAAAAGCGCTCTCTTGGTCAGCACCGCAGCGGGCAAGCAGCAGTGGAAGTAGCGGCAGTGCCAGTGGCAGCGGCGGGAATAACAATAGCGCCAGCAGCGGCGGCAGCGGTATCGCCGTTCGTGCGACGTCGGATCCAAAGTCGGCAAAAGCCAGTTCCCTGGCAAAAGCAGCCATCGCGCGGGGGGACGAAGTGGGCGCACGGGCCGCGCTGGAGGACGCCATGCGAACCGACAGCCTCAACCCCTGGATCCGCTTGGAACTCGCCCAGTTGTATGTGAAAACCGGCCAAACCAGCGAGGCGCACGGTCTGGTTGACGGCTTGTTGGTGAGCAACCCCAATCTGCCTGACGCACTGTATGCGAGCGCCATTCTGGCCGGTGACCTGCAGGCATGGCCTGATGCACTTGCAACGCTGGAAAAAATACCTGCCAAAGACCGCTCGGCAGATATGGCCGCGCTGCAAAAAACTGCCTGGGTCCATGAGCGGGTGGGCTATGCCAGCGAGCTGGCCAAAGAAGGCCGCAAAGCGGGGGCGCTGCAGGTACTGACCCAAACCAAACAGCTCATCGGCAGCAACCCCGGGCTGTTGGGAGCGGTGGCAAGTGCGTATGTGGATGCGGGAGAACCTGCCGTCGGACTTGGCATGCTGCGCCCTGTGATGACGCCGGCAGCAAAACCGACGCCGGCTACCTTGCTGCAGTTTGCGGGCATTTTGCTCAAGACCAACCAGGATGTGGAAGCGGCCGGTATTTTGCGTGAACTCAAGGACGCACCGCTCAATTTTTCCGATAAGAAAACGTACGAGGACCTGGTGTTCAACTACAGCGTTCGACAAGCTGACTCGTTGCGCGAGCGAACCGACTATGCAGGCGCCTACGATCGGCTCATGCCCCTGTTGGTGCAACGACCGGATTCAGTGGCTGCCAATGCGTTGCTGGCGCGACTGTATGCGGCTGCAGGCGACAGCAAAATTGCGATCAACATCTCCAAACAGCTGGTTAAGAAAAATCCTGAAAGCACTGAAGTTCTGTTGGGCGCTGCGCAGGTGGCGGCGCAAGTAAAGGACGACGACTTTGCGGACTCCTTGCTGCAAAGTGCACAGACCTTGGCGGCTAACAATGCAGAAACGATGGCCTCGATTGCCCGCGTTTACCGCAGTCGCGGCAAGTCAGCCAAGGCGGGCGAACTATTTGCAAAAGCCCTGGCCATTCAAGCCGCCCCTGCGCCGGACGCAGTCGCTTCGCAAACTGCGGCGGGCAACAACCCGTTTAGAAACGCGGGTACGGGTAACCCCGTAGTGGCTCCGGGTGGCGAAAAAGCGCTGATTGCGAATTCGGTCTTTACCTTCCCCGGCACGTACTATCAGCCGGCCCAAGCGGCAGCAGTCGCAGCGCAAGGCCTGCCAGGCAAAGGCGTGCTCGCAGCGACGGGCTTTGATGCGACCACGCTGTCGTCTCTGACGGCTTCCTACCCCCGTCCGGGCTCTTCCAAATCAGACCTGAGTCCGACCTATGGCGCGCAAGCTGCAGGCGCTGTATCGCCCTTGCTGGCGGAATGGGATGCCATACAACAGGAGCGCAGCCCCGAGGTGCTGGTGGGTGCGCTGGTGCGTAGCCGTACAGGGGACCCTGGTACCAGTCAGCTTGTGCAGACTGAGACCCCGCTTGAAGTGCGCTTTCCCATCAAAGATGGCAAGGTCAAAATTCAAGCCACCCCGGTAACCTTGCGTGCGGGGCAACTGGACGCGCAGAGCCAACGGACCTTCGGCACCTTTGCCAGCGGAGCCGCCGCCGCCGCCGCAACCAAAGAAGAGCAGTCCGCATCGGGTGTGGGCTGGGCGGTTGGCTATAAAACCAAGGGACTTGAGGTGGACGCAGGCACAACCCCGGTGGGCTTCATTTATCAAAACTTCACCGGGGGTGTGAAGTTCAACGGCGCCTTTGATGCGGCCAATTCGCTGACCTATGCTGTGAATTTGTCGGCCCGCCCGGTGACAGACAGCGTGCTTTCATTTGCCGGCACGCACGACGCGGCGTCGGGCCAAAATTGGGGCGGTGTGATGGCCGCGGGCCCACGTGTGCAAATCTCCAAAGATTTTGGTGGCTATGGCATCACCGGCTCGGTCGCACACCATGACTTGAAGGGTGACAACGTCACTGCCAACAGCCGGACTGAAGTCAGTGCGGGTTCCTATGTGGATATTTCGCGCCAGGCCGACTATGTATTGTCGAGTGGCATTTATGTAACCCAATTGGGTTACGAAAAAAACCTGGCGGGCTTCACGTTGGGACAAGGCGGTTACTTCAGTCCGCAACGCTACACCGCGGTGAACGTGCCGCTGAATTGGTCGCAGCGTTCGGAGAAATTGACTTACCGTTTGGATGCAGAGCTGGGCTACCGACAGTACAGCTCGGACGCATTGATCGATGCCCCTGCCACGGTGAGCACCCCGACCTCCAACGCGGGCATGTATTACAAGGTGGCCGCCGGTGCGCAGTATCAACTGGCATCGAATTGGTTCCTGGGGGGGCGGTTCTATACAGATAACGTTGCCGACGGCAACTACCGCCAAGTGGGCGCAGACATGACCTTGCGCTACAGCTTCTATCCCATGACGGAAGCCCTGGAAATGCCGATTCGTCCCTACGCTTCAGCCTATGGGCAGTGAGCGGCGATGGCTACGCATGCGTCGCCGCAGGTGCGGCGCAAGCCCCGCAACACCCACAGAAAACTTTGCGCCCGGCCAGTAATGGCCGGGCCTTGCGCCCCCGCCGATTTCAATAAACAAGGACGGTGATTATGGAAAATAAAGATGAGGTTTGTCATGGCTAAAGGAATGATCCTCTGTGCCGGACAAGGCACCCGCGTGCGCCCGCTGACGCGCGATTTACCCAAGCCCATGGTGCCCATTCTGGGCAAGCCCGTGATGGAATACCTGATTGAGCAACTCGCTCGCCACGGCATCACCGAGATCATGATCAACGTCGCCTGGCACCACCACAAAATCGAAAAATATTTCGGCGATGGCAGCCGCTGGGGGGTGCAGATTGGTTACGCCTACGAGGGTATCCGGGTGCATGGCGATATCCTGCCGCACCCCATGGGATCCGCCGGGGGGATGCGGCGCATTCAAGATTTTGGTGGGTTTTTTGATGACACCACACTGGTCCTGTGCGGCGATGCGCTGATCGATCTGGACATCACGGCGGCGCTGGCCGAGCACAAGGCAAAAGGTGCCATTGCCAGCGTGGTGGCGCTTGAAGTGCCTTTGAGCGATGTGCAGGCTTATGGCATCGTGGTGGCTGCAGAAGATGGACGCATCCAGTCCTTCCAGGAGAAGCCCAAGCCGGCAGATGCCAAATCCACCTGGGCCAGCACGGGCATCTACATTTTTGAACCCGAGGTTCTCAACCTGGTACCGCCGGGGGAAATCTATGACATCGGGTCACAGCTTTTTCCTCAGCTGGTGGAGCGGGGCTTGCCGTTTTACGCCCAAAACCACCACTTCAACTGGATCGATATCGGCCGTGTGAGCGATTATTGGTCGGTGCTGCAACGCGTATTGAAGGGCGAAGTGGGCGAGATGAAGATGCCAGGGCGTGAAGTCAAACCTGGCATTTGGGTTGGCCTCAACACGTCCATTCCCTGGGACAAAGTCAAAATCGAAGGCCCTGTCTATATCGGTTCCAGCGTGCTGATCGAGCCTGGCGTCACGATCACAGGTCCCAGCTGGATCGGACATGGCAGCCATATCCGCACAGGCGCCAAAGTGGCCCGGAGTATCGTGTTTGAGTACACCCGCATTGCCGCTGACATGCGCTTCAATGAGATGATTGTTTCGCCCGAATACTGTGTCGACCGGCACTGCGACACCCTGTACCGAGGTGATGAAACCTCACATCTCCGCTGGGGTGATTCCCGGGCTTGAATACAAAGCCCCGCCAGAGCGGGGCTTTGCAGGAGACCGCAGCCCCTTAGTCCGGCTGCAATGCCACGCCATATTCCTGCGCCGCATCCAGCACCGTGGCTAACTGGTCGTAGGCGTAGGTGCTGAACACATAGAGGTCAAACGCATCGGCTTCCAGCCGGTGCAAGGTGCTGGGCACATGGTGGGTGCCGGTCATGGCGATGTCACCGATCAGGAAGGCGGACTCGCGCAGGTCCAGCGCAAACAGCTTGTTCAACACCGTGCGGCACTGCGGCCCTTCGATGTGGATGCGGCAGCGCGCGTGGCTCAGGTCGGTGACTGAACCCGTATCTGCGCCCACGGTGGCGCGCAGCAGGGTGCTGCGGTCACTGTGGTCGTCGCCGACCAGCAGGAATTCTTCCGGGCCGCTGCGCGCCAGCAGGCCGAACTCGGTGCGGGCGGTCTTGCCGATGCGCTGGGGCACGGTGTCGCCAAACACCGCGGTGAGTGCGTCCAGCAAGCCGGGCAAGCCGCTGATCCAGGTGCTGATGAGCGTGAAGCTGGGCACCATGCCAGCGGTGAGTTGCAGGCCGATCTGGCCGGCTGCATTGGGGCGATTGCCCGCTGCGTGGCCCTCGAATGGACTGCGCACGGGTGCGTTGGCTGCTGTATTAACCACGGTAACGGTTCCCTTCGGGGTCCAGGAAGCAGGGTTCTACGACCTTGAGTTGGTATTGTCGGCCATGCACGGGTGAAGCGGCCACGACGATCTGGCCGACGCGGCTGGTGCCGCCCTGCAGCAGGCCCAGCGCAATCGCCTTGCCCACCTGCTTGCTGTAGGTGGTGCTGGTGATGTGGCCTCGCCCATGTCCTTTGATCTCGTCATCGGCAAAGAAGAGGATGGCGCCGTTGTTGGGCGGCTCGTTGGCGTCCACCGCCTCCAGACCCACCAGGGTGGGCCGGTCGGTACGCTGCAGGTGTTCGCTGCGGCGCAGGGCGTCGCCCCAGAAGGGCTTGAGCTGGCTGGCCATCTTGCCGGCACCCACATCGTCCAGCGTGGTGCGGCCATCCATCTCGGAGCCGACCACATGGCCTTTTTCAATGCGCAGCGAGCCCAAGGCTTCCAGGCCATACGCGCGCAGCTTGCAGGGCTTGCCCGCCTCCAGCAGATGCTCCCAGACCACGCGGCCGTGGTGCGTGGGCGTGTAGACCTCGTAGGCCATTTCACCCGAGAAGGTCAGGCGGATGATGCGCACCTTGACGCCGGCCATGGCGCCTTCCAGCGTGGCATCCAGCACGCCCATGAAGGGGAAGGCCTCGTTGTCAAAGGCGATGGTTGGGAAGGCCGCACGCAGCACATCGCGCACCTTGGGCCCGGCCACGCTCATGGCGGCCCATTGGTCGGAAACCGAGGCCACGGTCACGCGCAGCTCCGGCCACACCACCTGCAGCAAAAATTCCAGATGGCTCATCACACGCGCGGCCTGGGCCGTTGTCGTGGTCATGAAGAACTCGGTCTCGCTGATGCGGCTGGTGGTGCCGTCGTCCATCACGATGCCGTCCTCGCGCAGCATGAATCCGTAGCGCGCCCGGCCAACACCCAGCTTGGCAAAGCCGTTGACGTAGACGCGGTTCAAAAACTCGGCCGCATCCGGCCCCTGCACGTCGATCTTGCCCAGGGTCGACACATCGGCCATGCCAACCTGTTCGCGCACGATGTCCATCTCGGCCTTGTAGGCCTCTGACAGCGTCGCGCCGTGGGTCTTGTACCAAAGCGGGCGCATCCAGTAACCGGCCTCCATCATCTGGCCGCCGTTGTCCGTGTGCCAGCCGTGCATGGCGGTGCGGCGCACCGGTGCCAGGTGGCTGCGTACGCTGCGCCCGGCCAGTGTGCCGATGGTGGCTGGCGTGTAGGGTGCGCGGAAGGTAGTGGTGCCCACATCGTTCACGGCCATGCCGCGCTTGGAGGCCATGATGCTCAGCGCGTTCAGGTTGGAGGTCTTGCCCTGGTCCGTGCCCATGCCCTGGGTGGTGTAGCGCTTGAGGTGCTCCACCGACTGGTAGCCCTCGCGGTGGGCGAGCTCCACATCGCTGGTGGCCACATCGTTTTGGAAATCGACAAAGCTCTTGTCCACAGGGTTAGCTGTGACTATGGGGCCGACATTGACGAAGGCCATGTAGGCATCGCGTGAATCGGGTGCGCGCGGGGCATCGCCGGGCACCGTTTTGCCGCACGCCTGTGCCGCCTGGCGCGCAGCTTCCCAGCCGCTCTGTATGGCGGCGGTCATGGTCTGGGTGCCGACCATGCTGCCGGCGCCAAAATGCGCGCGGTCAAACCCGCCGGGCACAAAGCTGGACAGTTCGGGCTTGTAGACCGGGCGGATGCCGCGGTGCGAAGTCAGGTGCACCGAAGGGGTCCAGCCGCCGGACATGGCGATCAGATCGACGTTGTGGTTGCTCAAACTGCTGCCCGTCGTGCCGCTGGCCAGGTCGTAGGAAGCCAGGGCGCATTGGTTCACGCGGGCCGCGCCCTGAGCCTGCACCAAAGCGGTGGCCATCAACACCTCCACGCCGGCCGCCCTGGCGGATTCGATGAGGGCGTTGTTGGTCTGCTTGCGCAGATCGGCGAGTTTCACCAGCGAGCCGGCTTTGGCCAGCGCGATGGCGTCGGCATAGGCGGCATCGTTGTTGGTACAAAAAACGGCCTGCTTGCCGGCCACCACGCCATAGCGGTTAGCGTACGTCCCCACCGCGTTGCTCAACATCACGCCGGGCCGGTCATTGCCAGCAAACAGCAGAGGGCGCTCCAGCGCGCCGCAAGCCATGACGATGCTCTTGGCGCGCAGGATGTGCAGGCGCTGGCGCGGCACGCCGCGCGCGGCATCGGCCACGCCGGGTGCGCTGCGCTCCATCACGCCCACGGTGTTGCCGTCAAACAGGCCGAAGCCGGTGGCGCGGGTCATCAGCGTGGCGTTGGGCAGGCTGTGCAACTCGGCCAGTGTGGCCTTCAGCCATGCAGCTTCCGGGCTGTCGATGGCATGGTTGAGCAACGAGCCGCCGCATTCGAAATCCTGCTCGACCAGGGTCACGTCCAGGCCCGCACGCGCTGCGCCCAGGGCGGCGCTCAGGCCGGCAGGACCCGAGCCAATCACCAGCACATCGGGAAAACCGTGGTGCCAGTCGTAGCGGTCCGGGTCCGGCAGTTCGGTGGCTTTGCCAAGACCCGCGGCCTTGCGGATGAAGTGTTCAAAAAACATCCAGCCCTTGAGCGAGGGCATGAAGGTCTTGTAATAAAAGCCGGCTACAAAGATGCTGGTGAGCTTGCTGTTCACCGCCATCAGGTCGAACTCCACCGATGGCCAGGCGTTCTGCGTGCGGGCGATCAGGCCCTTGTGCGACTCGATCACGGTGGCGGCGATGTTGGGCTCGGTCTGTGCACCTTCGCCCAGGGTCAGCAGGGCATTGGGTTCTTCCACGCCGGCCGCCATGATGCCGCGCGGACGGTGGTATTTGAAGCTGCGGGCGACCAGATGCTTGCCATGGGACAGCAGGGTGGCGGCGACGGTGTCGCCGGCGAATCCGGTCAGTGACTTGCCGTCGAAGCTGATCTCAACCGGCTTGCTGCGGTCTATGCGGCCGCCGGTGGGAGTGCGGAAAGCGCCGCTCATGTGTTCGCTCCTTTGCTGGCTTTCGGGCCGTTGTAGGGGGCGGGTTGGGTGGCGCCTATCGGGCGGTTACGGGCGGGCATGACTTCGAGGATGTCGTGGGTGATGGTGTTGCGCTTGACGACCAGCCAGCGGCGGCAGGCCAGGGTGTGTTGCCAGAATTCGAAGTGCTCGCCCTTGGGGTTGTTGCGGGTGTAGACGGCGTCTACCCAGGCTGCGTGGTTTTCTTTTTCCAGACCGGGGTAGGTTTTGGTGGCGTCGCCGAAGTAGGAGAACTCTTCGTGGTCGCGCACGCCGCAGTAAGGGCAATTTATTCGTAGCATCGTTGGTTACTTCTTGATGTGTTGGTCAGCGAGGCAGGCTGGGTTGCGCCCCGGCAGGCGCATTGCTGTTATTGAAGTGAAGTTATTGCTGTCGTGGCAAGCCGGGTCTCGGCCCGGCGGCCGAGGCACTTTTCTTTGCTTCGCCAAAGAAAAGTCCCCAAAAGAAAGGCGACCCTGGTGTCTGCGACCCCGGTGCGCAGCACCGGGGCAACCTGCGCTGCTCGCGAAGCGCGGGCG
>CANFIH010000108.1 GCA_947446855.1 Burkholderiales bacterium
ACGCTGATGGAGTTGTCGGAGTGGATGGTGACCAGGATGTCATCGCAATGGCCGGCCAACGACTCATCGATGGAGTTGTCCACCACCTCGAATACCAGGTGGTGCAGGCCGGTGCCATCCGACGTGTCGCCGATGTACATGCCGGGGCGCTTGCGTACGGCCTCCAGGCCTTCAAGAATCTGGATCGAACCCTCGCCATAGGCTTCGGAGGCCCCGGCCTGGTGCGCATCGATGGTGGGTTGGAAATTGGAGCTGTCTGCGCCGCCTTCGCCTGTGTGTACGGCTTCGTTGCCGTTATTTGCGCCGATTTCGAGGGTGGAATCGGGCTTGTTGTTATCAGTCATGGCTCACTTCTCTCACAAAATCTCAAACTCTTGAATGACCAAACCCCCGCAGTGCGGGGGTTTGCGTCGAATCGCTTTGGGGCACCTGGCCTCAAATCCGCATCGGCATGACAACGTATTTAAAGGTCGCGTTGTCGGGAATGGTGAACAGGGCTGAACTGTTGCCGTCGGTCAGCTCGACCGAGACCATGTCCTGGCTCATATTGGCCAGGGCGTCGATCAGGTAGGTGACGTTGAAGCCGATCTCGATGCTGTCACCGCCGTAATCAATGTCCAACTCGTCCACGGCTTCTTCCTGCTCGGCATTGTTGGAGGCTACACGCAGGGATCCGGGGTCGATGTTCAGGCGCACGCCCTTGAATTTGTCACTGGTCAGGATAGCGGTGCGTTGCAGGGTGGACAACAGTGCGGCGCGGCCCAGGGTGATCTTGTTTTTGTGGTTTTTGGGGATGACGCGGTTGTAGTCGGGGAACTTGCCCTCGACCAGCTTGGTCACGAACTCCATGCCGTCAAAGCTGAACTTGGCCTGGTTGTTGGCAAATTGCATTTCGATGGCGCCGTCGGCATCGCTCAACAGGCGCTGCAACTCGATCACGGTCTTGCGCGGCAGGATGACTTCCTGCTTGGGCACTTCCACATCCAGCGTGGCAGACGCAAAGGCCAGGCGGTGGCCGTCGGTGGCCACCAGGCTGAGTTGCTTGCCTTCAGCGACAAACAAAATGCCGTTGAGGTAGTAGCGGATGTCGTGCACGGCCATGGCAAATGCCACCTGGCCCAGCAGGTCTTTCAGGGTCTTTTGCGGCACGCTGAAGGCGGGGCCGAAGTTGGCGGACTCTTGTACCAGCGGGAAGTCTTCGGCCTGCATGGTTTGCAGTGTGAATTTGCTCTTGCCGCCCTTGAGAATGATCTTGCTCTGGTTGGACTCCAGCGATACGGACTGATCCGAAGGCATGGTGCGCAGGATATCGATCAGCTTGCGCGCACCGATGGTGGTGGTGAAGTTGCCCGTGTCGCCGCCCAGCTCTGCCGTGGTGCGGATCTGGATTTCCAGGTCGCTGGTGGTGAGCTGAATCGACGTACCGGACTTGCGCAACAGCACATTGGCCAGAATCGGCAAGGTGTGGCGCCGCTCCACGATGCCGGCAACGGATTGCAGAACCGAGAGAACTTTATCTTGCGTTGCCTTCAATACGATCATTTCAATCTCTTTCAAAGTCTCTATACGCCACCCGAATCACTGGCAGACCAGGGGCTTTGTTGAATACCCGACATTTTCGCTGTTTTAAGCGGTTTTTACCGGGAATCTTCCTTGTTTTTAGCAATCAACCCTTGAGCGTCTGTTCCAGAACGTGCAGTTGCTGGTTCAGTTCCGTCATCTGCTGGCGTTCCCCGCCAATCTTGCGCACTGCGTGCAGCACCGTGGTGTGGTCACGCCCGCCAAACAATTCGCCGATTTCAGGCAGGCTCTTCTGCGTCAATTCCTTGGCCAGGTACATGGCAATCTGGCGCGGCCGGGCAATGCTGGCCGGACGCTTCTTGGAATACATGTCCGCGACCTTGATCTTGTAGTAGTCGGCCACGGTCTTCTGGATGTTTTCCACCGAAATCTGCCGGTTCTGGATCGAGAGCAGATCGCGCAGGGCTTCGCGCGCCAGGGCAATCGAGATTTCTTTCTGGTTGAAGCGCGAATAGGCCAGGATTTTGCGCAGCGCACCTTCGAGTTCGCGCACATTCGAGCGCACGTTTTTGGCGACAAAAAAGGCCACTTCCTCGGGCATTTCAGAGCCCTCTGCGCGGGCCTTGTTGATCAGAATGGCCACCCGCATTTCCAGTTCCGGCGGCTCGATGGCTACCGTCAAACCGGAGTCAAAACGCGACACCAGGCGCTCATGGATGTCGGCCAGACCCTTGGGGTAGGTGTCGCTGGTCATGACGATGTGCGACTTTTTGGTTAGCAGCGCCTCGAAGGCGTTGAAGAATTCTTCCTGGGTGCGTTCCTTGTTGGCAAAGAACTGCACGTCATCTATCAACAGCAAATCCAGGGAATGGTATTTTTCCTTGAATTCGTCGAAAGTCTTGCGCTGGTAGGCCTTCACCACATCGGATACGAACTGTTCCGCATGGATGTAGAGAACTTTGCTGCCCGGCTTGTCCTGCAGCAGGCGGTTGCCTACCGCGTGCATCAAGTGGGTCTTACCCAGGCCGACGCCGCCATAAATGAACAAGGGGTTGTACAAATGCCCCGGCATGGTAGCGACATGCATGGCGGCTGCGCGCGCCATGCGGTTGGCTGTTCCTTCCACCAGGGTCTCGAACGTCAGCATGCCGTTGAGCCGGTTTTTGGGCGTGCCCATGTTGCGGTCTTCGCCCACTTCCACCACTTCTTCAAGCACTGCCGCATCGACTACGGTGGCTGAAAAATGAGGCCTGGCAACGCTCTCCCGTGGAGTAATGGCTAACTCAACCTGCACCGATTGGCCGTAGAGCTTTTCCAGCATGCCGGCAATGCGGCCGCTGTATTGGGCCCGCACCCAATCGAGCTTGAAACGGTTGGCGACAAAGATGGTGACGGTGGAAAAGTCCTCATGCACATGGGCGTGCAGGGGCTTGATCCAGGTGTTGAATTGTTGTTCAGGCAGTTCCTGTGCCAACTGATCGATGCAACTCTGCCAAAGGCTTTGGCCGATATCGCTGGCAGCCGACGGCTGGCTGCTGGAGGGGTGTCCCGGGGTCATTCTTGTTTTCGGCTTCTGTGGATAGTTTTGCTTTTCTCTGCCTTCCATTGTAATTTATCAAAGCTTTATCCACATGTGAGGGTTAATCGCCGTTGTTGTGACTTTGGAATCGGAATCTTGTCCAAGGTGTTGCCCTGATTGAGAAAATTTGCGATAATCTTGGGTTTCCCTGATTGTTGTCGGGGTTCAGAGCAGAGATTTAAGCAGAGTTAAGAGCAGAGATTCCAAATGAAACGCACATACCAACCTTCCAAAATTCGCCGCGCCCGTACCCACGGCTTTCTGGTCCGCATGAAGACTCGCGGCGGCCGCGCTGTGATCAACGCGCGCCGTGCCAAGGGCCGCAAGCGCCTGGCTGTCTAAGCCTTTCCAAGCAATTCTGATCGGCCATTCTTTGGGGCACTTGCTTTGTCTCAAGGGGTTTCAGTTCTGGTGTGCTCCAACATGCAGCGATTGAAAACCCGGCCGCAGTTTCAGGCAGTTTTGTCCGGCAAGACGCTTGCCCGAACCGCGCACTTTGCATTGCACCGTACGGATCTGGTTCTGGAAGTGGCTGCCGGGTTGAGCCCGCAAGCGCCGTTGTTTTCGCACGCGTGCGTCTGGTTGGGGGCTATGGTTCCCAAGCGGTGGGCCAAGCGGGCAGTAACCCGCAATGCCATCAAACGTCAGATTTACAACGTCAGTGTGCAATTCGAGCCGCATTTGGGCATTGGAGCCCATGTGGTGCGTCTGCGTGCGGGATTTGATCGCGTGCAATTTGTGAGTGCAACTTCGGAAGCGCTCAAATCAGCCGTGCGTGCAGAGTTGCTCAGCCTGTTTGAGCGCGCCTGCCCCGGCTCGGCGGTGGCGCGAACCAAGGGCTGACGACCATGCGCGCTCTGTTGATTGGCCTTGTTCGAGCCTACCGCCTCCTGTTGAGCCCCTGGCTGGGCACGTCCTGCCGGTTTGAACCCACGTGCTCCGTATACTCTCTGCAGGCTCTGGAGTTGCACGGTGCTGCCTGGGGCAGTTACCTCACGGTGGCACGCATTGCGCGTTGTCACCCTTGGTGTGCCGGCGGCAGCGACCCGGTACCCTCCGAATCCCCGCGGCTGTTTGGCCGTCTGATTTCCCCGTCTGAAAAGAAGTCCTCATGAACGATATCCGCCGCACCATTTTGTGGGTGATTTTTGGTTTTGCCATGGTGATGCTGTGGGACCAGTGGCAGGTTGCCAACGGAAAAAAAGCCACCTTTTTTCCCGGCCCGGTAAGCCAGGCCAGTGCTCCCAAGGTTGACGGCAAATTGCCGGTCGACGCATCGGTGCCCGCCGGCGTAGTGGGTCAGGCCGCACTGCCGACCCAGATTCCGGTTGCCACTGCCGCGCCAGCGACGCCCAAAGAGCGTTTCGAGATCAGCACCGATGTGCTCAAGCTCACTCTGGATACTGAAGGCGGCTCTCTGGTGCGTACCGAAATGCTGAAGTACCCCGACGCTGAAGATAAAAGCAAGAACTTCGTGTTGCTGGATGACAGCAAGGATCGCATCTATATGGCGCAGTCCGGCGTTGTTGCCGGCAGCACGGGTGGCGCATTCCCAACCCATAAGACGGTGATGGTCGCCAGTGGCCCGCACGCCCTGGCAGAAGGCCAGAACGAACTGGTGCTGACTTTCACATCACCCGATGTTGGCGGTATCAAGTTGGTCAAGACCTATACCTTGCGCCGTGGTGCCTACGACATTGCCGTCAAGCATGAGTTGATCAACACCTCGGCTGCGCCCCAATCGGCCCAGCTCTACCTGCAACTGGTGCGTGACGGCAACAAGCCCGCCGGCGGATCATCCTTCTACTCGACCTATACCGGCCCGGCTGTTTACACCGAAGCCAAGAAGTTTGAGAAGGTGGACTTTGCCGACATCAAAAAGCACAAAGCCGATTTTGAAAAGACCGCCAGCAATGGCTACGTGGCGATGGTGCAGCACTACTTTGCCAGCGCCTGGATTTTGCCCGACGGCATGCAACGCAATTTGTCCATGGATGCAGTCGATATCGGCGCGCCTCTGGCCGACTGCTGCTACCGCGCCACCATGGTGGCCCCGCTCGAAATTCTGGCTCCCGGCGCCAGCAAGGTCGTCGATGCCAAGCTGTTCGTCGGCCCGCTGGAAGAAAAAACGCTGGAAGCACTGTCGCCCGGCATGGAACTGCTGAAAGACTACGGTCGCTTGACCATCCTGTCCAAACCGCTGTACTGGTTGCTGGACAAACTGCATGGCTTTATCCAGAACTGGGGTTGGTCCATCGTGGCCCTGGTGTTGCTGCTCAAGATTGCTTTCTACTGGCTCAATGCCAAGGCCTACAGCAGCATGGCCAAAATGAAGGCCATCAATCCCAAGATCATGGAAATGCGCGAGCGCCTCAAGGACAAGCCGCAGCAAATGCAGCAGGAAATGATGCGCATCTACCGTGAGGAAAAGGTCAACCCTATGGGCGGCTGTTTCCCCATCATGATCCAGATCCCGGTGTTCATCGCGCTCTACTCGGTGCTCTTGTCTACGGTGGAAATGCGTGGAGCACCTTGGGCCCTGTGGATCCATGACTTGTCGGCACCAGACCCGTATTACTTGCTGCCGCTGTTCATGACCCTGACCACGCTGCTACAGACCTCGCTGAACCCGGCACCGCCGGATCCGATGCAGGCCAAGATGATGTGGATCATGCCGCTGGCCTTCAGCGTGATGTTCTTCTTCTTCCCCTCGGGCCTGGTGATGTACTGGATCACCAATAACGTGCTGTCCATTGCCCAGCAGTGGATCATCAACACGCGCATGGGTGTGCCGCCCAAGTTCAATCTGCCGAAATTCTAGGCACACTCCGAAGTGCCTTCGGCGCCTCCCCCTGGGGGGGCGACACCAGCGACCCGGCGAAGCCGGTTCCGCGGTGTGCCTGCTTGAACTCCGCCTTGCTCGCTCGGTGTCACGTGCGGCCCAGATTCCATCCAGAGGCACCCGCCCCTGACTACACTCCCCCTCTATGCTGAGTCGCCACCACGATCCCATTCTGGCCATTGCCACGGCGCCCGGGCGGGGAGCGGTGGGCATTGTGCGGGTGAGTGGCAAAAACCTTTCTTCCCTGATCCAGGCGCTGTTTGGCCGGCACTTGACGGCGCGCGAGGCTCTGTACCTGCCTTTTTGCGATGCCGCGGGCACGCCCATCGACAAAGGGCTGGCGATTTACTTCCCGGCGCCCCACTCTTTTACCGGGGAAGATGTGCTGGAACTGCAGGCGCATGGCGGCCCGGTGGTGCTGCAGTTGCTGCTGGCACGCTGTCTGCAGATTGCGCAGCAGACGCAAGGGCTGACAGGCACACCGGTGTTGCCAGGTCTGCGTCTGGCTACGGCCGGTGAATTCTCCGAGCGTGCCTTTCTCAATGACAAGATTGACCTGGCCCAGGCCGAGGCGATTGCGGACCTGATTGACGCCAGCACCGAGGCTGCGGCGCGCAGTGCCGCACAGTCTTTGTCCGGTGCTTTTTCCAGGGAAATTCACGCACTGCGCGACGCCATCATTCACCTGCGCATGCTGGTGGAGGCCACGCTGGATTTTCCGGAAGAGGAAATCGACTTTCTGCAAAAGGCCGATGCCAGGGGGCAACTGGAGCGTATCCAGGCTTCGGTGCGGGCTGTGTTTGCACGCGCTGCACAAGGCGCATTGCTGCGCGAGGGCATACAGGTGGTGATCGCTGGCCAGCCCAATGCGGGGAAGTCGTCTTTGCTCAATGCCCTGGCCGGTGCCGAGCTGGCCATCGTCACCCCGATTGCCGGCACCACGCGTGACCGCGTGCAGGAGACCATCCAGATCGCGGGTGTGCCCATTCATGTGATTGATACTGCGGGCTTGCGCGCCAGCGAAGATGCGGTGGAAATCATCGGTATCGCACGCGCCTGGGAGGCGATTGCAGCGGCCGATGTGGTGTTGTTCCTGCATGACCTGATACGCATCGGTCAGCCCGAATACCTCGCCGCAGACGCTGAAATCACGGCCACCCTGCTGCACAAGTTGCCGTCCGGCGTGCCGGTGATCGATGTCTGGAACAAGGCCGATGCAGCGTCCGGCCAGGAGCATGCGAGCGGCGTCACGTTGTCCGCCAAAACCGGTTCCGGCCTGGAAGTCCTGCGCCAGGCTCTGCTGGATGCGGCCGGTTGGCAGGCGCCCGCCGGGGGCAGTTTCATTGCCCGGGAACGCCATCTTCAGGCGCTGCGCCGCGTCGAGCGCCATTGCGCGGAGGCGTTTGCCCATCTGGCATCGCAGGCACAGGCACTGGACTTGTTGGCCGAAGAATTGCGCCTGGCGCAAGGGGCCCTCAGCGACATCACGGGCGCCTTCAGCTCCGATGACTTGCTGGGCGTCATTTTTTCCCAGTTTTGTATTGGCAAGTGATTCGCCCTACACTCGCGGCTCAGGGTACATTTTCAATACACCTATGTCATTCTTCAGCTGGTTTGGAAAAAAGAAGGGCTCCACGCCCGAGTCACAGCCCTCCCAAGCTTCGGATCTGGGCCAGGTCGATGCCACGCTGCCGATTAACCGGCCCGCGTCTGTCGCGCCGCCGCCGGAGCGCAGCCCGGCTTCCACGAGCCGTAGAAATGAACGTCTGGAACGCCGGGAACTTTTGTACTCGGTCGTGCGTGAATGCATGACGGCGGCGGGCGTGCTTTCGTCAAGCTACAAGTTCAAAGTGCTGTCACTGGATTCGAGTGGCCGCCAATACCTCATCATGATGGACCTCCCATGTGCGCAGCTGGCCGATCCTGAGCATTTCACCGGGATTGAAGGGTCCATTGCGCGCAGTGCCAAAGAGCGGCACGATATTCTGGTGACTGCGGTGTACTGGCGCGTTAACGATCTGGTGACCGCCAGTACGGGGGCCAGCCACGCGAACCATGCGGTGCCGCATGCGCACACTGCCGAACCCGTGCGGGCAGCAACGCCAGTGACACAGGTTGCCACTCCCAGCCCTTATGAGCCGATACAAGACGAGGAAGTGCTGGCCTTTAAGCGGGCCGTAGCGGCTGCGGCCAGCGGCGCAGCGCCCGTGACGCGCGGACAGGTGGTGCACTCCGGACGGCGCAATCCTGAACCGATGCCCGACTTTTCAGACACCGAGCGCTTTGACCCGTCCTCGCCGTTGGGTACCTCGCAATTCGGCGGGCTGTAAGCCGGTGCCTGTGGGCGCCGTTTAGTGCCCGGAAAAGTCCACCAGGGTAAACAGCGGCAAACCGGATTCGCGTAATTTTTCTGAGCCGCCCAGTTCGGGCAAATCCACAATGGCGGCGCCTTCCATCACGATTGCGCCCTGGCGTTCCAGCAGGCGCCGCCCCGCCATCATGGTGCCGCCGGTGGCGATGAGATCGTCGATCAGCAGCACGCGCTGGCCTGGCTTGACCGCGTCGGTATGCAGTTCCACCGTGGCGCTGCCATATTCGAGCTCGTAGGTTTCTTCCACCGTGGTGAAGGGCAGCTTGCCTTTCTTGCGGATCGGCACAAAACCGACATTCAACTCGTACGCCACCACCGCGCCCATGATGAAGCCGCGCGCATCCAGTCCTGCCACCACATCCGGACGCATGTCCGCCCCCATGTAGCGGTGCACAAAGGCGTCGATCAACACCCGGAATACCTTGGCGTCCTGCAACAACGGCGTAATGTCACGGAACTGCACGCCGGGTGCCGGCCAGTCCGGCACGGTACGGATATGGTCACGCAGGTACTGGTTGACGCTTTGGTTTTGCATGGAAGCCTTGCCGGTGGTTGCTATTGCGATGCAGGCGATTGTGCCTTGGGCGCGCCGCCCGTCTTCAACAGGCGCTGCTCGGCCAAGGCCAGGGCGTCCGCCTTGCCGGACAGTACCAGGGTATCGCCCTCTTGCAGCAGCGTTTCCGCGTTGGCGGGGGCCGGCTTGCCGTGGCTCTGGCGCAGGCTGAGTACGCGCACGCCCATATCACCCAACGCGAAACTGGCGATTGACCGGCCCGCAGCCTTGGTGCCCGGCGGCAGCGTGACGGTGGCCAGGCGTTCGTGCTCCAACTCATCCACGGAGTTGTCATCGGCGCCGTGGAAAAAACCACGCAGCAGGTTGTAGCGCGCATCACGCTGGTCCTGCACGATCCGGATCACCCGGCGCATGGGCACGCCTACCAGTGCCAATGCATGGCTGGCCAGCATCAACGAGCCTTCGATGGCTTCGGGCACCACCTCGGTGGCGCCGGCAGCCCGCAGTTTCTCCAGATGGTGGTCATCCTGGGTACGCACAATCACCGGCACCTGCGGCGCGTGCGCTTGCGTGTTCGCCAATACCTTGAAGACAGCCGGTTCATCCAGATAAGTCACGACCACTGCGCTGGCGCGTGCCAGTCCGGCTGCCATCAGAGCCTGCAGGCGCGCCGAGTCGCCAAAGGCGACGGTGTGGCCGGCCGCCGCCGCTTGCTGCACCCGGTCCGGGTCCAGGTCCAGCGCCATATACGGAATATTCTGGCTTTCCAGCACCCGTGCCAGATTCTGCCCGCAGCGGCCGAAGCCGCAAATCAGCACATGGTGGTTTACGCTGATGGATTTACGCGCAATCGTCGTGAGTTGCAGAGACTGTTGCAGCCACTCGGTGGACACCAGCCGCATCACGATCTGGTTGCTGTGCATCACGATAAACGGCGTGAGCACCATGGACAGCACCATGGCCGCCAGAATCGGATTGAGCAGTGCCGGGGGCACCAGGGCATGTTCTTCTGCCAGGGTCAGCAGTACAAAGCCGAATTCACCAGCTTGTCCCAGGTACAGGCCGGTGCGCAGTGCCACCCCTGTGGTGGCGCCCAAGCCCCGCGTCAGTGCAGTAACCAGGGTCACCTTTAGCACGGGCGGGATCAGCACCAGCAACAGCACCAACTTCCAATGCTGCAAGACCAGGCGCCAGTCCAGCAGCATGCCGATGCTGATGAAGAACAGTCCCAGCAGCACGTCGTGGAAGGGGCGGATGTCAGTTTCCACCTGGTGTTTGAATTCGGTCTCGGAAATCAGCATGCCGGCAACAAAAGCCCCCAGCGCCAGGCTCAGCCCCGCTTCCTGCGTCAACCAGGCCAGACCCAGCGTGATGAAGAGCAGGTTGAGCACAAACAACTCGTCGCTCTTGCGGCGCGCCACCAGCGTCAGCCAGCGCCGCATCACATGTTGACCGCCCACCAGCAAGACGCCGACCAGCGCAGTCGCTTTCAGGGCGGCGATGCCCAATGCTGCGACCAGAGTGTGTGCCGGCGCACCGAGTGCGGGCACCAACACCAGTAGCGGCACCAATGCCAGGTCTTGAAACAGCAGCACACCCATGACGCGTTTGCCGTGTTCCGACTCCATCTCCAGCCGTTCCACCATCAGCTTGACCACAATCGCGGTGCTGCTCATGGCCAGTGCACCCGACAGCGTGAGTGCAGCCTTCCAGTCCATGTCCCACAGATCGGGCAAACGGTCATTCAGCAGCACCATGATGCCCGTACCCAGCAGCATGGTCAGAGCCACCTGCAGGGACCCCAAACCCAGCACATGCTGGCGCATGGTGCGTAGCTTAGGCAGGTTGAACTCCAGCCCGATCACAAACATCAGAAACACCACGCCGAACTCACCCAGGTGCTGCACCGCTTCCACGTTCTTGGACAAGGCCAGAGCGTTAGGGCCTATCACCACGCCCACACACAAATAGCCCAGCATCGGCGGCAGTTTGAGCAGGCGGCAACTCACCACGCCCAGCACAGCGGCTAGCAAATACAAGAGGGTTATTTCCAATCCGGTCATGCCTTGATACTAGCAAGCGCGTGGCAAGACCAAGGGCCTCTATAAAATGGGCGCATGACCGTATCCGCACACCCGAATTCTGCCGCCCAACGCGCCATTGCCTTGGCGCAGGAAACCCTGGAGATCGAGGCGGCCGCGGTACGGGGTCTTAAAGACCGTATTGGTGAAAATTTTGCCAAGGCAGTGGACATGGTGCTGGCCATCCGCGGCCGCGTGGTGGTCATGGGCATGGGCAAGAGCGGTCACATCGGCCGCAAGATGGCAGCCACCTTTGCGTCCACCGGTACACCCGCCATGTTTGTGCACCCGGCCGAGGCCAGCCATGGGGACCTGGGCATGATTACCGCGCAGGATCTGGTGCTGGCCATCTCCAACAGTGGTGAATCACAGGAGATGGCCGTGCTGTTGCCGGTGCTCAAACGCCTGGGCGCCCCTTTGATTGCGATGACGGGTCACGCCCAGTCCACTATGGCGCAGCATGCGGACCTCTGGCTGGATAGCGCGGTTGCCAAGGAAGCCTGCCCACTGAACCTGGCGCCCACCGCCAGCACCACGGCACAAATGGCGCTGGGCGACGCACTGGCCGTGGCACTGTTGGACGCACGCGGATTTCGTGCCGAGGATTTTGCCCGCTCCCACCCCGGAGGCGCGCTGGGCCGCAAGTTGCTCACCCATGTCAGTGATGTGATGCGCAGCGGCGACGCCATACCACGGGTTTTGCCCGAGGCCAGTTTTAGCGATCTGATGCGTGAAATGAGCGCCAAGGGCCTGGGTGCAGCGGCCATCGTCGATGGCAATGACCAGGTACTGGGTATCTTTACCGACGGTGATTTGCGTCGCCTGGTAGAGCAGGGCAAAGATTTGCGCTCCAGTCTGGCCGGCGATGTGATGCACCGCACGCCCAGGACCATTGGCTTGGGTGCCCTGGCGGTTGAAGCGGCAGACCTGATGGAAAGTCACCGTATTACCAGCGTGCTGGTGCTGGATGCACAGGGTCGCTTGTGTGGCGCCGTCAGCAGCAACGATTTGATGCGGGCCAAGGTGATCTGATGCAGCCAGCCATTCAATTTGATCCGGCACTGCTGCTCCAAGCGCAAGGCATTCAGGTCGTTTTTTTTGATGTCGACGGTGTGCTGACCGACGGCGGTCTGTTGTTTTCCGAAAGTGGTGAGACGCTCAAGCGCTTCAACACCCTGGACGGCCACGGCCTGAAACTGCTGCAAAAGGCCGGTATCACACCGGCCGTGATTACCGGCCGCGACTCCAAGCCGCTGCGCAAGCGACTCGAAGCCTTGGGCATTGTCCACGCGCATTTCGGCACCGAAGACAAGGCGCCCGCGGCCGCGCAGACCCTGCAGGCGCTGGGCTTGGAGTGGAGCCAGGCCGCAGCCATGGGCGACGATTGGCCGGATCTGCCCCTGTTGCGCCGTGCCGCATTTGCCTGCGCGCCCGCCAATGCGCATGGGGAAGTGCTGGCTGCCGCGCACTACGTCACCACCAGAGCGGGGGGCTCTGGTGCGGTGCGCGAGCTGTGCGATTTGCTGCTGGTGGCCAGCGGACGCTACGTCGATTTGCTGGATGAGTACCGCCACTGATGGAAACTGCAAGCGCCATCGTTCGTGAGGCCTGGGATCGCTTTCTGCTGTACCTGCCACTGGCCTGCATGGCGGTGCTGGCGCTGGGCAGCTACTGGATGGTGCGCAGTGCGCCGCCGAGCGAGGGGCCGACTGCGCCGCGCGTGCAGCGCCATGATCCGGACTACTTCATGGAAGGGTTTTCCGTCAAAACCTTTGACGCCAGCGGGCACCTGCGCAGTGAGGTGATGGGCGAGAAAGTCCGTCATTACCCGGACACCCAGTGGCTGGAAATTGACGGTATCCGGATCCGCTCCTTTGATGCCAAGGGCACGCTGACCACAGCCACTGCCGACCGTGGCCTGACCAATGAGGATGGGTCGGAGGTGCAACTCATGGGCCATGCACAGGTGGTGCGGGAGGCTGGTGCCGACGCCGGCAGCAAGGCCAGTCCGCGCATGCAGTACCGCAGCGAGTTCCTGCATGCCTTTATGAATACCGAGCAGATCAAATCGCATAAGCCGGTAGAACTGCAGCGCGGCGAGGACCGTTTTACTGCCGACCGAATGGACTTTGATAACGTGGAGCAGATACTGCAACTCGATGGACGGGTGCACGGAACCTTGGTGCCAACGCCTCAGCGCTAAGCACGGCCCGACTTACTAAGCCGTTTCGGCAGGGAAAAATACATGAGCCAACTGGTATTGATCACCGGCGCTTCCAGCGGCATAGGTCAGGCCCTGGCCTGGCAGTTTTACCAAGCAGGTTGCGATCTGGCCCTGGTGGCACGGCGTTGTGAGGTGGTGCAAGCTTGGGCACAAGCTCAGGGCGTGGATCCGCAACGCTTGCGTATCTACAGCGCCGATGTGGCCGATATCGACAGTATTGTGTCCGCTGGCCGGCAATGCATGGCGGAGCAAGGCCTGCCCGATGTAGTGATCGCCAATGCAGGCATCAGCGTAGGCATGGACAGCGCGGTGCGTTCCGACCTGGATGTGATGGCCCACACCTTTGCCACCAATAACATCGGCCTGGCCGCCACCTTCCATCCCTTTGTAGACGCCATGTGTGCCAGAGGTTCAGGCACCTTGGTGGGCATCGGTAGTGTGGCGGGTATCCGGGGTCTGCCGGGCCATGGTGCGTATTGCGCCAGCAAAGCAGCCGTTATTGCCTATTGTGAAAGCCTGCGCGGTGAGTTGCGTTCCAGCGGAGTGACCGTGGTGACGATTTGCCCGGGCTATATCGACACACCGTTGACGCGGCAAAACAGCTACTCCATGCCATTCCTGATGCAGGTTGACGACTTTGCCCGGCGCGCCCTCAAGTCCATCCAGGCCGGCAGCAGCTACCAAGTCATCCCCTGGCAAATGGGTGTCGTCGCGAAACTGCTGCGCCTGCTACCTAATGCATGGTTTGACAAGGCTCTGTCGGGTCGTCCGCGTAAGCGCCGGGCCGAACCAGCCTGATGCAATATCGCTTCGATAGAAATGCAAAAAGGACCCGAAGGTCCTTTTTTCTATGCAGCTGAGTGCTTAGTAGCTGGAGCCACGGCCACCGCCGTAACCGCCGCCGCCGGAGCGTCCGCCGCCACCGCCGCCGTAACCGCCACCACCGCCGCCACCGGAGCGGCTACCGCCACCACCGTAGCCGCCACCACCAGCACCACCACCGAAGCCG
>CANFIH010000109.1 GCA_947446855.1 Burkholderiales bacterium
CAGCGGCAGGTGGTCAAACTCCAGGCCCACGGTGCCACTGTTGGCGATTTCCTGCTGGATGGCGCGGACGTAATTACCCTTTTGCCAGTCGGTGTAAATCAGGGCGCGGTCGGCCACACCCTTGCGAAAGGGCTGGCCGCCGTCGATGTTGGCAGCGATGAGAACCGTCTTGTCTTGCGTGACCACCAGACCGTAGAAACGGCCGAACTGGCAGTAGACGAAATCGGCGTAGTAATTGATGTTGTGGTAGCTGGTGAAGAGCACGCTGTCCACGCCCTTTTTGGCCATCATGGCGCGCAGCTTGGCGATGCGGTTGGCGTACTCGGAAAGCGTAAAACTGTTGCGAACTTTCTCGCCGTTGTCGATATAGATGAGATCGGGCATTGCCATGTTGTGACTCCTGTTGGTTTGCTGCGTTGGCTGAAGTGTGCGGGAGCAGCGGCAAAACAGGATGTCTTATTCCGACAATTATCCACCCATAAATGACAGGCAATTTTTGCGACATGGGCAAGGGTTTTTACGGATGCACCAAAGCGGAACTTGCAACGCACGCCACTGGTGCAATAGAGGGAAATACCTCTGAAGCAGGTGTATTAATTCGACAGACCGGTCCTGCTTGAAAATCAATTACGTCCGTTAAATGTCTTAATACGACAGTCCAGCGCCACGCTCCGCGCGGTCGGTTCGCGGCGATGCACCAAAGCGGGGGGTGTAACGGGCCGTGAGGTGCGAGGCCGAGGCAAAGCCGGTCTCGTGCGCAATGTCGTTCAGGCTCTTGTCACTGCGCTGCACCAGGATGCGGGCACGCGTCAGACGGATGTCCAGATAGACCCGCTCGGGCGTTTTGCCCAGCTGTTTTTTGAAGCGCCGCTGCAGGCTGCGCGGCTCCACCTTGGCGAACTCAGCGATCTCGGCAATGGTGAGCGGCTCGCTGATATTGGCCTCCATCAGCTTCAAGGCATCGATGGTGGTGGAGTCGGTGACGCGGTTCTGGTGGATCACCGACACCGTCTGCGTATCGGTCAGGCTGCGCCGGTCGGCAATCAAGAGGTTGGCCACCTCGTTGGCGAGTTGGCGGCTGCCCGGCGGCTGCGTCAGCAGATAGGTCATCAGATCCAGCGGCGCCACCCCGCCGCTGCAGGTGAAGCGGTCGCGGTCCACCTCGAAAAAGTGTTGCGTGACGATGATGTTGGGAAAGCGCTCCACCATGGCCTCCTGGTCTTCCCAGTGGATGGTGCAGCGGTAACCATCCAGCAAGCCGGCCTGCGCCATCAGGTAGGCGCCGGTGTCCACACCGGCCAGGGGCGTGCCCGCACCCGCCGCCTTTTTCAGCCAGATGGTCAGCGCACTCAGGCCCCGCTTGGGGATGGGATTCGGGCCAATCACAAAGATGGTGTCCAGGCGCGGCGCGTTGGACAGCGAGCTATCCGACATCACCAGAATGCCGTCGCTGGACGCCACCAACCCGCCGTCCAGCGACAGCAGCACGGTCTTGTACAGCGGGCGCCCCATCACCTGATTGGCCAGGCGCAGCGGATCGACGCAGGCGCTGAGCGCGATCAGCGAGAAGTTGGGGACGATGACGAAGCCGAAGGTGAGAGTGGACATGGGTAAAAGCCTTTGCTGGATTCTGGCCTATAAAGCAGTGTCGATTTCCATGCCGCCTAGCGTCTTCCTGGGTGTGCCATTTGACATACTCGAAGCAGATACATATCATGAGACATACCATCACATCCAAGGTGCGAGGCGCCATGAACCAGACCGCAAAAATATTTACCACCGGACGCAGCCAGGCCGTACGCCTGCCGCTGGAGTTTCGCTTTGACGTGGCAGAAGTTTTCATCCGCCATGACCCGCTCACGGGGGATGTGGTGCTGTCGCGCAAGCCGCAAGATTGGCAAGGCTTGCTGGATGCGGTTGCGCTCAACAAGGATGAGGATCTGCTGATTGAGCGGCGTCAAACCCAGTCCCGGCGTGACCCTTTTGAGGACTGGAAGGAGTGAGCCCGCGCTACCTGCTCGACACCAATGTCGTCAGCCACATCATGCAGGGCCGCGATGCAGGTCTGCTGGCACGACTCACGACCTTACCCGTGGGCCAGGTCGTGATCTCCAGTGTCACCCTGGCCGAGTTGGAATACGGGCTGCATCGCAAGGGGCAGCCGCCGCGTTTGCGCAATGCGCTGGCCCAGGTCCTGTTGCGCATGGATGTGCTGCCCTGGGACGAGCGGGTTGCCATCTGCTATGGCGAGTTTTGCAATGGTCTCGAGGCCCGGGGCATCAACCTCAGTGACTTCGACATGATGATCGCCGCCCACGCGGTCGCGGTGGATGCAACCCTGGTCAGCCGCGACAAGGCGTTCGCGCAGGTAGGTGAGCGCCTTCGGCTGGAGGTTTGGTGAGCCTGCTGCACAGTAATCACTGCCCTGGGAACTGCACACAGTGCTTCGGTGTTCCGCGTAATATTGCTTTATGCGCATTACTCCAGAACAAATCGTGTCCATCCGCGAGGGGGTGTCCCGGCTTGCGGGGGACGCTGCGCGGGTCTGGCTTTTTGGTTCGCGTGTGCGTGACGATGCGCGGGGTGGCGATGTGGACTTGCTGGTGGAGCTGGATGAGGCCGTGGCGGAACCGGCACAGCTCTCGGCCCGGCTGGCATCACAGGTTTCGCGCGCCATGTATGGACGCAAGGTGGACGTGCTGATCAAGGCCCCTAACCTGAGGGTATTGCCCATTCACGCCATTGCGCTTGCAGAAGGTATCCGCCTATGAAAATCACAGCAAGCCAAACGGCACGCCTGGAATTTTTGGCCCGCGTAACGCTCAAGGAGTGCCGGCATTTGCTGGATACGGATGGCCGCTTGTTTAGCAATCCGTTCACAGCGGCAGTGGCACAAACCATTGAGGCCGACCCCATTCTGGCCGAGAGGCTGGATGCGTTTGTGTCCCGTTTTGGCAGACTGCAGGACACCGTAGGAGACAAGCTGTTGCCCGCGTTGTTGGCTGCGTTGGCGGAAGAAGTGGGGCCTGCCATTGACAACCTGGACAAGGCCGAAAAATTTGGCTTTGTCGTTTCGGCAGACGGCTGGATGGAAATGCGCCGCCTGAGAAACCAGATGGTGCATGAATACATTGAGGACCTGACCGTGCTGAGCAACGCGCTGAGCAGCGGACACGAATTTGTCCCAGCGCTGGTTGCTGCTGCAAGACGCTGCGTGGCGGAAGCCCAGCGCCTCCTTTCGCCATAAACCACCGTTCGATGGCGCAAGCCATCGAACGGATCGATATCGCGCAGCCGTGCCGAATGGCAGGACTAGGAACCTGCCAGATAGTCGTCGCGGCAGGTAATGCGGACCCAGCGACCGGGCGATTCCTTTCAGGTTGCCGCCGCGCCAGCAGCCGTGGTGCCGAGAAAGTGGCGGCGCTGGATCAAGGGCCGTCCCCCTGCTGCGCACAGTGCTCCACCACCACACGCGCCAGCCAGTCCATCACCAAGCGCACCCGGGCCGACTGGTTGCGCCGGCTGGCGTAGACCAGAGACAGCGGCATGGGCTGCGCTTCAAACGCGGGCAGCACGCGCAGCAACTGGCCGCTGGCCAACAGATCGCGCAGGCCCACATAGGGTGCCTGGATCAGCCCCAGCCCGGCGACACAGGCTGCCTGATAGGCCTCGGCGTTGTTGACCGAGACCTGTCCCTGCATGGCGATGGCCTTGTCTACCTCGCCCTGCGCGTATTCGAAGCCGCCCGATTTGCTGCCCAGCACCGAGGTGTAATGCACCAGGCGGTGCGCCGCCAGATCGGCCAGCGTCTGCGGCAAGCCATGGCGCGCCACATAGGCGGGGCTGGCCACATTCACCATGCGCAGTTCGCACAGCGGTTTGGCGATCAGGCCCGGCTCGGGTTTGCCGGCGCGCAGCACGCAGTCAAAGCCTTCGCGCACCAGATCCACACGGCGCTCGGTGCTGCTGACCTCCACCTCCAGTTGTGGATGCGGCTGCAACAGCTCCGGCAGGCGCGGCAACACGGCGTTGCGGGCCATCACGGTGCTCATGTCAATGCGCACCCGGCCCTTGAGGCTGTTGGCGTTCTTCTGCTGGAACATGGTTTGCAGCTCGTCCATGTCGGCCAGGGCATCGGTGCAGCGCTCGTAAAAGGCCTGGCCGTCCTGCGTGAGCAGCACCTTGCGGGTGGTGCGGTGCAGGAGGCGCGCGCCCAGCACGGCTTCGAGCTGCTGCACGGAAGTGGACACGGTGGCCCGCGGCAGGCCCAGGTGGTCGGCGGCCTGGGTAAAGCTGCTGAGCTCGGCCACGCGCGAAAAAACGCGCATGTGTTCCAGAAAGTTCATTGTTGGAGTTTATTGAACAAAGCAATCGCTTTCACCGTCTTTATCCAAACCCTTGCAATCAATAGACTCGGGCCCATCGCAAGACACTTCCCTTTACTTTTTCAAGGAATACCCATGAGCAACACCACCAAACGTATCGCCATCGTCACCGGCGGCAGCCGCGGACTGGGCAAAAGCACCGCCCTGCATCTGGCCAAAGACGGCGTGGATATCGTCCTGACCTACCACGCGCAAGAGGCTGCGGCGCTGGCCGTGGTCGCCGAAATCGAAGCCATGGGCGGCAAGGCCGTCGCCCTGCAACTCGACGTAGCGCAAAGCAGCAGCTTTGCCGCCTTTGCAGAACAGGTGCGCGCCGCCTTGAAAAGCCAGTGGAACGCCGAGCGCTTTGACGTGCTGGTGAACAACGCCGGCACCGGTCTGCATGCCTCGCTGATGGAGACCACCGAGGCGCAATTCGACAACATGGTGAATGTGCATTTCAAGAGCACGTTCTTCCTGACGCAAAAGCTGTTGCCCTTGATGGCGGACGGCGGGCGCATCGTCAATCTGTCCTCCGGCCTGGCCCGCTTTGCCCTGCCCGGCTACGCGGCTTATGGCTCCATGAAGGGCGCGGTAGAGACCCTCACGCGCTATATGGCCAAGGAGCTGGGGCCGCGCGGTATTGCCGTCAACGTGGTGGCGCCCGGCGCGATTGCCACCGATTTCAGCGGCGGTGCGGTGCGCGACAACCCCCAGCTCAACGCCTTTGTGGCGTCGCAGACGGCGCTGGGTCGGGCCGGCGAGGCCGACGACATCGGCGCCATGGTTGCGTCGCTGGTGTCGGGTGCCAACCGCTGGATCAATGCGCAGCGCATCGAAGTCTCCGGCGGCATGATGCTGTAGCCCCGGGCTACTTCGCCACCGCCCATAGCAAACAGGTAGGGGCCGGGTTGGGGATCTTGCAGGCGCAAGACAGACTCATGAATCGCAGCCGCCACAATGATGCAAATGCCCAAGAACATGGCGGCCACGACAAGAGCCAGCGCCTGATTCTGTTTTTCGACGATTTCTTGCCACAGGTTGTAAGGCGTGAGTTTGTCGATCACCAGAAAACGGATCCAGAAAATCAGCCCGCCCGCCAGTGCGAAAACGACCGAGTCCAACAGGACCCTGGTTTCATCCATTCCATGATGTTGCCTTGGATCCCGGCTTACAAACGTTTACGTTCAAGTCACCGTGTTGACACGCAAACAGTCCATGATTGCGCCAACAACTAGCTTTCGCACCCCACACCATGAACCCGCAACCCGAGCTTCCACACGCCCATGAACCACCCGACCCGGTGCCAGCGCTGCTGGGCCGGGTGTATGCGGAGGCTCCGCCGCCCCTCAAGAGCCGCCTGCTGGAGCAATTGCTCAAGCCTTTGGGGCTGCTCTCGTTGGCCGCCGTGTGCAATGGCACTTTTGCCAACCTGGCGCTGGGCAGCGACCTTGCCCGCATGCACATTCGCCCCGAGTTGGCGCAAACAGTCGATTCCGAGCAGGTCATGGCACTGGCCGCCTATGTGCAGCAAGTCAGCGTACAGGCGGTCACCGGCCTGAGCCAGGTGCTGAGCGCATCGCCCTTGTTGCAAGGCTCTGTGGCGGCTTCGGCGCTGGTGGCGCTGCTGATCAAGCGGGCCCGTGAGTTGCCCAAGCCCAGCCAGCGCGATCTGGAAGACTTCGCAGCCTGAAGCGCTTGCACACCCGCGCTGTGTGCGCTGCCACACCCGGTGCCGCATTCGGGCTGGCTTAGACTCTGCCATCTTGAAAAAAATCCCCCGCTTCACCTTCCTTGTCCTGATTCTGTGCAGCCTGGCCCTGAGCCCTGGCTTTGCCGCCACGCCGCTGGACCTGCCCGACCTGAGCGCCATGGTGGACTACCGCCCCAAGACCCCCTTGCGCGTCTTCACCAGCGATGGTGTGCTGATTGGCGAGTTCGGACAGGAGCGGCGCGAATTCGTTGCCATCAAGGACATTCCGCTGATCCAGAAGCAGGCCTTGCTGGCGATTGAAGACTCGCGCTTTTACGAGCATGGCGGCGTCGACTTCAAGGGCGTGGCGCGCGCCGTGATTGCGGATCTGACCGGCGGCCTCAAGCAGGGCGCCTCCACCATCACCATGCAGGTGGCGCGCGACTTTTACCTGACCAAAGAAAAGGTGTTCTCGCGCAAGCTCACCGAAGTCATGCTGGCCTACAAGATCGAGCGCACGCTGTCCAAGGACCAGATCCTGGAGCTGTACATGAACCAGGTCTACCTGGGTCAACGCGCCTATGGTTTCAGCAGCGCGGCGCGCATTTACTTCGGCAAGCCGCTCAAAGACCTGAGCATCGCCCAGGCGGCCATGCTGGCCGGCCTGCCGCAAGCACCCAGCACGGTCAATCCGGTGGTGAACCCCAAGCGCGCCCAGGCGCGCCAGCGTCTGGTCTTGAAGCGCATGCGTGATCTGGGCTTTATTTCCGAAGCCCAGCTCGCCCAGGCCCAGAAGGAAGACCTGCATGTGCGCATGGACGGCCAAAGCTACAGCAACCACGCGCAATACGTGGCCGAGATGGTGCGCCAGACCATGGTGGCGCAGTTCAAGGAAGACACCTATACCCGTGGCATCAACGTCACCACCACCCTGATCAACGCCGAGCAGGATGCCGCCTATGAGGCAGTGCGGCGCAATGTGTTGGCCTACGACCAGCGCCACGGCTACCGAGGGCCCGAGGCCTTTGTGACCCTGCCCGCCAACCCGGCCGAGCGTCAGAAGCTGATCGAAGCCACGTTGCAACAGCACCCGGCCAGTGACAAGATGCTGTCGGCCGTGGCGATCTCGGTGGCAGCGCAAAGCGTGCATGCCCTGTTGCCCAATGGCGATGAGATTGTGCTCGGCACGGACGGGCTGCGCTGGGCGGCCGCGGCTCTGTCAGCCAAGGCGACTGCGCCGCTTCAGATAAAGGCCGGCTCAGTGATCCGGGTGCAGCAGGACAACAAGGGCCGCTGGAGCATCGCGCAATTACCCGCGGTGGCAGCGGCCTTTGTGGCGCTGAACAACCAGACCGGCGCCTACCGCGCGCTGGTGGGCGGCTTTGACTTTGGTGCCAGCCAGTTCAACCACGTGACCCAGGCCTGGCGTCAGCCCGGCTCGTCGATCAAGCCGTTCATTTATTCGGCCGCACTCGAGCAGGGCTACTCGCCGGCCACCCAGGTCAATGACGCACCGCTGACCCTGAGCAGCGCCGAGACCGGCGGCCAGCCCTGGTCGCCGCAGAACGATGACGATGTGTACGAGGGCGCCATCAGCCTGCGCCGTGCCCTGGCCCAGTCGAAGAATGTGGCCGCGGTGCGCCTGCTGCGCGCCATCACACCCCAGTACGCGCACGACTTTTTGCCACGCTTTGGCCTGGACCCGGCCAAGCAGCCGGTGAACTACACGCTGGCGCTGGGCACCGGCTCGGTCACGCCGCTGCAAATGGCAGGCGCCTATTCGGTGTTTGCCAATGGCGGCTTCCAAATCAATCCCTACCTGATTCAAAAGGTTACCGACACGCGCGGGGCCGTGCTGTTTGAAGCCAAGCCGGTGGCCGTGGCGCAGGAAACCGACCGGGTGCTGGATGCACGCAACGCCTTTGTCACCGGCAGCCTGCTGCATGAGGTGACCGTCAGTGGCACCGGGGCTGCGGCGCAGAAGCTGGGGCGCTCCGACCTGGCCGGCAAGACCGGCACCAGCAGCGAGGCTTTTGACGGCTGGTTTGCCGGCTTTGCCGGGCCCACCACGGCCGTGGCCTGGATGGGTTTTGACGAGCCGCAATCCCTGGGCGGGCGCGAGTTCGGCGCCACCCTGGCCTTGCCGATCTGGATCGACTACATGGGCGTGGCCCTCAAGGGCAAACCGCCGTACCCGATGGCGCAGCCGGCCGGAGTATCCCAACAGCAGGGCGACTGGGTCTATGACGAGTTCCAGGGCAGTGCCGCCAAGCCCGCCATCGATCTGGATCTGCTGGAACGCCTGAAGAACCTGATGGGAACGCGCTAAAGCGGCGCGGAGCACGCGCAGTCGTGTTCCAATAGTTGTCCCGGTTCAACACGAATAAAGACTCTCTATCCATGGTTTCCAGCTTTTTCAAAGCAGGCCTGCTCGCGGCCTGCCTTGCCGCGTGCAGCGCCCACGCATTGCCCCTGCGCTCCGAACACGCCATCGTGGTCAGCGATGACACCGGGCAGATCGTCATGGAGAAAAACGCCGACACCATCGTGCCCATTGCCTCGCTGACCAAACTGCTGACCGCCATGGTGGTGCTGGACAGCAAGCCGGACATGGAGGAAAAAGTCTCCATTGAGAGCGAAGATGTGGACATGCTCAAGCACAGCAAGTCCCACGTGCCCGTAGGCACCACCCTGCCGCGCAAGAAAATTCTGGAACTGGCCCTGATGTCCTCGGACAACCGCGCCGCCGCCGCACTGGCGCGCACCTATCCGGGCGGCGAGCCGGCCCTGATACGCGCCATCGCGCTCAAGGCCAGGGCGCTGGGCATGAGCAACACGGTGATCACGGAACCCACCGGCCTCTCGCCGGAGAACACCTCCACTGCAAGCGACCTGGCCAAGATGGCCCTGGCCGCATCCAAATACCCGCAGATCGTGGCCATCACCACCGACCGGGAAGACGCCATCAGCCTGAACGGGCGCAGCCGAACTTTTCACAACACCAACCGCCTGGTGGGCGCGAGTGGCTGGGACGTGCTCCTGTCCAAGACCGGCTTCACCAACGAGGCCGGACACTGCCTGATCATGCGCATCAAGCAGGCCGGCAAGCATGCCACGCTGGTGCTCTTGAATGCCAATGGCAGCCCCAGCCGCATGCTCGATGCCCTGCGCATCCGGCAGTACCTGACGGCACATACGCCAGCTGCTCTGGTGCCGCGCTACCCGACGGTCGTGGCCAAGCGCTGAGCCGCGCCGGGCCGGGTGGCCCGTAAAATCGCCCGATGAACGATCACAAAACTATCGCCACCCACAGTGGCAGCTTCCACGCCGATGACGTCTTTGGCGTGGGCGTCCTGATGGGCGTATTCCCCTCCCACACCCTGGTGCGCACGCGCAACAACGCGCTGATTGAAACCGCAGACTTCGCGGTCGATGTGGGCGGTCTCTGGGACGTGGCAACCGGCCGCTTTGACCACCACCAGCGTGGCTTCAACGGCGCGCGCGCAGCCCGCAACGTGGATGGCGTGGAAAGCCCCGGCGTGGGCTACGCCAGCGCCGGCCTGTTGTGGTCCGCGTATGGCGAGGCCTATATCCAGGCCCTGGCCACACGCAGCGGCTATGCACTGGAGGCGCAGGCACCGGCCGAAATCGCACGCTCGGTGGACGCCTCCCTGGTGCAATACCTGGACATCGTGGACACCGGCCAGGGCGATGTGGCGCCGGGAATCTTCGGGCTGTCGGCCCTGATCGCCCAGCTCAACACCCACTGGATGGAGGAGCAGGGGCAAGACGGCGCCGCCAAGGCCCAGGCGCAGGAAGACCGCTTCCGCGAGGCCGTTGCCATCACCCGGACCTTTCTGGACCGCGCCATCGTCAAGAAGATTTCGCAAATCCGTGCCATGGACATCGTGCGCCAATCGCCGCGCCTGCTGGGCGGCCAGGTGCTGCACCTGCTGGAGGGCGGCATGCCCTGGACGCGCGTGGTGCTGGATGAGATGCCTGAGGTGCGCTTCGTCATCTACCCGGACTCGGACGGCGCCCAGTACCAGGTGAAAACCGTGCCGGTCGAGACCGGCTCCTTCGTGGCCAAACTCGATTTACCGGCCAGCTGGGCCGGCCTGCGCGACCAGGAACTGGCCGCCGTGACCGGCGTGGCCGACAGCGTGTTCTGCCACAGCAACCTGTTCATAGGCGGCGCCAGAAGCCTGGAAGGCGCCACCCGCCTGGCGGAGATCGCGCTGCGTCCTTAAAGCGCCCTGCATGCGTCCTTGACGTGCGCTGAAAACCGGCTCAGGCAGCCGTCACCGGCTGCCGGATCAGGTAGTCAAACGCGCTGAGTGCGGCCTTGGAGCCTTCCCCGGCCGCGATCACAATCTGCTTGTAGGGCACGGTGGTCACGTCGCCGGCGGCAAACACACCGGGCAGGCTGGTGTGGCACTTGGCGTCGATCACGATCTCGCCGAACTTGCTCAACTCCAGCGTGCCCTTGAGGAACTCGGTGTTGGGCACCAGGCCGATCTGCACAAACACACCGGCCAGTTCGACCCGATGCTCCACGCCGGTGGCGCGGTCCTTGAAGCGCAGGCCGTTGACCTTGCCACCGTCGCCGGTGATCTCGGTGGTCTGCGCGTTCACATGAATCTCCACATTGGGCAGGCTGCGCAGCTTGTTGACCAGCACGGCGTCGGCCTTGAGGGCGTCAGCAAATTCCACCAGGGTGACGTGTTGCACCACACCGGCCAGGTCAATCGCGGCTTCCACACCGGAATTGCCACCGCCAATCACCGCCACACGCTTGCCCTTGAACAGCGGGCCGTCGCAATGCGGGCAGTAGGCCACGCCCTTGTTTTTGTACTCGGCCTCGCCGGGCACATTGACATTGCGCCAGCGCGCGCCGGTGGAGAGGATCACGCTGCGGGCCTTGAGCACACCGCCGTTTTCCAGGTGTACCTCGGTCAGGCCGCCGGCTTCTGCTGCCGGCACGATTTTGTCGGCGCGCTGCAGGTTCATGATGTCCACCGCGTAATGGCGCACCTGGGCTTCCAGTGCCGCGGCGAATTTCGGGCCATCGGTCTCCAGCACCGAGATGTAGTTCTCGATTGCCATGGTGTCATTGGTCTGGCCGCCAAAACGCTCGGCCGCCACCCCCACGCGGATGCCCTTGCGCGCTGCATAGACAGCGGCTGCCGCACCGGCCGGGCCCCCGCCCACGATCAGCACGTCAAACGGCGCTTTCTCGCTCAGCTTGGCGGCATCCCGGGCGGCCGACTTGCTGTCGAGCTTGCCCACGATTTCTTCCAGCGTCATGCGTCCGGACGCGAACAGCGCGTCGTTCATGAACACCATGGGCACCGCCATCACCTGGCGCGCGTCCACCTCGGCCTGGTACATGCCGCCGTCGATCACCGTGGTGCTGATCTTGGGGTTGAAGATGGCCATCAGGGCGGCGGCCTGCACCACATCCGGGCAGTTGTGGCAGGACAGGGACATGTAGACCTCGAAGTGCATCTCGGCGTCCAGCGCGCGGATCTGGTCCAGCACCGCCGTGTCCACCTTGGGCGGGTGGCCGCCCGTCCACAGCAGGGCCAGCACCAGCGAGGTGAACTCATGGCCCATAGGAATGGCGGCAAAGCGCACGCCGCGGGTTTCGCCTTCTTTGGCAATCACAAACGAGGGCTTGCGGACGTCGGTGCCGCTGTCATCCAAAGTCACCTTGTCGGACAGCTCTGCAATCTCGACCAGCAGCTCGCGCAGTTCCACGCCCTTGGCGCTGTCGTCCAGCGTGGCGATCAGGCGGATGGGGGCGCGCAGGTTTTGCAAATAGGCTTGCAACTGGGTCTTCAGGGAGGTTTCGAGCATGGGAATTCCTTCAATGGGGCGCGCTTGTGGCGCGGGGGGACTCGGATGGTGCGCAGGTAGCGCGCGGACAGGAGCACAACGGATCTGGCAATGGCTCTGACGGAAGGGGCGCTGTGCGCACCCCTTCGAGCAGAGCTATTACTTAGATCTTGCCAACCAGGTCCAGGGACGGCGTGATGGTCTTGGCGCCTTCATTCCACTTGGCGGGGCAGACTTCGTTGGGGTGTGCGGCCACGAACTGGGCAGCCTTCAGCTTGCGCAGCGTTTCCTTGACGTCACGGGCAATCGCGTTGTCATGCACTTCCATGGTCTTGATCACGCCTTCGGGATTGATCACGAAGGTACCGCGCAGGGCCAGGCCGGCTGCGGGGATGTGCACGCCAAAAGCATTGGTCAGGGTGTGGGTGGGGTCACCAACCAGGGGGAACTGGGCCTTGCCCACGGCAGGCGATGTCTCGTGCCACACTTTGTGGGAGAAATGCGTGTCGGTGGTGACGATGTAGACCTCGGCGCCGACCTTCTGGAATTCAGCGTAGTTGTCGGCTGCGTCTTCCACTTCGGTGGGGCAGTTGAAGGTGAAAGCGGCGGGCATGAAAATCACCACAGACCACTTGCCCAGCATGGACTCGTTGGACACTTCAACGAACTTGCCGTTGTGGAAGGCTTGGGTTTTGAAAGGCTGGACTTGCGTGTTGATCAGGGACATGGTGTTTCCTTATGTTGGGTTGTTGAGGTTGATAACTATCGGATGGGCCGAACCCATTGAGTTGAATCATAGCGAGAACAGGGCCGCAGCCCGATTGCTTCTCTATATCGCCCCCATTACGAATATTGCTATCCGGGCAGTTTTCCTGCCCGCGCCCACAGCCCCCCCCTGCGGGGCGGCTGCGCGGAACTGCTAGGTGCGCAGGGAAGAATGCGCGGCCGCCAGGGCGGTCATGTTGACCACGCGGCGCACGGTAGACGAGGGCGTGAGCACGTGGGCAGAGCCTGCCGCCCCCAGCAGAATCGGCCCGACGGTGACGCCGTGGCCGCTGACCATCTTGAGCACGTTGAACAGGATGTTGGCTGCGTCCAGGTTCGGGCAGATCAGGATATTGGCCTCGCCCTGAAGCCCGCCACCGAGCAGGATGTTGTTGCGCATGTCTTCGCTCAGCGCGGCATCTCCATGCAACTCGCCATCGCATTCCACATCCGGCGCCATCTTGCGGAACAGCTCGTAAGCCTCGCGCATCTTCACCGCCGACTTGCGTTTGGAGCTGCCGTACATGGAGTGCGACAGAAACGCCACCTTGGGTGGCAGACCAAAGCGCTGCACCTCGCCCACCGCCATGACGGCAATTTCGGCCAGTTGCTGGGCGTCGGGATCCTCGTTGACAAAGGTATCCGCAATGAACAGGGTGCGTTCCTCCATCATCAGGGCGTTGAGCGTGGCCAGTCCCTTGGCGCCGGGCAGCACGCCGATGACGTCGCGCACATGGTCCAGATGGGTGTCAAAGCGGCCCACCAGGCCGCACAGCAGCGCGTCGGCGTCGCCCAGCTTGACCATCAGCGCGCCTATGGTGGTGCTGGAGCGGCGCACGGCCGCCTTGGCGGCCTCGATGGAGACACCGTCGCGCCCCATGATGCGGTGGTAGGTTTCCCAGTATTGTTTGAAGCGCGGGTCGTCTTCCGGATTCACCACCTCAAAGTCGGTGCCCATGCGGATGCGCAGGCCGGCCTTTTTGACGCGCGCCTCGATCACGCCGGGGCGGCCCACCAGAATCGGTTGGGCCAGACCTTCGTCCACCACCACCTGCACGGCGCGCAGCACGCGCTCGTCTTCGCCTTCGGCATAGACCACGCGCTTGGCCTCCATGGGCACGCTCTTGGCTGCGGCAAACACCGGGCGCATGATCATGCCGGTCTGGTAGACAAAGCGCGACAGGTGCTGGCGGTAGGCCTCCATGTCCTCAATTGGTCGGGTGGCCACGCCGGACTCTGCTGCTGCCGCCGCCACGGCCGGGGCGATGCGCAGGATCAGGCGCGAATCAAACGGGGTGGGGATCAGGTAGTCGGAGCCGAACACCAACTCCTTGCCGGCATAGGCGGTGGCGACTTCTTCGCTGATATCGGCCTTGGCCAGATCGGCGATCTGGCGCACGCAGGCCAGCTTCATGGCCTC
>CANFIH010000110.1 GCA_947446855.1 Burkholderiales bacterium
CTTGAGGAAGAAAATTTCCGTGATGCCCGCGCCATGCAGCACGGAAAACAGCGCACCCCAGAGCAGTGCCATCACCAGATTGGCGCCAGGGCCGGCCAGCGCCACCCAGACCATGTCGCGCTTGGGGTGGCGCAGATTGCCAAAGCGCACCCGCACCGGCTTGGCGTAGCCAAACAAAAAGGCGCCCGAGGTGGCAAAGTACAGGATCAAGGGCATCAGGATGGTGCCCATGGGATCAATGTGGGGCACCGGGTTGAGCGTGACCCGCCCCATTTTCCAGGCCGTGTTGTCACCAAAGTGCCTTGCCGCAAAACCGTGGGCGGCCTCGTGCACCGTGATGGCAAACAGCACCGGCAGGGCGTAAATGGCGACGGTTTGTATCAGTTGAGCAATGTCCATGGCGAGATTGTCTCAGACTGTGCCGCACGTGCCGGTGCGGGCGGCCGTTCTGGCGTTGGCGGGTGCAGCGCGCATTGCACTGGCGTCATAGAATGCGCGACGTTTGCCGCGGCTGGTCTGCTGCGGTTCATCTCAAGGTAAACACCATGTCCCAACTCAAAATCACCTATTTCGACTTTCACGGCGGGCGCGCAGAGCCGGCCCGTTTGGCCCTGCACATCGGTGGCATCGCCTTTGAGGACTCCCGCTTTGCCTTCCCGGAGTTTGCCGAGGTGCGCAAGACCACCCCGCTGGGCCAGGTGCCCACGCTGCATGTGGACGGCGTGCAGGTCACCCAGAGTGACGCGATTACGCGCTATGCGGGCAAGCTCGCCGGCCTGTACCCGCAAGATGCTTTCCAGGCCTTGCTGTGTGATGAAGTGCTGGATGTGGTGGAAGATGCCAATGTGCAAATGGGTACCACCTTCGGTCTGACCGGCGACGCCCTGAAGGACGCCCGCACGGCACTGGTCAATGGACCGCTGCCGCGTTACCTGGGCTGGTTACAAAGCCAGTTGCAAGCCCATGGCGGCAGCTACTTTGCCGACAACCGCCTCACCATTGCCGACCTGAAGGTCTTCACCTATGTGAAGGGTCTCAATTCCGGGCGTCTGGACCATGTGCCCGCCGATCTGGTGGAGAAAGTCGCGCCCCAGCTCAATGCCCATATGCAGCGCGTGGCGCAGACACCGGCCATCGTGCAGTACTACGCGCAGTTCGCGGCCTGAGTGTGCAAGGCCAGGGCCTCAAAGGCCTGGCCCTGCACCGGCGGGCTGAACAGGTAGCCCTGAAACGATTGGCAGCCCAGGGCGACCAGTGCGGTGCATTGGTCGGCAGACTCCACGCCCTCGGCCATCACCTCCAGCCCCATGCTCTGCCCCAGCGCAATCACCATTTTGGCAATGGCCGCATCGTTGTTGTCGGTCAGAATATTGCGCACAAAGCTCTGGTCAATCTTCAGCTGATCCAGCGGCAGCCGCTTGAGGTGGGACAGCGAGGAGAAGCCGGTACCGAAGTCATCCAGCGAAAAACGCACGCCGGCTTCGCGCAGCGCGTGCATCTTCCCGATCGTGCACTCCATATCCGCCACCATCAGCGACTCGGTCAACTCCATCTTGAGCCGATCCGGCCTGGCACCCGTGCGCGCCAGCACGGCCATGGTCTGGGCCACGAAATCGCCCTGCTGAAACTGCAGCGCGCTGACATTGACGGACAGCGTCAGGTCACACAGCACGGCATGTCCGGCCCACTGCGCCAATTGCTCACAGGCTGCGTCCATGACCCAGTCGCCCAAAGGGATGATCAGCCCGGTCTCTTCAGCCAGCGCAATGAATGTTGTCGTGGGCACGTACCCGCGCACCGGATGGTTCCAGCGCAGCAGTGCCTCGGCACCCGTCCAGTCACGGTTCTGCGTGACCTGGGGCTGGAACAGCAGCTGAAATTCCTGCTTGGCAATCGCGTCGCGCAGGTCGTTCACCAGCGCGATGCGCGCGTGCAGGTCTGACTGCATTTTGGGATCAAAGAAGCGGAAGTTGTTCCTGCCGGTGGCTTTGGCCTGGTGGGTGGCGAGTTCGCTGCGCTTGAGCAGATCTTCAATATCCTGCTCGCCCGCGCCATCAAACATCACCACACCGATGCTCGCGGTTCTGTGGTGGTTGGCACCGGCCAGCAGGTGCGGCAGCCGCAGCGCGGCCAGCATGCGGTCCACCACCTGTTCGGTATGGCGCTGCGCTTCTGGCGCATCCAGGCCTTGGTTGGGCAAGAGCAGGGCAAAGGAGTCGCCCCCGATGCGGGCCAGCGACTCCTTCCCCGTCAGGCACGCGGACAGGCGCTGCGCGACTTGCTGCAACACCTGGTCGCCCCAGGCCTGGCCCACGGTCTCGTTTAGGGACTTGAAATCGTCCATATCCACCACGGCCAGCGCGCCGTGGGACTGATCATCGGGCGACTGCAGCACTTGCTGCATCTTGACAATCAAATGCCTGCGGTTAGGCAGGGAGGTCAGCGCATCGGAGAAGGCCAGGCTTTCAATCTGCTCCTCGGCTGTCTTCAGCAGGCTGATGTCGCTAAAAGACGCTACATAGTTGCTGGTGTCGCCCCGGGCGTCGCGCACGGCATGGATGCTCATCCACTGCGGATAGGTTTCGCCATTCTTGCGCTTGTTCCAGATCTCACCCTGCCAGCTGCCATTGCTCACCAGACTGGTCCACAGCGTGGCGAAAAAGCCCGGTCCATGCCGGCCTGAGCTGAATATCCTGGGCGTCATGCCCAATACCTCTTCCTTGCCATAGCCGGTAATCCGGGTGAAGGCCCGGTTCGACTTCAGGATGGTGGTGTCGGCGTCGGTGATGAACATACCCTGTTCCGACTCGAAGGCCGCGGCGGCAATCCGCATTTCTTCTTCGGCCTGGATGCGAAAGCTCACATCCCGGCTGAGAAAGACAAAACGCGGGTTCCCGTCGGAACCGGCTTCCGGCGCGATGGCAGAGACCGAGAGTTCAAACCAACGCGTACCAATGGGTAACTCCAGGCTGTAGACGGCGCCGCTGGAGCGGCCCAGCCGGGCCGCCTCTTCGATCGCACCCATGCAGATGGCAGCCGTCGCGGCGGGCAGCACCTCGGCGATCCGTTTGCCGAGAAACTGCTCCGCCGGCATCGCCAGCAACTCGGTGCGGGGCGAGTGGAAGTCGTATATCCGGCCGTCCAGGCCCACTTCGAACAACAGGTCCGGAATGGCATCGAGCAGGGCTTGGAAGTGGTTGAGCATGTAGTTCAGTGTGGATGCCACCGAGTGTCGCAGATCGCGTTGCGAGCACGCGACCGGAAGGCCAATTTTTGGCTGCGGGCCCTGAGTCTCTCAGGGCTAACCCTACAATGGTCTTCAAACACCCACCCCGCCATGCCATTCACCATGTCACGATTTCACACGCTGCACCAGCTGTGGTACGGCCCGGATTTAGCACAGGTGCAAGGGCGTCGTGAACGCCGCGCCCTGATACTTTGCAGTGGGGCCATGCTGTTGATGGGGCTTACATGGGGGGGCTATTTCGCGCTGCTGGGCAACTGGCCGGTTGCCGCGCTGGATCTGCTGCTGTTGCTGGGCGGGTTGGGCAGCGGGCTGCTGCTGTTACGCAAACAGGTGCATTGGGCGGCTGTCATCACCTTTGGCACACTGATCTCGGTCATTTGCGTGATTGCCTGGTTTTTTGATGTCTCCACGCCCCAGGCGCCCAGAACCACGCACCTGTACCTGTTACCGCTGGGTCTGGCGGCCATGATGGCGTTCCGGGAGTCCGGCGCCTGGTTGCGCTACGGCGTCACGGCACTTTGCTTGGTGGCGGTGGGCGTTCTGTCGGTGCGTTACGGCACGGCTTTGCCGCAATATGCCTTGCCCGATAGCGTCCGGGCCTTCGGTGCCTGGATACAGACCGGGGTCGCCCTGGCCCTGCTGTACGGCATGCTGCTCGTGATGCAGAACGACACGGTGGTGCGTTCGATTCTGGAAGAGGAGCTGCGCCAGGCGCTCAAGCAGGGGCAGTTCCAGCTTTATTTTCAGCCCCAGGTGGATGACCGGGGTGTGGTCGTTGCCGCCGAGGCCTTGATTCGCTGGCTGCACCCACAGCGCGGCCTGGTCCTGCCGGGCCAATTTATCGAGGTGGCCGAGCACAGCGGCCTGATGCTGCCAATCGGGCAATGGGTGCTGCAAAAGGCCTGCGAGCAACTCAGCGCCTGGGCCACGCAGCCCGCCTGCAAGAATCTGCGCCTGGCGGTCAACATCAGCCAGGTGCAGTTCCGCCAGAAAGACTTTGTGCCCCAGCTGGAGAACCTGATCGAGCGCTATGGCATCCAGCCCGCCTTGCTGGAATTGGAAATCACGGAGTCCATGGTGGTGCAGGACATGCCGGACATGATCGAAAAGATGGCCGCCATACGGGCGCGCGGTGTCAGCTTCTCACTGGACGATTTTGGCACCGGCTATTCATCCCTGAACCACGTCAAGAAACTGCCGCTCCACCAGATCAAACTCGACCAGAGCTTTGTGCGCGATGTGCTGACCGATAGCACCGACGCCTCGGTGGCCCGCACGCTGGTCGCGCTGGGCCATACCCTGGGCCTGACGGTGGTGGCCGAAGGCGTGGAGTCCCTGGAGCAATATGGCTTCTTGCTGGACTGCGGCTGCGAGTACTTCCAGGGATTCTTGTTCAGCCCGGCCTTGCCGGCCGATGAGTTCGCGCTCTACGTGGGAAAGCACGTCGAGGCATTGAACTCGGCCCTGGTGCCGTTTTGGGTACCGGCCTGAGCGCAGGTGGGCGCAGTGGCTCTTACAGCCCAAGCAGCGCCGCGTCGCCGCGGCCCTGGCGAATGATGTCAGGTGCTTCGCCCGTCAGGTCCACCACCGTGGTGGGCTCCAGCGGGCAGGCGCCGGCGTCCAGCACACCAGCGATCACTTTTTCGAAGCGTTCACGGATGTCTTCGGCATCGTTGAGCGGGTGCGTGTCGCCCGGCGGGATCAGCGTGGTGGCCAGCAGGGCCGAGCCGTGCAGTGCCAGCAACTCCTGCAGCACCTTGTGCTCGGGCACACGCAGCCCAATGGTTTTGCGCGAGGGGTGGCTCACGCGGCGCGGCACTTCCTTGCTGGCCTCCAGAATAAAGGTGAAGGGCCCCGGCGTGGCCGCCTTGAGCAGGCGGTACTGGCGGTTGTCCACGCGGGCGTAGTTGGCCAGCTCACTCAGGTCACGGCACAGCAGGGTGAGCTGGTGCTTGTCGTCCACGCCGCGGATGCGACGCAGGTGGTCGACTGCGGTCTTGTCGTCCAGATGGCACACCAGGGCATAGCTGGAATCGGTAGGTACGGCCAGAATGCCGCCTTTTTCCAGCAGGGCTACGGCCTGCTTGAGCAGACGGGGCTGCGGGTTTTCGGGGTGGAGTTCGAAGTACTGTGCCATCTTGTTCTTGTTGTTGTCGGGGTTATTGAATGCGGTTGCTGAGCAGTTGCCACACCGGGGTGAGTTCGCTGCTGAGCAGGGGCAGGGTGCCCAGTTCGGTGTGGCTCTCGTCGGGGCTGTGGAAGTCGCTGCCACGTGAAGCGGCCAGGCCGAACTCTTTGGCGGTGTGGGCATAGGTCACGTATTCGGCCGCGCTGTGGCTGCCGGTCACCACTTCCACACCCAGGCCGCCATGGGCCTTGAATTCGGTGAACAGGGCGTACTCTTCATTGGGTGTGAACTTGTAGCGTGCCGGGTGCGCAATCACGGCCATGCCGCCGGCTTGCGTGATCCAGGTCACCGCATCCTTGAGCGTGGCCCAGCGGTGCGGCACATAGCCGGGCTTGCCTTCGGTCAGGTACTTGCGAAACACTTCGTTGGTGTCCTTGCAGACGCCGCTTTCCACCAGAAAGCGGGCAAAGTGGGTGCGTGAGATCAGTTCCGGGTTGCCCACATAGGGCAGGGCTCCTTCGTAGGCACCGGGGATGCCAGCCTTGGCCAGGCCGTCGGACATTTCCATGGCGCGCTGTTTGCGCCCGCCACGCGTGTCGCGCAGGCCTTGCAGCAGGGCCTCATTCTCCACATCGAAACCCAGGCCGACGATGTGCACGGTCTGGCCGATGAAGGTGACCGAGATTTCCACGCCGGTCAGGTAGCGCATGCCCTGCGCCTTGGCCGCAGCCAGGGCGCGTGCCTGGCCGCCCACTTCGTCGTGGTCGGTCAGCGCCCAGAGTTCCACGCCGTTGGCTTTGGCGCGAGCGGCCAGGTCTTCGGGGGTGAGGGTGCCATCCGAGACCACGGAGTGGCAATGCAGGTCGGCGTTCAGTATGTTGTTCACGCAACCATTTTAGGCCCGGGAAATAACCTTGCCCTGTGCTTTTCCACTGCACGGCGCGCGGCCCGAGCCTGGGTTAAAACCCATCCGGGCTGCAGAAACTGATCCATTCACCGCTGACGGGGTGGGCAAAGGCCAGCTCGGTGGCGTGCAGCAGCAGGCGCGGGCTGGCGGCGGCCAGTTCCGGCGGTGCGTAGAGCGCGTCACCCACGATGGGGTGGCCTATGGCCTGCAGGTGCACGCGCAACTGGTGGCTGCGCCCGGTCAGTGGTTCGAGTTCCAGGCGCGAGGCATGCCGTTCCGGCACAAAGTGGACGCAGCGCCAGCGCGTGCGACTGGGTTTGCCGGCTTCACAATCAATCTTGCGCAGGGGACGGTTCGGCCAGTCCACCAGAATGGGCAGGTCGATGGTGTGCCAGCCGTCCGCTGCGACCGGGTCGCTGCGGCAATCGCCGTGCGCCATGGCCACATAGCGCTTGTGCACAAGCCGGCGGGCAAAGTGGTCGTTGAGCATGCGCTGTGCCGCAAGGCCGCGCGCCATCACCAGCAGGCCGGAGGTGGACATGTCCAGCCGGTGCACGATGAGCGCGTCGGCAAACTCGGCTTGCACCTGCAGGCTCAGGCACTCGTCGCAGGTCTTGCCGGGAACCGAGAGCAGGCCCGAGGGTTTGTTGAGCACCACGATGCCGGCGTCGGCATACACCACATCAAGCGGCATGGGCCGCCACAATCAGGCGCTGCACGGTCTCGCACAGCTCGTTGACATCGTTGGGCTTGTAGACCAGGGCACTGGCACCGGCCTCAAACGCACTCTTCTCAATTTCCGGCGTGACGTAGCCGGAGGCCAGCGCCACCGGCAGGCCCGGGCGTGCCGCTTTGGCGGCACGCAGCAGGTCCACACCGCTGAAGCCGGGCATGTTGTAGTCGGTCACCAGCAGGTCAAAGTCGTGGGCGCGCGCGTTGAGTACGGCTTGTGCCTCCAGCGGGTCGGTAAAGCTGGTCACGGTAAAGCCCTTGCGCCGCAGCACGCGCTCCACCAGAAACACCAGGGCCTGGTCGTCGTCCACATACATCACATGGCGGCCCTGGCCATGCACGGCGGCTACGGGGGGCGCTGGCTCTGCACTCATTGGCAAGGCCTCCTGGCAGACCGGAAAGTAGAGATGAAAGGTGCTGCCCAACCCGGGTGTGCTGCCCACGTCGATACCGCCCTGGTGGGTTTGCATGATGCCGTGCACCACCGACAGGCCCAGCCCGGTGCCCTGGCCGACCTGGCGCGTGGTGAAAAAGGGCTCAAAGATGCGCTGCAGGGTGGCGGGCTCTATGCCGCTGCCACTGTCCTTGACCGAGAGTTCCACATACGGGCCGGGCGGCACGCCGATGCGGCTGCACGCCGGGAAATCCAGTTGGGTGTTGCAGACCTGGATGCGAACCCAGCCCTTGCCCTGGCCTATGGCCAGAATGGCGTTGGTGCACAGGTTGAGCAGGGCCTGCTCCACCTGGGTGGCGTCGGCCAGCACGCTGCTGCAATCGGGTGCTTCCTGTACCTTGAGTTCCACGCCGGGGGGCAGGGTCACCTTGACCAGGCGCACTGTCTCATGCACCACTTCGCTCAGGCGCATGGGTATGCGCCGCGGTGGCTCGTTGCGGCTGAAGGTCAGAATCTGGCGCACCAGGTCGCGCGCGCGCCGTCCGGCTTTCTCGATTTCGTCCAGGCTGGTGAGCGCGCCGGAGTGGTCCGGCGTGTCCTGCTTGGCCAGTTCCACATTGCCCAGAATGGCGCTCAGGATGTTGTTGAAGTCGTGCGCAATGCCGCCGGCCATGGTGCCCACGGCCTGCATTTTTTGCGATTCGCGCAGCTGCGTTTCCAGCGCCAGACGCCGGGCTTCGGCCTGCTTGCGGGCCGTCAGGTCGCGCAGGAACAAGGTGGTAATCGCGCCGCCGGTGCTCAGGCCGCGCTCCAGCGAAATACTGATCTCGACAAAAATTTCCGCCCCTTGCAGCGTGGCTGTGCGGAACTCGCCCAGCATGGCCTGGTCGGGTGCGCCGCCCTGTTGGAGTATTTTTTCCACGTCGGGCAAAAAGCGCCCCAGCGGGCTGCCAAAGGCCGAGGCCGCCGGGCAGCCAAAGAGTTGCGTGGCCGCCGGGTTGAAGACCGCGATGCGCTGGCTCTCGTCAATGCACAGGATGGCATCCAGCGAGGAGTTGATGATGGCGGCCATGCGCTTTTCGCTCTGCAGCAAGTCCTCATTGCGTTGCAGCAGCACGGTGGCACTCTCCTGCAAGGCCAGGCGCTGGGCCAGCAAAGGGCCCTGGTCGATGATGGCGCAGATGAAGTGCGCCAGCTCGTCCTGCGGGTTCTCGATGCGGGCAATATGCAGGTCGCCGGTGAAGTGACCCTCGGCGCCGCTTTGGAAAACGACCTCGTTGACCTCGCTGGAGCCGCTGGCCTTGGCGCTGATAAACGAAACGGCCACCTCGTCGGTGTGGTCCGGCCCGACAAAGGGCAGCAGAAAATTCAGCGGCGGGTCGCTCTCCAGCGGCTGGAACAGGCGCAAGGCCATGGCATTGCTGGCCAGCACCAGGCCTTCCTCGTCCACCACCATGAGGGCCAGCGGCACGCTGGAAAACAGCGTGGCAAAGCGCTCGGAGGCACCCTCGGCTTCCTGCTGGCTGTAGCGCAGCGCCTTGTTCTGGATCTCCAGCTCGGCCTGGTATTTGCGCAGGTCGGCAATCATCTGCGCCGGGCGGTAGCCTTCGATGATCAGGTCTTGTGTCGGGTCGGTGGCCCGGCTGACAGCGGGTTGCTGCCGCAGCGCCACGCTCAAGCGGCGGCGTCGGGGCAGGCTAGCCATGGACGCAGACCTTGCGCGCCGCGTCACGGGCAGGGCTGGGGGCGGTACAAGGTGAGGTCATGCGTTGTTATTTAGGGTGCCTGGGAGCGGCGTAACTTGTTTATATCAAACTCGCTTACCGCGGCGGCCCGGTTGCCCCAGGCACTGCGCACATAAGTCAGCACGGCGGCAATCTCACTGTCGCTCAACTGCAGCATGAAGGGTGGCATGCCGTAGGGGCGTGCATGGCCTGCCGTGGCTGCGGCAAAGCCGCCGCCCAGCACGGCGTGGACCAGGTTGTTGCTGTTGGCCAGCAGCACGGCGCGGTTGCCGGCCAGGGCCGGGTAGACGCCGGCGCGTCCCAGGCCTTGCTGGCCATGGCAATCCGCGCAGTGCTTTTCATACAGTTTGGCGCCCGCCGTCGCAGTGGCGCGCTGGACTGCCTGCGGTGCCGAACCGGAGGGCTGTTGCGGCAGGGCCCGCAGGTACTGCGCCATGGCAAGGGCATCGGCGTCGTTCAGGTACTGCGTGCCGTGCAGGACCACCTCGGCCATGGGGCCGCTGGCAACGGCCTTGTCATTGACGCCGGTTTGCAAAAAGCGCGCCGTTTCTTCCACGGTCCAGCCCGCAACCGAGGCTTGGGCCGGGTCGCTCAGTGAGGGCGCAAACCACTGGCTGCCGGGCAGCACGCTGCCGTCCCTATCGCCGGTCAGCGCACCCAGCAGGTTGCGGCTGCCGTGGCATTCAAAGCAGTGACCCGGGCCTTGCACCAGGTACGCACCACGCTGCAGTTCTGCGGCGCCCGGGGGTAACGGGTTGGTGGCTAAAGGAGGCGTGGATGCCGGGCGGAAGAAGAGCGTGCGCCAGGCGCGCAGCGCCAGTTGCGTGTTGAGCGGCCAGCGCAAGGCGTGCGGCTGGTTGGCCCGGGACTGGGCCGGCACGGTTTGCAGATAGGCCAACAGGGCATCCGTGTCGGTGCGGCTCATGTGCGTGAAACTGGTGTAGGGGAAGGCCGGGTTCAGCAGACGCCCGTTGCGGGACTCGCCGTGGTGCAGGGCGCGCCAGAAGTCGTCGGCCGACCAGGCGCCTATGCCATGCTCGCGGTCGGAGCTGATGTTGCTGCTCAGCACCGCACCAAAGGGCGTATCGATGGCACGGCCGCCGGCATAGGCCGCGCCGCCGCGTGCCGTGTGGCAGTGCGCGCAATTGCCCACAAGTGCCAGGTAGGCGCCACGCGGCTGCAGTTCCCCGCTGGCCGATGCGGGCGCAGGCCGCTTCGCGCAGGGCAGGTCCATAGGGGCGCGGGTGGCGGTCGGCTTGCGGTCGGCCGCATGGGCGTTGGGCGGCACGGTTTGTGCCGACAACCAGGTTGATACGACATGGATGTCGGCGGCCGTGAGGCGCTTGGCAATGGTGGCCATGCAGTCGGGTGCGGATGTGCCGCGCTGGCCGGTTTGCCAGCCACCGAGCTGCGCGTTCAGGTAGTCGCCCGGCAGGCCCAGCAGCCCCGGGATGTCCGGGTTCACACCGGTCAGCTCCAGGCCATGGCATTGGGTACAGGCGGGAATGCCGCGCGACGGGTTGCCTTCCTGGACCAGCGTGCGGCCGCGCTCTTGTTCGGCCGGGTTGCTTGCAGCGGGCTTGGGGGCTGGGTAGGGCACCGACAGCGCAGAAAAATAATCCGCCAGTGCCTGCAGGTAGGCGTCATCCAGGGAGTCCAGCAAACCGGTCATGGGGGTGTAGTGGCGGCGCCCGTCCCGGAAGTTGCGCAACTGCTGGTACAGATAGCCCGCAGGCTTGCCGGCCAGGCGCGGGTAGTAGCCATCGGGCCCGGCCCGGCCCTGGTCACCATGGCAGCCGGTGCAGGCCAGGGTGCGCTGTGCCATGCTGTCTTCAAACGGCCGCGAGGCAGGGGCGGCAACACCGGCACCCAGGCAAAAACCAAACAAGAGACAACGCAGCAGCCAGTAATACATGGCTCCCAGCTTACTGCATACACCCGTCTGCAGCCGGGGTCCCGGTGCCAGCGTGCGCAGCAGAATCCGGTTACATTGCAAGCGCCGGATAGTTGCCATGCAATTCGTTGTATTGCCAGTACTTGTGATTAACTTAACGCCAAGTTTCATGCACCAATATAAAGTTTCCCATCGTCTCTATGCCATCGTGGGCGCGTCGCTTCTGGTCATGCTGGCGCTGGCAGCATTCAACTGGACGGTCATGACCCGCTTGGCTACCCTGCAGGACCAGGGTGTGCAAAAGGGGGCAGAGGCCACCCAGATGAAGCATGACGCCAACCTGGGCGCACAGGCTTACCGCGTCATTGCCGATACCTTCATCAACCGCAATTTTGATGACGCGCAGAAGAAGTGGGACTCCATCCGCAGCGCATTCGATGCTTCCTTTGCGCTGGCCAACCGGATTGCAGATACCGCCGACAAGAAGGCCGCAGTGCAGGAGGCGACTGCTGCCTTTCAGGAAATCCGCACCCTGTACGAAGGCAAGTACCTGGAGTTGTCCAAGGCCAATGCCCCGCGCGATGACATAGGCGCGGTGGACGATGCGGTGGACAAGCAGGTCGACCGCTTTGATGCGGCCTATTCCAAGCTGGTGACCGCCTTGCAGGCCGAGGCGCAGGCACTGGACCAGGGTTTTGATCTGGAGGTGCGCTCAGCACGCGTCAAGCTGGTGGCTTCCATCGCTGCCGGGGCCTTGCTGCTGGCGCTGCTGACGCAGCTGATTTCCAGGAGCATCCTGGGCCAACTGGGCATGGAACTGGGTGATGCTTCGTCCCTGGCGCACAGCATTGCGATGGGCGACCTGACGCACACCTTCAGCCACGACGCCAACAACACCACCAGTCTGGCCAGCGCACTCGACCACATGCTGGGCACGCTCAAGGATATTGTGACCAATGTGCGCCAGGGCTCAGAAAACGTGGCCACGGCCAGCGCCGAAATAGCCCAGGGCAACCACGACCTGTCCGCGCGCACCGAACAGCAGGCCAGTGCGCTGGAGCAGACCGCAGCCTCCATGGAGCAACTCGGCTCGCAGGTGCGGCAGAACGCCGACAACGCGCGCCAGGCCAATGCGCTGGCGGTAACTGCCTCGCAGGTTGCCGTGTCCGGCGGTGAGGTGGTGGGCCAGGTGGTGCAGACCATGAAGGGCATCAACGACTCTTCGCGCCGCATCGCGGACATCATCAGCGTGATTGACGGTATCGCGTTTCAGACCAATATCCTGGCACTGAATGCAGCCGTGGAAGCCGCGCGTGCCGGCGAACAGGGACGCGGTTTTGCGGTGGTGGCTTCCGAGGTGCGCAGCCTGGCTGGACGCAGTGCGGAAGCCGCCAAGGAAATCAAGGCCTTGATCAGCGCCAGTGTGGAGCGCGTGGAGCAGGGCACCGCACTGGTCGACAAGGCCGGCGAAACCATGACCGAGATGGTCAGCAGCATCCGCCGCGTGACCGACCTCATGGGTGAGATCAGCATCGCCAGTGCCGAGCAGTCCTCCGGTGTGTCCCAGGTCGGCGAGGCAGTCACCCACATGGACCAGGCGACACAACAGAATGCGGCCCTGGTCGAACAAATGGCCGCTGCGGCCAGCAGCCTCAAGAGCCAGGCGCAGGACCTGGTGCAGGTGGTGGCCACCTTCAACCTCGGCGACCAGCAACCGGGCCGACCGCTGCTGCACCAGGCGCACAGTCCCTTGTTGGCTGCACCTGCCCTGCGCTCCCTGGCTTGACGCCCATTCAGTCGTCAGCATTTGCGGCGACAATCCATCCCTTTGACAATCAGTACCCGAAGCACGCTATCCATGTCCAGCACGACAACCTACCTCGTGCGTCCCGCCACTTTGCGCGACGCCAAACAAATCGCAGAACTGCACAACGCCACGGTTCGCGATGCCTTCAAGACCACCCTGGTGACCGACACGCCGCTGCCGGTGATGCCCCTGGACAAGCGCCAGGCCTATTGGCGCGAAGCCATTGAATACAGCGAGCCGCAGGTCCATGTGGCGGTGGACGAGGACCGCATCGTCGGCTTCGTCGGTTTTGACCGTTCGCGCGACAAGGGCACGCCCCAGACCATGGGTGAAATCTGGGCCCTGTATGTGGCCGTCAGCCATTGGGACAAGGGCGTGGGCCTGGCCTTGTGGGATGCTGCGCGTGAAGGCCTGCAGGACGAAGGCTGCACGCATGTGAGCGTGTGGGTGCCCATTACCAACGACCGTGCCATGCGCTTTTTCGAACTGGCCGGCCTGAAGCGCGAAATGGCCAGTGCCAAGACCGTGGCTGTGGCCGGCGTCAAGATCGAAGAAATCCGCCTCAAGCGCTCCTTGTAAGAGCAGCTTTGGATGGCACATGCTGTGCCATCCAACGGTCAATCGCCACTGCGTCAGTGACCGTGCGCAAGGCCAAATAGGCCTTGTCGGCCTCGCTGTAACGGCGGCGTAAAAAGTTCAGCCACTGTTTGAGTCGACCGGCCTGCTTTTTCTTCTCCAGGCGGGTGCGCACCAGTTCCCAAAAGTCAGCGATCAAGGGCAGCAGGGTGGGCCATGCGAGATGGGGTGCGTCCGCCTCCGTGGCGGGGTAGCCGTCCACGCCCGCAGAGGCAATCGCCAGCGCCAGGCCGGGATCGGTCACGATGCCGCGGCCCAGCATCAGCGTGTGGCAGCCGGAGAGGGCGCGGCAGCGCTGCGCGTCCTGCACATTCCAGATCTCGCCATTGGCAATCACCGGTATCTTGACCACGGCGCAGATGTCGGCAATGCGTTCCCAGTAGGCCGGGGGCCGGTAGGCGTCGGCCTTGGTGCGCGCATGCACCACCAGCTCTTCGGCACCGCCTTCCTGCAAGGCCAGAGCGCATTCTTCGGCGCGGCTGTCGTCATACAGGCCCAGGCGCATCTTGGCTGACACCGGCATGTGGGCCGGCACGGCACGGCGCACCGCAGCCATGATGCGGGACAGC
>CANFIH010000111.1 GCA_947446855.1 Burkholderiales bacterium
GGGGGCCTCATACTGCGGGTACGCACAAATCGGCCCCCGGCATACCCGCTCACGGCGAATAGCGGCAGTTTGGCGATCGGTCTGAAAAAAGCCCGCAGCACTTCATCTCGCTCCAATTGCCATCTCGTATTGGGTATCCGGTTTGTGTGCAGGCGATAGTCACGCCCCCCGCAGAGGGGATGGGTACCGGGGCGGCCGATTTGTGCGTACCCGCACTATGAGGCCGCCCAGGTACCCATCCCCTCTGCCACCAACAGTGTGGGCGCGACAGGAAACCCCAAAGCGAATTTGGCAAGCTGAAGTGGTGCGCCCAAAAAAGCTGGTACGGTATCTGCCTTCTGGAGGATTCATGAACAAGTTCGCAGTTGTCCTGGCATTGGCCGCAAGCGCCGCCGCCATGGCGCAAACCAAACCCATCAAGATCGGGGAAATCAACAGCTATTCCAGCATTCCCCAGTTCACCGTGCCCTATCGCCAGGGCTGGCAACTGGCGGTGGAAGAGGTCAATGCCGCCGGTGGCCTCCTCGGTCGCAAGGTCGAAGTCATTTCCCGCGACGACGCCGGCAAGCCCGAAGAAGCCATTCGCCATGCGATCGAACTCACCAGCAGCGAGCAGGTGGACGTACTGGCCGGTGGCTATCTGTCGAATGTGGGCCTGGCCCTGGCCGACCACGCGCAGAAGAACAAACGCCTGTTTGTGGCCAGTGAACCCTTGACCGACGCGCTGGTGTGGGACAAGGGCAACCGCTACACCTTCCGCCTGCGCCCCAGCACCTACATGCAGGCCGCCATGCTGGTGGAAGAAGCCGCCAAGCTGCCGGCCAAGCGCTGGGCCACCATTGCGCCCAATTACGAATACGGCCAGAGCGCCGTGGCTACCTTCCGCGAGCAGCTCAAAGCCAAGCGCCCGGATGTGGAGTTTGTGGCCGAGCAGTGGCCGGTGCTGGGCAAGCTGGATGCCGGCAGCACGCTGCAGGCCATCACCCAGGCCAAACCGGATGCCATCTTCAACGTCACCTTTGGCGCCGACCTGGCCAAGCTGGTGCGCGAAGGCAACCAGCGCAACGTGTTCCCCAAAATCCCGGTGGTGTCCCTGCTGTCTGGCGAGCCGGAATACCTGGACGTGCTGAAGGACGAAACGCCCAAGGGCTGGATCGTTACCGGCTACCCCTGGGACCAGATCGATAGCCGCGAGCATGCCTCCTTCGCCTCCAACTATTACAAGAAGTACAACGAGAACCCCAAGATGGGTTCGGTGGTGGGCTACTCCACCATGCAAGCCATTTTTGCCGCCATCCGCAAGGCCAAAAGCGTGGACAACGACAAGCTGGTGACTGCCATGCGCGGCTTGCCATTCAGCACACCGTTTGGCCCTGCCACCTTCCGTGCCATCGACCAGCAAAGCACCATGGGTGCGTATGTCGGCAAGCTGGATTTACGTGGCCCCAAGGGCACCATGGTGCAGTGGCGCTATGCCGATGGCAAGGACTACCAACCCAGCGATGCGTATGTGAAGACGCGGCGTCCCGCTGCAGCCATGCAGTAGTGCGACCTGTGGCGGTCAAACGGGGGACATGCGTAAACGCAACGCTTGTCAGCCGGTGCGCCGAATGGCGTGCATTGACTGGGTGCCGGTAGTCCCCGACTTCACCCCGCGCTGGGCGCGGCTGGTGGCCAGCAGCCTGGCCAGATTGGTTTCAATCGGCAAGGGTTCGCCGCCCAGCCAGGCGGCCAGAAGCTCGGCGCAGAGCGCTGAAAAGCTCAGGCCGCGGGCGCCCATGCCGGCGCAAAGCCACAGGCTGGGTTGAGGCTGGTCTTCCAGCGGGCCGACCAGGGGCAGGCGGTCATGGGTGATGCAGCGCGTGCCTTGCCAGGACTGCACCTGGGCGTTGTCGAATTGCGCTTGCAGAGCCTGTGCCGCTTCGGGGAGCAGGGTGCGCAGCTTTTTCAGGTTGATCGCGTGTTCGCCCGCCCGGTCTGCGTGCAGCAAGGAATCGGTCTGAAAGGTGGCGCCGGCAAACCACTGCGGCCCACTGGTGCCGGGCACACCGGCCACAAAGCTGCCGTGGCCGTTGACCGGGAAGGGCGGGAAGGCGGAGGTGTCCGCGGGGCAAGGCCCCATGCTCAGCGTACCCTGCATGGCTTGCAGGGATTGCAACTTGTGCCGTACACCGGGCAACCAGGCAAAGTCAGCGGGTAAGGCGCTTGCCATGCGTTCCAGTACGGCGGCGCAGCCATAAGCGTTGGCAAACACCACCCGATCTGCAGCTCCCAGCTCGTTGCCCTGCGCGTCGCGCAGCAGCCACTGCGGCTGTGCGCGCTCCAAGGTGTGTACCGGTGCGCCGCCGTGAAAGTGGATGCGCTCGTGGTTCAGCCATTGCTGCACCAGACGCGCCGGCTTGATCCAGGCCGCGTGCGGATGCCACAAGCCCTGCGCCGGCCCCAGGCGCATGGCGCTGGACCAGCCGGTGGGGGCTTGCCGCAGGGCGGCATGGGACAACACCTCGGCCTCGGCATCGGCCAGGTCGGTTTCCGCCAGGCTCAGCTCCAGAACACCGCCGGGGTTCCAGTCTTGTCCCATCTGCAGCAGCGCCTGGGCATGTTGCAGCGTGAGCCGGGTGCCGCTGCGCGACAGGCGCGAGCGCGGGCTGTCGTCTGCCGAATGGTGTGGCACCACCAGCCCCACCGGCAAACCGGAGGCGCCAGCGGCGACTGCAGGCTGCGCGTCGTACACATCCACCTGCCAGCCTCGCACGGCCAGGGCCCGGGCTACGCTGGCACCGGCAATACCGGCGCCCACCACGGCACAGCGGCCGGTCGGGCCGGGCGTGGCGTCTGGGCGTCTGGAGCTGCGCAGCTGCCAACGTGGTTCATACACGGCGTGCAACATGTCGGACGGAAGGGGTGCGCACGCGCCGGCGTCCATGGCGGGCGCAAAGCCCGCGTCCATCAGCAGGGCAGGGTCCGGCAAGGGGGTGCCGCAAAAGTACATGTGCGTACCCCGCTTGCAGCAACGCGCCAGGGCTTTGAGCTGCCATTTGTCCCACGGGTGCTCGCTGTGGCCGCTGGCGGCGGCCAGCAGGCAATCCGCCTGCATCTCCAGCCGCGCCAGAGTGTCGGAGCGCTCACCCACACACAGCGTGAGGGAGACCTGGCCTTCGTCCAGCAGGATGCGGTGAAACCCCGGCAACAGGCCAAAACACTGCGCGGCCAGCGTGCTGCACCGTTCAGCCGTTTGTGGCCCGGCCGGGTTGGCTGTCGCAAGCGCCGCCTGCAGCTGCGCAGCCTCGTGGGTCGAGAGCAGGCCGACGTAATGCAGCATGGCCGGCCGGCGGCTGTGTGCGCGCCAGGCCTGCCAGATGTTCAAAAAGAATTGCCCGCTACCGAAGTCGCTGTCCAGTAATGACCAACCTGCTTGTGCAGTCCAGCCGGCGGTGAGCAAGGCCGCCGCCGGGCGTGTGGCGGGCGCTGCGGCCGCCAGGTTCACGGGTCTCAGGCCGCAGGGGGCACGTAACCTTGGGCGGCATCGGCGCCGTCACCAAAGAAGTGGTTTTCCATCTGGCGCGCCAGGTATTGGCGCGCGCGGGCGTCGGCCAGATTGAGGCGGTTTTCATTCACCAGCATGGTCTGGTGCTTGAGCCAGGCGGCCCAGGCTTCCTTGCTCACGCTCTCCCAGATGCGCTTGCCCAATTCGCCGGGATAGGGCGCAAAGTCCAAGCCATCTGCCTCTTTACCCAACTTGATACATTGAACCGTACGTGCCATGAATAACCTCTGTAAAAAATCAACTACCTGATCTTATTCGCTTTGCCAATCACCCCGCGCTTGCGGGTACTGCGGCGGCGCACTGGCCGGCGCACAGGGCTGGGTTACAGTACCGCGGCCATGGCACTTACTTCCCTACGTTTTCTTGTTGCTACGGCCTTGCTGGCACTGGGCGCGCTGGCCCACGGGCAGGAGCCGCAGGAGCCCGCATCCGGTCCTGACCAGGCGGGCGCTTTTGAGATTCAAATCCACGCGCCCCAAGACATTGCCGCCTTGCTGGAGCGCCACCTGCAGCTGCAACGCTACCGCGTGCTGCCCGACCTGAGCGATGCCGAAATCCAGAGCCTGATGCGCACCGCCCAACAGGATGCCAGCGACCTGGTGGCCACCCTGGGCTACTTTTCGCCCGAGATTCAGATCCGTCTGCAGGCGCCGGATGCACCCACTGGCAGCGCCAAAGCGGTGGTGATTGAGGTGGTGCCCGGCCCGCAAACCCTGGTGGGCGGGGTGCATCTGGTGTTTACCGGGGGCATCGTGCAGGACGCCGCCTCACAAGAGCAACGCCAGTCGATCCAGGACCTGTGGAGCCTGGCCTCGGGCGACCCGTTTTCCCAGGCGGGCTGGGACGCCGCCAAGCAGCAAGCGCTCAAGCAACTGATTTCGCGGCGCTACGCCACCGGGCGCCTGCTGAGTTCGCGGGCCGATGTGGACCCCGACACCGCGCGGGCTGAGCTGGAACTGCAGCTCGATTCCGGCCCGGCCTACACAATCGGCAGCGTGGATGTGCAGGGCAACCAGCGCTACAGCGCCGACCTGGTGCGCCGCTTTGCCCGTTTGCAAGACGGTGCGGACTATGTGTTGTCCGAACTGGTGGAAGCCCAGCAGCGTCTGACGGACAGCGGCTATTACGACTCGGCCTATGTGACCCTGGACGTGCAGGGCGACCCGGCCCGGGCGCCGGTGCATGTGCAGGTGAAGGAAGCCAATATGCAAAAAGCGGTGTTCGGCATTGGTGCCAGCACCGACAGCGGTGCGCGCTGGAGTGCCGAACACACCTACAACCAGGTGCCGGGCATCGACTGGCGCGCCGTCAACAAGGTGACGGTTTCGCGTGACAACAACAGCTTCCAAAGTGACTGGACTTCGCAGCCGGGAGAGAGCCGTTGGCGCTGGGCTGCATCGGCGCTGCTGCAACAGGATCTGGTGGGCCAGATCGATGTGCAGACCCGACGGGTGCGCGCCGGGCGCTTCACCACCGATGCCGGCCTGGACCAAAGCTACTACCTGCAGTTTGAACGTACCGAGGCCGATTACCGCGAAATCAGCCAGCGCACCGCCAACGAGGCGGCAACGGCCAACTACGCCTTTGCCTGGCGCAAATTTGACAGCGTACCTTTCCCTTCCAGCGGCTGGGGCCTGGGCGGAGAGCTGTCAGCGGGCACGGTGATGGGTTCGCAGCAGGAGCCTTTTTCACGCGTGCTGCTGCGCGGCAGTGCCTACCAGCCGCTGGGCCTGGGGCTGGAAAACCTCTTCGCACGCCAGCATGCCGGGCGGCTGGTGTACCGCGCGCAAACCGGCGCCGTGTTTGTGAATGACGCCACCAACGTGCCATTCAACCAGTTGTTTCTGACCGGGGGCGACAGCACGGTGCGTGGCTACAAGCACGAGGAGTTGGGGGTCACCCGCAACGGCGTGCAGACCGCTGAGGGCGGACGCTATCTGGCTACGGCCGGCGTGGAATGGCAGCGCCCGATTGTGCGCAACGGCCTGATGACGGACTGGGAGACCGCCGTTTTTGTCGACACGGGTGCGGTGGCCAACCGGGTGGAAGAGTTCAGCTTCAAGACGGGTGTGGGCGTGGGCGCCCGTTGGCGAAGCCCGATAGGTCCGCTGCAAATTGATGTGGCCTATGGCGTGGCCACCCAAACCTACCGGCTGCACCTGAACGTGGGCTTTGCCTTCTGATGCGTCGCTTGCACCTTTTGTTTCACCTGTCGGGTGGCCTGCTGAGTCTGGTGCTCAGCAGCACCTTTGGCGTGTTGGTGGCGCTGGTGCTGGGCCTGCTGTTCTGGCTGCAAACCGAAGGTTCACTGGGCCAGGCGCTGCGCATGGTGTCTGCGGCGCTGCCGGCCGGGCAAAGCCTGCGGGCCAGCGCTGTCGCGGGCACCCTGTTGCATGGCGGGCACATGGGCGAGCTGCGGTGGACCAAGGGTGCATTGAGCGTGGAGGCACAGGACCTGGAACTGGCCTGGGACTGGCATCTTTTGTTGCAGGGCGAAGTGCGCTTGACCATGTTGCATGCCCGCTTGCTGCGCGTGCAGGACAGCAGCCCGTCCACCGGCGCGCCCATCCCTGAGTGGTCGCTGCCCGTGCGGGCCGATGTGGCGTTTGTGATTGACCGCTTGGACTGGGCCGGGCCGCCTGCGCTGCAGTTGGATGCGCTGCGCGGACATTACCGGTTTGATGGCTTCACGCATTTTCTGCAGGATGGCCGTCTGCGCATGGCCGCTGGTAACTACCAGCTCAGCGGGCAACTGCAGGCCACGCAGCCCATGGCCTTGGCCTTGCGCGCCAGCGGCGAGGTGCAAACCCCTGTCAAGGTCCAACAGGCGGCGCTGGCCTTGCAGGCCGAAGCCTCGGTGCGCGGAACCCTGCTGGGGCCGGAGGCGGCGCTCGATGTGGCCATGGACTTGCGGCCGCAGGGCAGTGCCGGCTTCCGCCCCCTGGGCACCATGCAGGCCAGCTTGCAGGCTACGCTGCACCCGGCGCAGCCACAGCCGATTGCCAGCGCGCAGGGGCAGTGGACGGCGCTCAATCTGGCCAGTCTGTGGCCCCAAGCACCCCAGACCAGCCTGTCCGGCCAGGCCCAGGTTCTGCCCGACGGCGCCGGCTGGCAAGGCAGCGTGCAGGTGCAAAACAATGCGCCCGGTGCCTTGGATCAGCAGCGACTGCCCCTGCAAAGTGCCAAGGCCCGCCTGCAATATCGCGGTGGCCAGTGGCTGCTGTCGGACTTGCAGGCCCAGCTGGCAGGCGGTACGGCCCAAGCCCAGGGCCGCTATGCGGGTAGCCCGGCGCAGTGGTCGCTCAGCGGCACGCTGCATGGCATTGAGCCCCGCCAGCTCGACAGCCGCTGGCCCTTCGCCACCCTGGACGGCAGCTTGTCGGCCCGGCAAAGTGCGCAGGGCGTGGCGTTTGAAAGTGAACTCAGCACGCCGCTGCAAACCACGGCGCAAGCCCTGCGGCTGCAGGCAGCGGGCCGCTGGAACGCGCCCGCACTGCAGTTGGACAGCGTGCTGCTGCAAACCCCGCAGGCGCAGGTTTCCGGTCAGCTGCTGCTGGATACCCGCAGCTATGCCAGCACGGCACATATGCGTGCCACCTTGCCGGGAGCGCAAGGAGAACTGGACGGCAGTCTGGGTGAAGCCGCTGGGCAGGGCAGCAGTGCCTGGCAGGTGAGCGATGTGCAAGCCCTGTCGCGTTGGCTGCAGGCGCTGCCACTGCTGGGCTCCAGCCTGCCCGCGTGGGATGCAAAGGGAGCGGTCGAGCTGACAGCACGCTGGAATGGGGGCTGGCATGACCAGGGCGCCGGGCTGCAATTGGAAGCATCTGCCAATGCGGCGCGCCTGGAGCTGGCGGATGCGTACCCGCTGCGCGATCTGCAGCTGGAGTTGGCTGGCACCCTGCGCGCCTTGGCACTGAAATTCAGCGGCAAGGCCCAAACCCCGGTGCAGCAACTCGCCCTAACGGGGCACGCGCAGGTGTCCCGGCCCCCGTCGGGGCAATGGCATGCGCTGTTGGATGCGCTGCAGTTCACGGCGGCAGACACCCTGCAAGCCAAACCCTGGACCCTGCAACTGCAGCAAGCCGTAGCGCTGGATTGGCAGGACAGCGCGGCAAGCCGTTCCCTGGCCCTGGCCGCTGGCACCCTGCGGCTGAGCGGGCCCGCGCCCGGTACGGCGCAGATCCAGTGGCAGGAGGCGCAATGGACCGTTCCCAACAAGCCCGCAGCGGGGCCGGCGCGCTGGAACAGCCGTGGCCAGCTGCAAGGTGTGCCCCTGGCGTGGCTGGAATTGCTGGGCCAGACCCGCATGGCTAATTTGGGTCTGCGTGGTGACCTGGTGTTTGGTGGCCAGTGGGACGCCAGCAGCGCCGGCAATGGCATGCAGCTGCGCGCCAGCGTGCAGCGCAGCAGTGGCGATTTGCAACTGCTGGCGGCCGACGCGGGTGGCGGCGTGCTGCAGGCAGGCCTGCGCGACGCCCATGTGGACCTCACGGTGAAGGGGGAGGCGCTGCATGCCGATCTGGTCTGGGCCAGCGAGGCCGGCGGCAATGTACGGGCCGAATTCAACACCCGGCTGCAAACAAGTGCCAACGGCCGCCCGCTGTGGGCGCCTGATGCGCCGCTGCAAGCCGTGCTGCATGCCAGTCTGCCGACCGTGGGCGCCTGGTCGCTGATCGCGCCGGTGGGTTGGCGCATCCACGGCACGCTGGAGGCTGATGCGGTGCTGTCGGGCACGCGTAGCCATCCGGGCTGGAAGGGCACCCTGCAGGCGCGCGACATGGCCATACGCTCGGCAGTGGACGGGATTGATTTCAGCAACGGCGTGCTGCGCATTGCAATTGACGGCCAGCACATGGACATTGTCGAGCTGACGCTGCAGGGTGCTGGCGGTGCGGTGGGCGGGCAACTGCTGGCCAGCGGTTCGGTGGACTGGTTACCCGGCGCCCCCGGCGACCCGCTGGCTACCCGCCTGCGCATGGCGCTGGATGCCAAGGCCCAGGCTCTGCGTGTCACTTCGCGGCCAGACCAGCGCCTGGTGGTCTCGGGCAATCTGGCCGCGCGCCTGATCGATACGCGGCTGGTTTTGCGCGGTCTGCTCACGGCAGAACAGGCGCTGTTTGTGTTGCCCGAAGACAGCACTCCCAAACTGGGTGCCGATGTGGTGGTGAAGCGCCGCAAGCCGGTAGCCGGCAAAGCCCCGCAAGCAGAAGCCGTAGCGCCAGCGCCACTGGCCCGCAACGTGGTGCCGGACCTGAACATCGTGCTCGACCCCGGCCCCAACTTCCAGGTGCAGGGCCACGGCCTGAAAACGCGCCTGGCAGGGCTGCTGACCCTGCAGGCGCAAGGGCGCGATGTGCCGCCGCGCCTGAGCGGCGAGTTGCACACCGTCGGCGGCACCTACCGCGCCTATGGCCAGAGCCTGCGCATTGAAGACGGCACGCTGCGCTTTGCCGGTGTGTATGACAACCCGTCCCTGGACATACGCGCGGTGCGGCCCAATATGTCGCAAGTGGTGGGGGTGGAGGTTAGCGGCACAGCGCAGCTGCCGGTGGTGCGCCTGTACTCCGACCCGGATCTGCCGGACGCCGAAAAGCTGTCCTGGCTGGTGCTGGGCCGCTCCAGTGCCAACGGTGGTGCGGAAACCGCCCTGCTGCAACAGGCGGCCCTGGCCCTGTTGGCCGGCAAGGGCATGGCACCCACCGAAGGCATTGGCAAGGCCTTCGGCTTGGACGAGGTCTCGCTGGGTCAGATCGCCACCGCCAACCTGGACGGCAGCACCGGCACCGAGGCCACGGTGCGTCTGGGCAAGCGCATTTCGCGCGACTTTTATGTTGCCTACGAGCGCGGCCTGGCGGGCACGCTGGGCACCTTTTATGTGTTCTACGACCTGTCGCGCCGCTTCACGCTACGCGGTGAGTCCGGCATACAGAATGCGCTGGACCTGATCTTTACCACCCGCTATGACTAGGCCGGCTTGACATGGTGGAAAATGCCCGCACTACCCGTCACAACTGAAACACAACCGGATGAACACCTTTCTCTTCGAAAACTTGGACTACGCGCCGCGCCGCGTGATGGGCCTGCTGGCTTTGGTCTGCGCCGGCATGTTGGCCTTTGGCATGTACCTGCAACACGTGGTGGGCCTGGAGCCATGCCCGATGTGCATCGTGCAGCGTTATGCGGACATGTTCGTGCTGTTCTTCGCGATCCTGGCGGCTGCCACCGCCAAGCGCGCGGTGTTGCTAACCTCCAGCTTTTTGCTGCTGGCCTGCGCCTGTTTTGGTGCCTTTGTGGCTGCGCGCCAGAGCTTTTTGCAGTGGTACCCGCCCGAGGTGGTGTCCTGCGGGCGCGACTTTTACGGAATGATCGAGAACTTCCCGCTGCAGCGCGCCCTGCCCATGATCTTCAAGGGCAGTGGCGACTGTTCCAAGGTGGACTGGACCTTTCTGGGCGGCTCGATTGCCAACTGGTCCTTTGTCTGGTTCAGCTTTGCGGCCATCGTTGCGCTGACGCTGCTGGTGCGACAAGCCCGCCGTTAATCAGAGCTTTTTGACGAACACCTTGCTCTTGCGGTCCCAGTTGTATTTGCGCTTGCGGGCTTCGGGCAGCCACTCCGGGTCCACCGGCACGAAGCCGCGTTTGATAAACCAGTGCATGGTGCGGGTGGTCAGCACAAAAATGCTGTCCAGCCCGGCGGCCTTGGCGCGCTGCTCCACCCGTTTCAAGACCCGCTCGCCGTCGCCCTGGCCCTGCACATCGGGTGACACGGTGAGTGCAGCCATCTCAGCGGTCCTGGCCTCGGGGTAGGGGTAGAGCGCCGCGCAGGCAAAGATCACGCCGTCGTGCTCCAGGATGGTGTAGTTGCCCACGTCGCGCTCGATCTCGGTACGGCTGCGTTTGACCAGGGTGCCGTCTTTTTCAAACGGCTCGATCAGCTGCAGAATGCCGCCCACATCGTCAGGAGAGGCTTCGCGCAGTTCCTCCAGCTTTTCGTCCACCACCATGGTGCCTATGCCGTCGTGCACATACACCTCCAGCAGAATGGCACCGTCCACTGAGTAGGGAATGATGTGGCTGCGCTCCACGCCGTTCTTGCAAGCCTTGACGCAGTGCTGCAGGTAAAAGGCGACGTCGCTCGGCTGGTTGGCGGCGGGCAGGTCTTTGAGCAGGCGCTCGGCCGCGGCCAGCGGCAACTCGGTGTCTATGGGGTTGTCCTCACAGGCCACTTCCAGCGGCCGCATGCGGATGCCGGGCACCTCGGTCAAAAAGATCAGTTTGTCGGCCTGCAGGGCAGTAGCCACTGAAGTGGCCACCTCTTCCATCGCCAGGTTGAAGGCGTCGCCCGTGGGGGAGAAGCCAAAGGGCGAGAGCAGCACCATGGCGCCCATGTCCAGCGTCTTGGTAATGCCGGCGGTGTCCACCTTGCGCACCACGCCGCTGTGCTGAAAGTCCACGCCGTCCACGATGCCCACGGGGCGTGCCGTGATGAAGTTGCCCGATATCACGCGCACCGTCGAGTCGGCCATGGGCGTGTTGGGCAAGCCCTGGCTGAAGGCCGCCTCGATTTCATAACGCAATTGGCCCGCAGCTTCCTGGGCGCAGTCCAGTGCCACGCTGTCGGTGATGCGGATGCCGTGCGAATACTTGGCCGCATGGCCCTTGGCCTTGAGCTGCTCCGCCACCTGGGGCCGAAAGCCATGCACCAGTACGATCTTTACGCCCATGCTCTGGATCATGGCCAGATCCTGCGCCAGGTGCGGCAATTTGCCTGCGGCAATGGCTTCTCCGGCAATGCCCACCACAAAGGTCTGGTTGCGAAACTTGTGGATGTAAGGCGCCACCGAGCGGAACCAGGGCACAAAGGTGAAATTGAAAACAGAGGTCATGGGGTACGGGTGGGCTGAGGCGGCTGGAGAAATGCAGGCTTCAAATGTAGCGGATGGGCTTTGCACGGACTGCGACGGACGGCGCAGGCTAATCGGGGTTGCGGCACTGGCCCACCGTGGCGTCGCCGCGCTGCCAACAAGGGCTGGCGGTGCTTGCATCGGGTGTGGGAATACCGTCCATGCTGATGCGCGCCACGCGGGTGTCAAAGGCGCGCACACCGCTGGCGTCCAACTGCAGGCGCAGCACCCAGCCCACGCGCTGGTTGTCGTTGTCGGTTTCCTTCATGACAAAGTTGCCCACGCTGTAAATGATGGGGCGGCCCCGGTAATGCGCTATGTCCTGCGTCACATGTGGGTGCCCGCCGATGACGGCGTCGGCCCCGGCGTCGACCATGAGGTGCGCCAACTGGTGCTGGCGGGCGTTGGCTACCGGCTCGTTTTCCCAACCCCAGTGCATGACGGGGATGACCAGATCGGCATGGTGGACGCTGCGCGCGGCGCGGATGTCGGCTACCACCTGTTCGTCCTCGCTCCAGGCGCTGCCCGGCGCGTCGGCATCGGCCTCAAAACTGCGCGGCATGAATTCGTTGTAGCCCAAGAGCGCGATGCGCAGACCTTTGCGTTCGATGATGAGCGGGCGGTGCGCCTCCTTGAGGGTGTGGCCGCCGCCAAAGTAGCCCAGCCCGACGTTTCGCAGCAGGCCCAGCATCTCGGCAAAGGCCTCACGGCCGTAGTCGCCCGAGTGGTTGTTGGCCAGGGCCAGGGCGTCGAAGTGGCGCTTGAGCACGGGCAGGGTGCGCGGGTGGGCGCGAAAGGTGTAGTTCTTCTCGCCGGCCGAGCCGGTGGTGGCCACCACACATTCCAGATTGCCCAGTCGAATGTCGGCCTTGCTGAACAGATCGCCAAAGCCGGCGAAGGGGTCCTGCCCCTTTTCAATCAGAGCGCCGGCCGTATCATCCAGCACGATGTCGCCGGCGAAGACCAGGGTGACAGCGGGCTGTTGGGTTGGCGCCTGCGCCTGTGCCTGCACCGGCGCGGCGCTGAGCAGTGCGATTGCCAGCAGCCGTGCAAGTGCCCGGTCGCACACCAGCGTAAGTCGTATTGCCTTTGCGCATGCCAGTGCCCCGTGAAACAGTGCGCGCGTCATGGCGTGGACTCCCGGAGCGCGCAGTCGTATTGCAGCTCGCGCTCCACCGGCCCGGCGAAGACAAACTGCTTGCCGGTGAGTGAGCGGCCCTTCACAAAGGGCGGCAGGTAGGTGGCCTGCTGCACCAGCACCGGCTGGCTGCGCTTATCCAGGTAGGCATACAGCTTGATGTAGTCCACCTCGTTCGCCTTGCCCACCATCACCGCCTTGAACCAGAAGCGCCCGCCCACGTCCACCGACTGCACGCTGTACGGATCGGCCACCGGTGCCGCCTCCAGAGTCTGCGTGCTGCCGGCGTAGGTCATTTCGCAATGCAGCAGGGGCGCGGCGTGAAGCGCCGGTGTGTACAGCAGCGTGGCCAGGAGGGCGAGCCACGGGGGGTGACGGCTGAACTGGCGTGTACAGGGAGCCATCAAGCAGAACCCGCGGACGAAGGTACAGAGGTTGGTGAAGGGCATAGGCGGGTAGGGAGTGCGAGTTGGTGGGCGAAAAGCATTAGGTTTGCGATGGCTGGAGCAATACCAACTGCTTGGCTGGCAGAAGGCGCACGAAGTTCCGGTCGAATGTGGCCAGTGTTTCTTGTCTCTGCAGCACGCTGGCAGCAATCCATGCGTCTGGCACATCGTTGTCGCTTAAACCCATTTCCAGGCACAACCTCTTCATCGCGGGCCATTCGTCTTGCGTTGCCAACATGGCCACGCCAGGGCGTTGCAGCAGCGCATCCAGGAATGCAATGGCGTGGGCCATGGGGGTGGGTTCGGCAAACACTTTTCGGTGTGTGACCAAGCGCAAGTAGCTGGCGACTACCGTGCCGAAAAGCCCGAGCGGCACACCGCTGCGCGCGCCCTCTAGGCTGGCGCGTAGCCAAGTGCTGGCTGCCTCATGGTGTGGATGGTCTGCCCGTGACGCGGCGACCAGAACGTTGACATCGGGCGTCACACGCCATCCTTGCCGCCGGAGTCCAGGTCGTCTGCGGCCATCAACATGGATTTGTTGCTGCTGGGGTCTATGCCCTGCTGTAGGCCGGTGCGGCCCTTGAATACCGGGAGTTCCGGCAGGGCTGAGTCGCTGGTGCTGTCCACTTTGGCGTATTGCGCTAAAAACTCGCGCACCTTGGCACTTACAGAAGTGCCTTCTTCGATGGCGCGGATACGCGCCTTGCGGACGATGGCATCGTCCAGTGAGATGGTCAGATTGGTCATTGTTTTCTCCACGAAATGACGTAAACCAGTGTAGCACGTGAAGGCGTGTCATGGGATAATCACCGGGTGAACGCACCCCTTTCCCCATCCCCCGCCTGCCCCCTGCACATCGATTTCCCCGAGTCCCTGCCCGTATCGGGCAAGCGCGACGAGATCATGGAGGCGATGCGCCAGCACCAGGTCATCATCGTCTGCGGCGAGACCGGCTCCGGCAAGACCACGCAACTACCCAAGATCGCCCTGGCCATGGGTCGGGGAAAGCTGAAC
>CANFIH010000112.1 GCA_947446855.1 Burkholderiales bacterium
GCAAAGCACTGCACGCGGTAGTGAGCCTGATCGCACGCACACGCGACAAGATCAGGCTAGGCAGGAGCTTTGCGCGCAAGCATGCCATTGGGGGCGCTCAGCGACCACGAAAGGGGTACCGATGAGGGCTTAACTTAATGGCATTGGGGGAGTGCGAGGGTGGTTTGAGTTCAAGTTTGCGTAAAACTGGAATAGTCCGACTTCACTGCTTTCACATTCTAGAATTCCAAAGTCATTTTCTTTGGTGTTTGATAGCTTCCGTTGCGGTAGGCCAATGAGAAGTTGGTGGGCTGTTGTCGACTATCTTGAGTTACGCATTCACCGTCAGACAACTTACTTATGCTACGCGTGTTCTGCTCGATAACTTTTAACGTTGCAAATCCGTCAATACCTGGCTTTCCAATGTCTATTGAGCGCGACTTTGTACTAAAAGTGCCGTCGCAGATGCCATCCCAATCCCCATTTCTGGTTCCAACAACAAATCGATCAAGTACTGCACGTAGCAATTTACCTTCTATGACATACAGGCTCAAGGTGGTAGTGTCATACGGAAAGATGTTTGATGACCCTGAATGATTTATGCGTATACCAAATGCGCGTTTGTTTGGTGTCAACTGGTAGCGCCCAGTGTCAATCGAAATACCTGTTAGCCGAATAGCGTCGTAACTGATAGCCGATGGTTGGTAAGTCCGCGCTACAACAGCCCCTGTCATGCTGTCAGCAACCAAAACTTCAAGATCGTAAGCGCCTGTTTCGCTATCATTATTTTTGTGAGGAAAAGGTAATGCAGCTATCGTCAATGTTGGATCATTTGGCCATATTTTGCAAGCAGCGATTGTCAAGTCAACATCGCCCTTGGAGGGCAACTCAATTGCCCAATTTTTTAAATACTTTTCACATTGAGCATTAACTAAAGGTGATGCCAGTAACGCTAATATAATGACAATTATTTTGTGTTTCATATATTAATTTACTCCAAAATGGAATATGCACCTTGTGCAAAAACCCGACGCTCTTGCGCTTTTGGAGTTCCCAATTCCCCGTGGTTGACAATGCCTGTCACCGCATCTACATCACTATCCCGCATGCCAGCATCCGCCTTTTTCATACAGCCTTTGGAAACCCAAAACCACACAGCCGAACGTAGGGCATAAGGCATTTGTACTAGCAGATCTGGTTGATCTTCAAAGTCTTGAAAACCAGTTGCCCAATACGTCTTGTATTTATTCCTAAATTCTTGATAATTTCCCTTCCCCGTTACTTGCTTCAAGCCCCTCCCGCGGTATTTCCATCCGTCTCCACTAGCAGTGTTCCCGTTACCTATCTGCCCGGCATACACCTTGTTTGCAATAATATCTTGGCGCGCAGCATGCGAAGCGGTGCGGCCATCTTGAGTGGCTTCTAGAGGTCGGTTTTCATAGTAATGGTGAAACGTACTAATGAGAGCAGATTTCGAGTAATTCAAACTTTCCGTTGTCGCGCTCATGCTTGGCCCAGTTTCCTTGCGTACTTGACCAAAAAAGTGTGCTTGGCGAAGTCCCGTATTTAAGAAGTGCTTGCTAGAAAATCTGTTTAGCTCGAATAGGATAGTCTCGAGATATTCGTCGGAAATGGTTGTAAAAATACGCTTCAAATCCAATTTTCGGATCCACGCACACTTGCGCATTACTTCAATAAACGCCAGCGGATGCAAATGCCATTGAGCTTGCTTATATGCATCCGGCAAATCTGTGACGGTCAACGCCTTAATGTGATCACTCAGCTTCTTCCAGTTTTTCCCTGTCGCATCCGTTTTGAAATATTCCTCTTCCTTGATATGCCCATAGCGCGCTTCAAAGTCACCTTGGTCAAATTCCGTCGGGAATTTGCAAATTGCCTTGCGTAGTTTTTCCTTGATAGAGTCTCTACGCGTATAGGCGAACATCAGTAGCGGGTCACCTAACGCGGCAAGTTTGGCGTCCGCATTGTCGATTTCGCTTGTCAGAAGCGCCTTGAGCTTTGGACTGTCACAGCGTTGGTCTGCGATTTTCGTGTCATCGCCATAGCAATTCCAACCCAATATAGCCGGAAAGTCCGCATCGCTGAACTTAAACGTGCCATCGGCATTGAGGTCAGCCCAACGTTCACCTTCCGGAGTATTGATCTTGCGCCAATGTGCCGCGTTGGCTGGCAAAGGATCTTTGTCGGTGGCTGCACTGCCACGGCCCAAGTTGCGACCAAAGCGCAGCAATTCGTACCAACCACTGGGACTGCTACTGGCTTTGTAACCCGTGCTGAGGCTGTTATGGCGGGTGTTTGCTTCCTTGTACATGTCGTACTCAGCGTCGCCATCAGTACGCTCTCCAATCGTACTGCCGTCCAATTTGTAGCTGGTAATGGTCGCATTACCTGCGTAGTTGAGCTGCACCCACTGCGGCGCATTCAGGGTTTGCGAGGCGGTTCCACGCAGATGGCTAGTGGGTACCGCAGTCTGGACAGCGGTATTGGCGGGCAAGTAGACATAGGTGCTGCCGAAAACTACATCTGTGCGGCCATCCTTGGTTGGCTTCGCGTCGGCTGCCGGCCAGTCCTTAGGGTCTAGACCCAGCAGCAGCTTGATGTTTGTATCGTCCAAACAAATTTCAAAGTGAATATGTCCGGGCTGCCCATAAATTTGACCGGGCTTGCCCAAAATGTCTTTGCGATAGATCTTCTTGTCTTTCGCAATGCCAGTGGCGAGTTCCTTCAAATGGGCGTACACGCTGTAGAACGTGATTTTTGTGGGCGTGCTGCCATCTGAGCCAATCTCCGTTGTGTGCTCTATGATGACCAGGCCTTTGTCGGTCCACTCTGGGCCAGCACCAAAGGCAGCATAGTTTTGTGAGTGGTCTTTGTCGTTACTGGGTCCTGCATCGGGCTTGACGCTGTAGACGACTTTGCCATCAGCAATGGCACGCACATCCACATAGGTGCCACCTTCTTGCGGCGCAATCAGGTGCTGACCGTTGTGCCATTCCAGATGAGATGTGATCGGGTATTGCCCGGTAAAGGCCAACTGTATGCTGTCCAAGTTGTCCTCGGTTATGCCGGACTTTAAAAATGGGGTGCTAATCAACATGTTGTTATTGCTTTCTTTATGCTGAGAAACTGCGCTTGGCCAAAGGCGAGCCCGTGGGCATTGCAGGCATTACAACGGTGAGGCTTTTCTCCCCCGGATGCCCATGGTCTCCCGCATGCGCCACATGCGGCCCGGTGGTGCCGGACCTTATAGCCACCGCATTCCAAACCGTGTAGCTGCCGCCCCCATTGATCGTCACACTCTCCTTGGCGGTCAGGGTGATGCGGTTGGCCGTCATCGTGATGTCCATCTTGGCCAGCAGGTTGACGCTGGTCTTGAGGGCCTGGATTTCGGTGTCGTCTTTGGCCGATACCAGTTTGATGCCGTCTTTGTAGGCAAACATGCGTACCGCCCCTTTAACGCTTGCCAGCAGGCTCTTGGCCGTGCTGATGCTGGTGTGGCTACCAGTGGTAATAGCGTGGTGCTTTCCGCTGTGCTGGTGCGTGCTGCCGGGCGTGGTGGACTCGATGCCGGCTGGGCTGGCGATGACGATGTGCGGTCCGGCCAGTTCGGGGAACTTGCCGTCTTCACCGCCCTGGCCCTGGATGGCGGCGTTCTGCTCTTTGAGGGCCTTGGCAACTTGGTTCTGGTCGGTGGCGTCCTGCGCCTGGTGCTGTTTCGCCAGATCGCCCAACGCGTCGTGCTGGTCTTGCGCCTGGCACAGGCGGTTGATGGTCTCGCCCATGTCTTTGGCGTGGCCCTGTGCGCTGTTGCGCGCCTCGGTGCTGATGAGTAGTCCATCCTTGGCGCGCAGCACGCCGTGGCCGTCGGTGCGCAACTCAAAGCCTTCGCCGCGCGCCTCTTTGCGGCCGGCGTTGTCTTCGATTCTGGTGATGTGGCCCAAGCTCAGTTGGCTGTGCTGGTGGTCGCTCTTGAGCTGCACCTGAATCCTTTGCTCGGTGTCGTCCAGAATCAAATGGTTGCTGCGCCCGGCGGCGCTGTTGCCGCCACCGGGGATGAGTTCGCGCGATCGGAAGCCCGACAGGGCCTGCTGCGCGGGCAGGCTCCAGGGCGGCATGTTGACGGCGTTAAAGCCGCGCCCGGTAACGAGGGGCAGGTCCGGGTCGCCGCCCAGAAAGCTGACAACCACTTCCTGGCCAATGCGCGGAATGTGCATCGCACCCAACTGATTGCCGGCAAACTCGGCCGATACGCGCACCCAGCAGGAACTGTTCTGGTTCTTCTGGCCGTAGCGGTCCCAGGGAAATTGCAGCTTGATGCGGCCCAGGCTGTCGGTGTAGATGTTGCTCTCGGCGGTGTCGGCGCCGGGGCCGACTACCAAGGCGGTTTCAGGGCCACCGGTCTTGGGTTTGCGTTGCGTGGCTGCCGGGCGCAGCGCTTCGGTAGTGGGCTGCACTTCAAAGTTCACCTGCACGCGCCATTGGCCGGCAAGCCGCTGGGTATCAGCGAGCGCTGTGGTGTTGCGCTGTGTCTCTTCATTGACGTTCTCGATCACAAACCGGGTGTCCAACACGATGTATTCGACGTTGGCCTTTGCCTGGGGGTGTTCGCTCAGGCTGAAGGTGCAGCCGGGCACGATGCCACGCACATGGCCCACACCCGATGCGCGCAGGGCTTGCTGACGCAGGCTTTGCATGCGCGAGCGTGCAAGGTGTCTTCCCTGCGGCTCAGTCTGGTTCGCCGCCTTGTCCGCACCCCGGTTGGGCTGGCTGTAGTCCGATCCACCCAGGCCTGCTTTGTCGCCGCGCCACAGATACACGGCCTGTGCAGCATGGCCGGTCTTGCGCGGGGCGGCTGCATCAGCGCCCAGTGTTGCGCGCGGACGTGTGTAGTCGTACTCGCGGCTTGCATAGCTGCCACTGGTGATGCTATCGACAGGGCTGAAGCCGTGTATGTATTCGCGGTCTATCTTGTGGCCCAGCGGATAAAACGGAATCGAGTGATAGGCGCTGGCGCCTTTGTCCTGATCGCCTTGCGTCACCTGGAAGGCGCCGTTGTGGTCGTTCCAGATCAGGCGGTGCACACCGCCCGAATGTTCGAAGTGAAAGTTGATGCTCCACTCCTGCATCAAGCGGCTGATGAATTCAAAGTCGGTTTCGTTGTACTGAACGGTGTAGTCGCGCTGGGAGTAGGTTTCGATCAGGCGCTTGGTTGATGCAAACGGGTAGTCGGCTAGCACGGCTTCAATCACTTCGACCGGCGTCTTGTCCTGAAACACCTTGCAGTCGGTAGTGAGCGTGGCCAGATGCAGCCAGGGGCGAAGGGTGAGTTCGTACAGGGCGTGGCGGGACTCTTCGCCGACATAGCGCGCAGCGGTAATCAAGCCCGATATCTCGCGCAAACCGGCGCCCCGGTTGGATGCACCGCCACCACCTGGTATGCCGGGAGCGAAGCTGCCCTGGCCCTCTAACTCCACGTAGCAGGTCAACTCCAGCCCTACGAACGAATCCTGATCGAAGTTGCTGCCTGTGCCGCCCATGAAGTTGAGGGCATCTGGTGTTTGCAGCGTGAGCCGGTATTCAAACAGGCTGTTGATGCCCTCGGCACCTTCGAGCTTCAAGGGAACCAGTGCGGGCTGTCCCGCCAGCACGGGAATGGCAGGGCTTTTAACGGTGAGTGCGCGTGGGGCATTGAACAGGCCAGGCATAGAAAACTCCAAAAGCTTTTCTGCAGCGCAACATGCAGCGATGCAGCAGGAATAAAACGAGGGGGCTTTATTGGCCTGGGCGGCCTTTGGATAGGTCAGGCGTTGGAACCGGCACGGTCAACGATTGACGACAGCGCTCACCGTGGGTGGGGCTGCGCCTGAATTATAGAACTGCGCCCGGCTGAGTGCTCGGTTGGCAGTTGCCTGATGCAATCAAGTGCGATTTGACGGCTCGGAGGTTCGTTGCCCCGGTGCTCCGATTTCGTAAGCAGTTGCAAGGCGTGCGGGTACGGTCACGGTTTTCTCGTAAGCTGCACGGGCCGTTGGAGCTGGTCGGCACATTCAGGGAGTGGTCTTGCAAGACGAAACAAGCGCCTCAGGCGCCGCTATCACGATACAAACGCCAAGCGCTGAGCATGATTCAGATGGGAAGCTGGGCGTAGCCGCGTTAACTTCAGTTGGATTGGCCGCCTGTGGCGGCGGTGGAGCTGCCACCGCGCCTGGCACCAATACGCCGGTCATCGCCGGTACCAACATCACGGTCAACACCAGTGGCTATACGCAACTGGCATCCGTTACCGAACTGCAAGTCAGTCGATTTTTGTTGCAGGCCCAGTTTTCCGTATCGGATGCCGAGATCTCCGCCGTCAAGGCGCAAGGCTACGCGCGCTGGATAGAGGCGCAGGTGGCCAAACCCTCCGGCATGCTGGGCTGGGACTGGCTGGACGCCCAGGGCTATGGCGACGTCAACAGCAGCAGCAACTATTACGACAGCAGCGCTCCCGGCGACGCCATGGCCTGGAACCAGCTCATGACGCAGCCGGATGCCGCACGCAAACGCATGGCGCTGGCCCTGTCCGAGATCATGGTGGTGTCGCTCACCGGCCTGAACTTCAATTGGCGCAGCCATGCCGCCGCCCATTACTGGGACACGCTCAACACCCACGCCTTCGGCAACTACCGCGCGCTGCTGGGCGCCATCACGCTCAACGTGGCCATGGGCTATTACCTCAACACCAAGGGCAATAAAAAGGCCGACGGCAAGGGCAGCCAGCCGGACGAGAACTATGCGCGCGAGGTGATGCAGCTCTTCAGCATAGGCTTGCTGGAGTTGAACGCCGACGGCTCGCCCCGGCTGGACGGCAGCGGCAACACCATCGACAGCTACGGCGCCAGCGATGTCAGCAACCTGGCCCAGGTGCTCACCGGCTACGACCTGGACATGAGCCAGAACCAGCCCACCGTGGTGCCGCAAACCGGCGGCGGCACGCGCACCATTCCCAGCACCCACTTTGCGCGCCTGCCCATGGTGCAAGTGGGCAACAACCACAGCACCGCTGCCGCCAGCTTTCTGGGCATCACCGTGGCAGCAGGCACTCCGGCAGCAGAGGGATTGCAGACCGCGCTGGACCGGCTGTTTAACTACGCCAACACCGCCCCCTTTATCAGTCGGCAGCTGATCCAGCGCCTGGTCACCAGCAACCCCAGTGCCGCCTATGTGGCGCGCGTGGCGGCGGTGTTTGCCAACAACGGTGCGGGCGTGCGCGGCAGCCTGGCCCATGTGTATGCGGCCATCCTGCTCGACGACGAGGCGCGCGGCCCCGCCGGCCTGAGCGACCCGCAGTTTGGCAAGCTGCGCGAACCCATGCTGCGCCTGGTGCAATGGGGCCGCAGCTTCGGCGCCGTATCAGGGGCAGGCACCTGGAAGATGGGCGATCTGAGCAATGCCGGAACGCAGTTGGGACAGAGCCCGCTGCGCTCCCCCTCGGTGTTCAATTTCTTCCGGCCCGGCTATGTGCCACCTGCCACCGCCTTGCCGCCCGGAGCCGTGGCGCCGGAGTTCCAGTTGGTGAACGAAAGCAGCGTGGGCGGCTATCTGAACTATCTGCAGTCGGTGATTGCCAATGGCATCAACAGCGGCGATATCAAGGCCGGCTATGGGGCGGAGCTGGCCCTGGTGGCTGACACCACGGCGCTGTTGAACCGCCTCAATCTCTTGCTGTGCGCCGGCCAACTCAGCAGCGCCAGCCAGGCGCTCATTCTGGGTGCGCTGAACGCCATGGTGATCACGACCGACGCGCAGAAGCGCAACCGCGTCTATGCCGCCGTGCTGATGGTGATGGCGTCGGCCGACTATCTGGTGCAGAAGTAAGGACAGACCATGCATGCACTCCAACCCGATCTGCACTCACGCCGCGCCTTTCTCAAGCGCTCGGGCCAACTGGCGCTGAGCGGAACGGCCCTGCCGCTGGCGCTCAACCTGGCCGCCATGGGTGAGGCTGCTGCCTTCAACGCCACGGCCGGTGACTACAAGGCCCTGGTCTGCGTGTTCCTGTACGGTGGCAACGACTATGGCAACACGGTGGTGCCCTATGACAACGCCAGCTACGACCTGTACAGCACGATTCGCGGTGGTGGCGCAGGGCGAACGGCCGGTGGCATCGCTCTGGGTCAGGCCGCATTGGCGCCCACCTTGTTGTCACCTCTGGCCGCGCCGCTGGATCCACAGGGCGTGGCGCGCCAGTTCGCCCTGAACCCCGGCATGACGGCCCTGGCCGGCCTGTTCAACAGCGGCAAGGCAGCGGTGCAACTCAATGTGGGCCCGCTGGTCAAGCCGCTGACGCGGGCCCAGTACAACAGCAGTGACCATGTTCTCTATCCCCGCCCGCCGCAGCTGTTTTCCCACAACGACCAGCAAAGCATCTGGCAGTCTTCTTCGCCGGAGGGCTCCACTGTGGGCTGGGGCGGCAATATGGCGGACCTGGCCCTGAGCCTGAACAGCGCGGCCACCTTCAGCTGCATGTCGGTCACCGGCAATGCGGTGTTCCTGTCCGGCGACCAGGCCCTGCAATACCAGGTGAGCACGGGCGGCGCCATCAAGATAAACGCGGCAGTGGCGGGTGCCTCGGTGTATGGCTCCACGGCGGTCAGTGCGGCCATCAGTGGCCTGCTCAAGCAGAGCCGTACGCATGTGCTGGAAAACGAATACAACAAGGTCAGCACGCGCGCGCTGGCGGCCGAGTCGTCCGTCACCGCGGCCTTGCGCCTGACCGACCCTGCTGCAGGCGCGCTGGCCACCGCCTTTGCCACCGACAGCCTGGCGCAGCAGCTCAAGATGGTGGCGCGCCTGATCCAGGGCCGCAGCACCCTGGGCGCGCGGCGCCAGGTGTTTCTGGTGTCGCAGGGCGGCTTTGATTTGCACGACAACCTGATCCGCGACCACGGCCCCCTGCTGGCCAAGGTAAGCGAGGCCATGGCCGCGTTCTATGCCGTCACCGCCGATATGGGCGTGGCCAATCAGGTGACCGCCTTCACCGCCTCCGACTTCGGCCGCACCCTGGCGTCCAATGGCGACGGTTCCGACCACGGCTGGGGCAGCCACCATTTTGTGGTGGGCGGCGCGGTCAAGGGCCAGCAGTTTTACGGCAGCGCGCCGCCGGTCAGCGTGGCCGACACCAAGGACAGCAGCGGCGTCTACCTGCCGCAAAACCAGTGGCATGTGGGGCAGGGCCGTTTGCTGCCCAGCACCTCGGTAGACCAGTACGCTGCCACCCTGGCCAAATGGTTTGGCGTGGACGCCTCCGAGATGGCGGGCGTGCTGCCCAAGATTGGCAACTTCGGCGGGGCGGGGTATCCGGTGGATTTGGGGTTTATGGCGTAGAACTGTTACTTGCTTCTTGCACACGCAGAGGGGTGTACGCCGGTGTCATCGGCAGCCCGCGCGGTGGGTGCACCTCAGTTGGCGATCACCCGCTCTGTAAATCCCTGCAGGTAGTCGCTCAGCCGATCTGCCCCGGCGACCGCTGCTGCCTCATCGCCGGAGGCGATGCCCTCGGCCAGTTGCAGATGCGCCGCAGCGCCCTCTGTGAGGTCGCCCGCATGGCGGTAGGCGTACCAGAAGCGCCGGCACTGCACGATCAGCGGTACAACGGCTTTCACGGCGGACTGGTTCTGGCTGGCGATGTGGTTGACGCGGTCGAGTTCGATATCAGCCCGCATGTAATCGTCCAACTTGTCGACGGTTGCGGCCCGCACCATGCGTTTGGCGCACAGCACGATGTCCTTGCGCTGCTGGTCGCTGGCGCGCCGTGCCGAGCAGGCGGCAATCAGACGCTCCAGCACGCGCCGGGTCAGCACCACGTCCAGGTGGTCAGCCAGATCGATGGCGGAGACCAGCAGGCCCCGCCGGGGCTGTTGCACGATCAGGCCGGTGGAGACCATGCGCAAGAGCGCCTCGCGCAGCGGCGTGCGGCTAAGCCCGGTGCGCTCTACCAGCTCGGCTTCCACCACCTGCGCGCCGGGCTGCAGTTGCAGGGTGGAGATCAGGGTTTCCAGCGTCTCGTAGGCCACATCGGCGGCGCGGCGCTTGGGGGCAGTGTCGGTTGCGCTGCTTGTTCTGCTTGCGCTGGTCGCGTTGCGTGGGTTTTTTGTCGTGGCCATGGCCTTGGTTCCAGAATTCCACTAATATATTAACAACATATTTAAACGCACCCGGAGCTTCGCATGAAAAACACCCCCTGGCAAGGCATCTTCCCCGCCATCACCACCAAGATCAACGCGGACGAGAGCATCAACGCCGAGGGCACGGCGCGGCATATCGACTTCCAGATCCGCAATGGCATCCACGGCCTGGTGACCTGCGGCTCGCTCGGCGAAGCCAGCACGCTGACACTGGAAGAAAAGCTGCAGGTGGCGCAGATTGCGCTGGAAGCCGCCGACGGCCGCATCCCGGTACTGGCCAATGTGTCGGAGACCAGCACGCGCGAAGCGCTGCGCTATATCGACGGCGCCAACAAGCTGGGCGTGCAGGGCTTTATGGTCATGCCCTCCGTGATTTATGTGGCCGACGCGCGCGAAGCCATGCTCAATGTGCGCACCATGGCCGAGGCGGCGCAGCAGCCCATCATGGTCTACAACAACCCGGTCGCCTACCGCGTGGACCTCAAGCCCGAACACATGCAGGAACTGGCCGATTGCCAGTGGATCCACGCCATCAAGGAAAGCAGCGACAACATCCGCCGCATCACCGATCTGCGCAACGCCCTGGGCACGCGCTACCAGTTGTTTCTGGGCGTGGACGACTTGGCCTATGAAGGCCTGGCCCTGGGCTGCGACGGCCTGCTGGCCGGAGTCGGTTGCGCATTCCCGCGCGAGACCGTGGCGCTGTATGACCTGATGAAGGCCGGCAACTTCGCCGAGGCCTTGCCGCTGTACCAGTGGATGACGCCCTTGCTGCACCTGGATGTGTCCACCAAGCTGGTGCAAAACCTGAAACTGATCGATGCGCTGGTGGGTGTGGGTACCGAATACGTGCGTCGCCCGCGTCTGCCGCTGATCGGTGCCGAACGCGCGCACGTGGAGGCGGTGGTGGCCAAGGCCCTGGCCACGCGCCCGGCCAAGTACCAGTCGGTGGTGTGAGGGCAGACCATGAAGCGCATCAGCGTCATTGACTCGCACACTGGCGGTGAACCCACGCGTCTGGTGGTGGATGGTTTTCCGGATCTGGGTCGTGGCAGCATGGCTGAGCGCAAGGCCGTGCTGGCGTCCCGCCATGACGATTGGCGTGCTGCCACCGTGCTGGAGCCGCGCGGCAACGATGTGATTGTGGGCGCGCTGTTGTGCGAGCCGGTGTCCCAGGCTGCAGCAGCCGGCGTCATCTTTTTCAACAACACCGGCTACCTGAATATGTGCGGCCACGGCACCATAGGCCTGGTGGTGACGCTGGCACACATGGGGCGCATCGGGCCCGGTGAGCATGTCATCGAAACGCCGGTGGGCGATGTAACGGCCGCGCTGCATGATGACGGCACGGTCAGTGTGCGCAATGTGCCCGCTTACCGCTACCGCAAGCAGGTCGCCCTCAACGTGCCTGGTTTTGGCCGCGTGCACGGTGATGTGGCCTGGGGCGGCAACTGGTTCTTCCTGGTGAATGATCACGGCCAGCGCATTGCCCTGGACAACGCCACCCAACTGACCGACTACACCACGCGCATGCGCCACGCCCTGACGGCCAATGGAATCAGCGGGGCCGACGGCGCCGAGATCGACCATATCGAACTCTTCGCGCCGGACCCGGAGGGCGCCGATAGTCGCAACTTTGTGCTCTGCCCTGGCAACGCCTACGACCGCTCGCCCTGCGGTACCGGCACCAGCGCCAAGCTGGCCTGCCTGGCCGCCGATGGCAAGCTGGCTCCCGGCCAGGTGTGGATGCAGGCCAGCGTGATTGGCAGTACTTTCCAGGCTTCGTATGAGCGCTTGGAGAACGGGGAGGGTGCGCATCGAAGTGCGGGCTACGACGATGCTGCCAACGCTGCACCGCGCATCATCCCCACGTTGCGCGGCAGCGCCTTTGTCTGCGCCGAAGCCACGCTGTTGATAGACGATGCAGACCCGTTTGCCTGGGGCATACGCGCGACCTGAGCGTTACAGCAACTTCGTCAGATAGCGCCCGGTAAAGCTGGCCGGGTTCGCAGCAATATCTTCCGGCGTGCCCACGCCCACCACCGTGCCGCCACCGGAGCCGCCCTCGGGCCCCATGTCGATCAGCCAGTCGGCAGTCTTGATGACGTCGAGGTTGTGTTCGATCACCACAATCGTGTTGCCGGCGTCGCGCAGCTGGTGCAAGACTTTGAGTAGCAGGGCGATGTCAGCAAAGTGCAGGCCGGTGGTCGGCTCGTCCAGGATGTAGAGCGTGCGGCCGGTGTCGCGCTTGGAGAGTTCGAGCGCCAGTTTGACGCGCTGCGCCTCGCCGCCCGAGAGCGTGGTGGCAGCCTGGCCGAGCTTGATGTAGCTCAGGCCCACATCCAGCAGGGTTTGTAGCTTGCGCGCAAGGGTGGGCACGGCCTGGAAGAAGGCATAGGCTGCCTCGACGGTGAGCTCCAGAATTTGCGCGATGTTCTTGCCCTTGTACAAGACTTCGAGCGTCTCGCGGTTGTAGCGCATGCCCGCGCAGACATCGCAGTGCACATAGACGTCGGGCAGAAAGTGCATCTCCACTTTGACCATGCCGTCGCCCTGGCAGGCCTCGCAGCGTCCTCCCGCCACGTTGAAGCTAAAGCGCCCGCCACTGTAGCCGCGCTCGCGCGCCATGGGCACCTCGGCCATCAGTTCGCGTATGGGGGTGAACAGGCCGGTGTAGGTGGCGGGGTTGCTGCGCGGTGTGCGGCCTATGGGCGACTGGTCGACGTTGATGACCTTGTCGAAATGTTCGATGCCGTCAATCGTCTCGTGCGGCGCGGGTTCGTCATGCGCGCGATACAACTGGCGCGCCACGGCGGTGTACAGCGTGTCGTTCACCAGCGTGGATTTGCCGGAACCGGAGACGCCGGTGACGCAGGTCAGCAGGCCCACGGGGAAATCGGCGCTCACGTTTTTGAGGTTGTGGCCGCTGGCACCGGTGATGCGGATGGCCTGCAGGTCACCTTGCGTGGCGAGGTGCGCGGCATGGCGCTCGGCCCAGGCCAGGGCAGCCTTGCTGGGCGCGCCCTTGGCGACGATTTTCTTCTCGGCAGCGGTGGGCTGCACGGTGGGCAGCCAGGGCGTGCGGCGCCTGGGGACTTCAATCTTCAGCGTGCCGGCAAGGTACTGGCCTGTGAGCGATTCCGGTGTCGCCTTCACATCGTCAAACGTGCCCTGCGCAATCACGCGCCCACCGTGGATGCCGGCGCCCGGCCCCATGTCGATCACATGGTCGGCGGCACGCATCATGTCCTCGTCGTGCTCTACCACCAGCACGCTGTTGCCGATGTCGCGCAGGTGCTTGAGCGTCTCGATCAGGCGGTCGTTGTCGCGCTGGTGCAGGCCGATGCTGGGTTCGTCCAGCACATACATCACGCCGGTCAGGCCGGAGCCAATCTGGCTGGCCAAGCGGATGCGCTGCGACTCGCCGCCACTCAGCGTCTCGGCGCTGCGGTCCAGACTGAGGTAGTTCAGGCCGACGTCGTTCAAAAACTTCAGGCGCAGGCCCACCTCGCGGATCACCTTGGAGGCAATCTCGCCACGCGAGCCGTGCATGGTCAGGGTGTTGAAGTAGGCGAAGCTCTCGCGCAGGGTGGCGCGACTGATCTCAAAAATGGCGCGCGCCTGATCGCCTTCGCCGATTTTCACGTTGCGCGCCTCGATGCGCAGGCGGCTGCCGTCGCACTCCGGGCAATGCTGGGTGCTGCGCAGACGGGCCAGGTCTTCGCGCACCAGGGCCGAGTCGGTCTCGCGGTAGCGCCGCTGCATATTGGGGATGATGCCCTCGAAGGGGTGCTTCTTGGCCAGCTTTTTGCCCTGGGATGCACCCGAGTCGATCACGTAATGGAACCTGATCTCTTCCTCGCCCGAGC
>CANFIH010000113.1 GCA_947446855.1 Burkholderiales bacterium
ATTTATGAAGTCATGGAAGGCTGGAGCGACAGCACCGTGGGCGTCACCCAATACGACAAACTGCCGGTGGCTGCGCGCCTGTACCTGCAGCGCATTGAGCAGGTCACCGGGGTGCCGATTCACATGGTCTCCACCAGCCCCGACCGCGATCACACCATCATGATGCGCCACCCCTATCTGGCTGACTGAGCCGCAACTGAACCCCCATTGCGCAGGCCCATCCCGAATAAACAGGAGCAAACACGATGTTGACTGAAGACGGCAAGCACCTCTATGTGAGTTACGACGAGTACCACAACCTGATCGAAAAACTGGCGATCAAAATCTTCCAGTCGGGTTGGGAATTCGACACCATCCTGTGTCTGGCGCGCGGCGGCATGCGCCCCGGTGACATCCTGTCGCGGGTGTTCGACAAGCCGCTGGCCATCATGTCCACCAGCTCCTACCGCTCGAACGCCGGCACCCAGCAGGAGAACCTCGACATCGCCCACTACATCACCACACCCAAAGGCGAGATTGCCGGACGGGTGCTGCTGGTGGATGACCTGGCCGATTCCGGTGTCACCCTGAATGCAGTGATCAACCAGCTCAAGAACAATTACAAACCCATCAGTGAACTGCGCAGTGCGGTGATCTGGACCAAGGCTTTGTCCAAGTTCACCCCAGACTACTCGGTAGAGTACCTGCACACCAATCCTTGGATCCACCAGCCCTTCGAAAGCTACGATTCGCTGCGCCCGCAACAATTGATCGAAAAGTGGAGCGTCTGATTCTTTTGTGAGCCTGCCATGTCCAGTCATGTTACCGACCTGATCCACCACAGCTACCAGCCGCCTGCAGGTTTTGAGGCGCCGCAACCCGGGGTTTTCAAGGCTTCGACGGTGATCTTTCCGTCCGTGGCCGCCATGCGCAGCCGCGAGTGGAAAGACAAGTCGGCCTACACCTACGGACTGCATGGCACACCCACTTCCTACCAGCTGGAGGAGCGCCTGTGCACGCTGGAAGGCGGCTTGCAATGCGTGCTGGTGCCCAGTGGGTTGGCCGCTCTGGCCCTGGTTTCCCTGTCGGTGTTGAAATCCGGTGACGAGGTGCTGTTGCCCGACAATGTCTACGGCCCTAACAAGGCGCTGGTCGAAGGCGAGTTGATGCACTGGGGCATCACCCACCAGTACTACGACCCGATGGACCCGCAGGATTTGGAGGCCCAGATCTCCAGCCGCACCAAGCTGGTCTGGCTGGAAGCGGCCGGCTCGGTCACCCTGGAGTTTCCTGACCTGCTGGCTTTGCTGAAGATATGCAGGCAACGCAAGGTGCTGACCGCTCTGGACAACACCTGGGGTGCCGGTCTGGCCTTCAAGCCGTTTGACCTGGTGCCGGATGAGTCACCCGCCATGGGCGTGGACATTTCGGCCCATGCCCTGACCAAATACCCCAGCGGCGGCGGCGATGTGCTGATGGGCAGCGTTACCACCCGTGACCCCGCTTTGCATTTGCGCATCAAGCTCACCCATATGCGCCTGGGGTTGGGTGTGGGCATGAATGATGTGGAAGCGATTTTGCGTTCGCTACCCAGCATGGACTTGCGCTACCGCGCCCACGACGAAGCCACCCGCACCCTGGCGTTGTGGGCGGATACCCAGCCCGAGTTTGTTCAGGTATTGCATCCTTCCCTGCCCGGTTCGCCCGGGCACCTGCACTGGAAGGCGCTGTGCGTCAAAGGCATGGGCGGTGCGGCCGGTTTGTTCAGCGTGATGCTGGACGAGCGCTTCAGCCAGGCTCAGACCGATGCCTTTTGTGATGCGCTCAAGCTGTTCAAGCTGGGCTACAGCTGGGGCGGTCCCATGAGTCTGGTGGTGCCTTACGAGTTGGCCCAGATGCGGAGCAACTGGCCGGTCTACCTTGAAAAAGGAACGCTGGTGCGCTTTTCCATCGGCTTGGAGGCTGTGCAGGACTTGCAGGCAGACATTGCCCAGGCCCTGCGTGTTTTGCGCTAATAAGACCGCACTCTCCGTGTTTACCTGAGTAGGCAGGGCTCGTCACTCCGGTTAATCTGGTCGTATGAGTTCACAGCCCGGCTTCGAAGCACCCCCACCTTATATTCCGCCTCCTTCCGAAGGACCCAGGAAGGCAATCGTCATTCTTAATCCGGGAGCGCCTTTTCAATGGTTGCGCTCCGGTTGGGGCGATATGCGGGCCCATCCAGCGATCAGCGGGTTCTATGGCCTGGCCTTTTGGTTGATGGCGGTGGTGTTGGGGGCCGTGTTCCGCTCCAGTCCGGAATACACCATGACGATCGCCTCGGGCTGCCTGCTGGTCGGGCCTTTTCTCGCCATGGGTCTGTACGAGGTTAGTCGGCGGCGCGAAGCCGGCTTGACACCGGACCTGACTTCCTCGTTTACCTGCTGGGACAGCCACGTCAGAAGCATGGGCATGTTGGTGCTGGTTTTCATCGTCATGGAGTTGCTGTGGGGGCGTGCCTCGCTGGTCGTCTTTGCAGTATTTTTCAATACCGGTATGCCGTCTACCACGGGCGTCATGGAAGCCGTCTTCAACCCGCAGAACTGGGAATTTGTAGCTGCCTATGCGATTGTTGGCGGCGGCTTCGCGGCCTTGGTGTTCTCGCTCTCGGCTGTGTCCATACCGATGATCTTGGACCGCGACACCGACGCCATCTCGGCGGCCATCACCAGCCTGGAAGTCATGTTTCACAACACGTTTGTGATGTTGTTGTGGGGCATGCTGATTGCCGCTTTGGTGGGGCTTTCCCTGGCATTGCCTTGGGGCCTGGGACTGTTGGTCACCGGCCCCTTGCTTGGTCACGGCACCTGGTATGCCTATCGCGGTGCGGTGCGTTGGCCGCAGGATGTTACAGTCCCATGAATTAACGAAAGCATATCTTGGCAACTCCCAATTACGGTTACGAAAAACGTCAGAAAGAACTGGCTAAAAAGAAGAAAAAAGAAGAGAAGCTCAAGGCCAAGTCCGAACGCAAGGTGGGCGATGGCCCGGAAGACTCCAGCCAACCAGATGCTGATGGTGAGCAACCCGCAGCCCCCACGGCTGACAACGCCGCTTAGAGTCCAGCGCTACCCCAGCAGCTTCTTCAGAACCGGCCACACGTTATTCAAAATGGCCGGGTGTGCCGCTGCCAGCGGGTGGATGCGATCGGCCTGAAATAGCTTCAGAGCGTCCGGTCCGTCTGCCACACCCTTGAGCAAAAACGGCACCAGTGCCGTCTGCTGTTCCTTTGCCACCTGTTTAAACAATTCACTGAATTGGGTGGCGTAGCTTTGCCCGTAATTGGGTGGAACCTGCATGCCCAACAACAGCACCTTGGCGCCTGCGGCTTTGGCGGAAACGGCCATGGCGTGCAGGTTGTCCTGTGTCATGGCCACGGGCAAGCCGCGCAGTGCATCGTTGCCGCCGAGTTCAATCACCAGCACGCGCGGCTTGTGCAGGGCCAGCAGCGCCGCAAGCCGGCTGCGCCCGCCCGAGGTGGTGTCGCCACTGATGCTGGCGTTGATGACCTGTGCCGGAATCTTTTCCTGGTCCAGCCGTGCTTGCAGCAGTGCGACCCAGCCCTCGCCGCGTTGTAGACCGTATTCGGCGCTGAGCGAGTCACCCAGCACCAGAATGGTGGCCGGGCGCGGCGCTGCAGCCCGGCTTGCCCCTGTAAAGAAGGCGCTTAACACAAGCAAGCTAAAGTGACGGCGTAGCAATGGGGACTTCATGTCAGATTCAATTATTTCCGTAGAGCATGTTTTCAAGGCTGTGACCGACTCCACCGGCACGCTGGAGATCCTGTCCGATATCGATTTTGCGCTCAAGCGCCAGGAGACGGTATCTATTGTGGGCGCATCGGGCTCGGGCAAGAGCACGCTGTTGTCCATCATGGCCGGCCTGGACACGCCCACCCGTGGCACCGTGCGCCTGGCCGGGCAGGATGTGTTTTCCATCGACGAGGATGCCCGTGCTGCGTTGCGCGCGCGCCAGGTCGGCTTTGTGTTCCAGAGCTTTCAGCTTCTGGGCAACCTGACCGCCTTGGAAAACGTAATGCTGCCGCTGGAACTCGACGGTCGCAAGGACGCCCGCAAAACCGCCACCGAGATGCTGGAGCGTGTCGGGCTGCTGCAGCGGCTCAATGCATACCCCAAGGTGCTCAGCGGTGGGGAGCAGCAACGCGTGGCGCTGGCTCGTGCCTTTGTCGTGCACCCCGCCGTGCTGCTGGCTGACGAGCCCACAGGCAGCCTGGACTTTGCTACGGGCGAAAAAATCATGGAGCTGATGTTTGACCTGAACCGCGAGCAGGGCACCACCCTGGTCCTGGTCACGCACGACCGTGCCATCGCCGCACGCTGCATGCGCAGCATCACGATCGAAGCGGGCCGGGTGCTGCCGGAACCCGCCTTGGTGGCCAGCGCTTAGCGTCGATAATCACCTCATGTCATCACCCAAAGTTCTATTCGGCTTTCACGCCGTGGGCGTGCGCCTGAAAACCGCGCCGAAATCCATTATTGAAATTTATTACGAGCCCACCCGGCGCGACGCGCGCATGCGGCAGTTCATCGACAAGGTCAATGAGTCGGGCGTGCGTCTGATCGAGGCCGACGGCATGCGCCTGGCCAAGCTGGCCGGCAGCCACGGCCACCAGGGTGTGGCCGCCCGCGTGCAGGAGATCAAACAGGTGCATTCGCTGGACGAATTGCTGGAAAACCTGGAAGCGGCCAACGCCGAACTGCCACCGGCAGAGCGCACACCGCCGCTGATTCTGGTGCTCGACGGCGTGACCGATCCGCACAACCTGGGCGCCTGCCTGCGCGTGGCCGACGGTGCCGGTGCCCATGCGGTGATTGCGCCCAAGGACCATGCGGCCGGCATCAACGCCACCGTGGCCAAGGTGGCCAGCGGCGCGGCCGAGACCGTGCCTTATTTCATGGTGACCAACCTGGCGCGCACCCTGGGTGAGTTGAAGGAGCGCAACATCTGGGTGATTGGCACCAGCGACCAGGCCACGCAGACCATTTACCAGGCCGACTTCAAGGCCGCCGTGGCACTGGTGTTGGGCGCTGAGGGCGATGGTATGCGCCAGCTCACCGCCAAGACTTGCGACCAACTGGTCAGCATTCCCATGCGGGGTGCGGTCGAGAGCCTGAACGTGTCGGTGGCCAGCGGCATCTGCCTGTATGAGGCCGTGCGCCAGCGCACCACTTAAACGAGCCCCAAGCCGCCCAGCAGTCCGCCGGCGGCCAGCAACCACAGCAGGTGGATGCGGGTGCGCCAGACCAGCACCGTGACCGCGGCGGTCACCAGCCACAGGCGCCAGCTGTCGGCTGCGCTACCTTGGCCCGCAGACAGAATCCAGCCAGTGGCTGCCAGCAGGGCGATCACGATCGGGGCCATGCCGGCCTTGAAGGCGCGAACGGCCAGCAGTTCGCGGTTGCGGTGCCCCCAGCGTGCGGCGGCAAAGGTGAGAGTGGTGCTGGGCAGCAGAATGCCGAGCATCGTGACGAAAGCGCCCAGAAGCCCCCAGCCCCAGGCCGACGTGCCTGCCGCCAGCCCCCCGGCCGAATTGATGCCCACGTTCCAGCCCAGCAGGGCGATGAACAGCACATTGGGGCCCGGTGCGGCCTGCGCCACGGCAATGCTGGCGGTGAACTGGCTGTCGGTCAGCCAATGCTGTTGCACCACCAGATAGCGGTGCATATCGGGTGCGGTGGTGATGGCGCCGCCAATGGCCAGCAGCGAAAGCGACAAAAAATGTCCCAACATGTGCAACCAGTCCAGCGCGGTCAGCGTCACGGTCATGGGGCTTGCACGCCCTTGGTCGAGGGCTGTGCCACGCGTTGGATGGCTCGGTAGGCCAGCACACAAGCCACGCCACCGATGCTCAGTAGCACCCAGGCCAGCTGCAGACGCAACAGGCCGATGGCCACAAAGGTCAGCCCGGCCAGCACGCAGCAGGTAGTGAAACCCATGGGGTTGTTTTTGATAGCGGCAATCAGCTTCAGGCCGGTGGCCGTAATCAGCCCGGCGGCCACCGCGCCCATGCCACGGAGTGCGCCTTGCACCTGCGGCAGGTCCGACACGCCGGAAAACAGTGCCACCAGCGCCAGCACAATCAGCAGCGGAAAGGTCAGCATGCCGGCCAGCGCCAGCAGAGCGCCGGAGACGCCGTAGTAGCGGTCACCAATCATCAGCGACAGGTTCACCACGTTCGGCCCGGGCAGAATTTGCGCCACTGCCCAGTCCTCTACAAACTCTTCAGGCGTGAGCCACTGCTTCTTCTCTACCAGTTCGCGCTGCACCACAGCCAGTACCCCGCCAAAGCCTTGCAACGCCAGGCGCGAGAAGGACCAGAATAAGTCGGATTTGGAAGCAGGGCGCATGGGTCCGAGCTTAAAGCAAGCGCAGCTCACTGCAGACCCAGCGGCTGACTTCGCAGGAGGTGCAGAGTTGCACATGGCCCAGGCCCTCAAACACCCTTGGCTTTACACCCGCCAAGGTCTGGGCGCGCTGCGGAAACACGATATTGTCCTGCGGCGAGAGTGCGACGCGGAACAGGCTGCGCGTGGCCTCGCTCTCAGCTGCGGCCAGTTCTTGCAGCCACGCACTGTGCCAGCCCATCTGCACGGCGTTAGCCGTGGGCACGATGGCATGGATTTGGGTGCCCACATGCGGCGTGCCCAGGGTGATGGCACGCGCGGCGTGTGCCGTGCCGCAGGCGCGCATCCAGGCGCGTATGGCCAGGCCGCCCATGCTGTGCCCTACCAGCGCAACTTTCTCCTGCCCGGTGTGTTGGCGCAGGGTTTGCACGGCTTGCTCCACCAGGTGGGCGTAATCGTCTATTGAGGTGAATACGGGCTCCAGATTGAGGGCCAGCACGGCATGGCCCTGGGCGCGCAATGCGGGCGCAACTGCGTCCCAAAGGCGGTGATTGCAGACATAGCCGTGCACCAGCACGACCGGGATGCGGGCCTGGCCGCCCAGGGCTGCCTGGATGCGCGGCGCGGCAAAGGCCCACGGCTGGCGCAGTAAAAAGACTTGAATACCCGCCCATGACTCACCGACCAGGGCACGCCACCAGCCTGCGGCAGGCTCTGCGGCGCGCGATGCGACACAGGTATAGCCGACGGTCAACACAGCGTTAACCAGTGGCAAAGCGAAGGCTGCCACCAGCATACCCGCCAGCGTCCAGGCCGGCGTGGTGCGCACCGTGAGCCAAAAGCCCAGCGCCGCGCCTGCGATCATCTGCAGCGCAATGGTGAAGCGGAGCATTCGGGCCAGCATGGGGGCTTTGCGGGCGGGTTGCGCTACGTCCGGCTTTGTGCCAGCAGCTCAGCGATTTGCGCATCCTTTTCCTGCCAGATCTGCTGCGCCCAGGCTGAGAAGGCCTCGCGCAAAGCCGGATCGTTGCCATAGTCACCGCTGCGCAATGCGTGCGGGATGGGCAGACTGCGCACGCGCACGATCACGCGACGCATACGCCCACACAGGAACGCCCAGAAGCCAGGGACACCATCGGGGTAAACAATGGTCACGTCCAGGATGGATTGGAACTTGTCGCCCATGGCATTCAGCGCCAGGGCGACCCCGCCGGCCTTGGGCTTGAGCAGATGGCGGTAGGGCGATTGCTGGCGCGCATGTTTGGCCGATGTGAAGCGCGTGCCCTCCATGAAGTTGGTCACGCTGGTGGGTATCAGGGCAAATTTGGCGCAGGCTTTGCGTGTGCTTTCCTGGTCCCTGGCGCGCATCTCCGGGTGCTTCTTCAGGTAAGCCTCGCTGTGGCGGCGCATGAAGGGAAAGTCCAGTGCCCACCAGGCCAGGCCCATGATGGGCATCCAGATCAGTTGCTGCTTGATGAAAAACTTGAGTAGCGGAATGCGCCGGTTCAGCAAATGCTGCAGTACAAAGATGTCGGCCGCGCACTGGTGGTTGGCATTGACCAGGTACCAGTGGTGCGGGTCCAGCCCGTCAATGCCCTGCACATCCCATTGGGTGTGCTGGAGGCCAGCCATCCAGGCACTGTTGCAGGCAATCCAGTTTTCGGCGATGCCGATCAGCACCGGGTCCAAGGCCAGCCGCACCCGCCGGAACGGCAACACCAGCTTGACCAGGGCAAACACCAGCAGGAGGGGCACCCAGAACAGGATGTTGAGCAACAGCAGCGCAAAAGCCAGAACCCCTAGCAGCGGCGCTGGCAGGCGGTTGAGCATGGCGCTACTTGAGACTGCCCGACAGGAACTGGCCCAGGCGCTCGCTCTTGGGGTTGCTCAGCACCTCGGCCGGGTTGCCTTCCTCTTCCACCAGACCTTTGTGCAGAAAGATCAGGTGGTTGGCGACCTCGCGGGCAAAGCCCATTTCATGCGTCACCACCACCATGGTGCGGCCTTCCAGGGCAAGCGTCTTCATCACCTTCAGCACCTCAGATACCAGCTCGGGGTCGAGTGCGCTGGTGGGCTCGTCAAACAGCATCACCTCGGGCTCCACGGCCAGGGCGCGGGCAATCGCCACCCGCTGCTGCTGGCCGCCGCTCAGGTGGGCCGGGTAGCGGTCTTCCACACCGGAGAGCCCGACCTTGTTCAGGTATTTGCGCGCGGTCTCAATCGCCTCATCCTTGGGCACGCCCAGGATGTGCACCGGGGTCTCGATGATGTTTTGCAGCACGGTCATGTGCGCCCACAGGTTGAAGTGCTGGAACACCATCGCCAGCTTGGTGCGCAGGCGCTGCAGCTGCTTGGCGTCGGCCGCTTCGAGTTCACCGTTCTTGCCTTTAACCAGCAGCAGCTTTTCACCCGCCACTTCAATGCGGCCCTGGTTGGGTTTTTCCAGCAGGTTGATGCAGCGCAAAAAGGTACTTTTGCCCGAGCCGGAACTGCCGATGATGCTGATCACATCGCCGGCGTGGGCGGTAAGCGACACACCCTTGAGCACCTCGTTGGGCCCGAAGCTTTTGTGGATGTTCTCGACCTGGAGTTTGAGTGCAGTGTGGGACATATTGTTTTTGCAACAGGGTTCAGTCACCCAGCAGGGGACCGGTTCTAAAGGGGACAGGGCCGGCGATCTTTCCGATTTCGCAACCGGCGGTGACATAGCGGTCGCGGATGCGGGCGTAGAACACGCCCGCCACACCTGCCCGCACGGCTTCGGCCCCGTGGTCAATCGGGTTGATGATCTCGGCCACCAGATCGCCCTTTTGAAGGCTTTGTCCTGGCGTGGCCGCAAACACCACCACCCCGGGGCCTGTGGCACGCAGCGTTTCCGAACCCGCCAAAGGGGTCGGTTGGCACAGAGGCGCCGGCACTGCAGGCTGGTGCCCTGTTTGGAGCACACCCAGGTGCTCCAGATAGGCAAAGATGGCCTTGGCATCCTGCGTGGCATAGGCGTGAGTCACGTCCAGTTCACCGCGCAACTCGATGGTGGTGGTGCAGCAACCTTGTGGCAGGGGGTGGTCCAGGCCTTGCTTTTTCAGGGCTTCGGCCAGACGCCACCAGGCGCCCGACAGGCATTCATCAATCGGCCCGCCGCCTGAGTCCTTGGCCAGCAGGATGGCCTGGCTGCCCATGAAGTGGGCAATCGGTGCGAGCTGCGGCCAGCAGGTTTCTTCGCAATAGAAGTGCATCACGCCTTCGCAGTCGCAATGCAGGTCCAGCACGATGTCGGCATCAAACGCCAGGCCCAGCAGCGTCTTGCGCATGCTTTTGAGCTCGGTGTCGGGCGTCCAGCCAGCCAGGTAATCGGCCATGGCTGCGCGCACGGTGGCCACGTTGGCCGCTGCATCGGCCCCTAACTTGCCCGTGATCGCGGGTAGCACTTCCTTCGCAAAGTCCGGGTAGTGGCGGTTGAAGTTTTCGGAGGTGTCCAGCTCAAAGCGGCCCATGGGCTTATGGTCCAGGCGCTGCGATAAACCAATCGGGTTACTCACCGGCACCAGTACCACTTCACCGACGATCTGGCCGGCCGCCTCGGCCGCCTCCAACAGCGGGCGCAGGTGGTAGGCCGCCAGCATGCCGGGCAACTCTTCCGCGTGCAGGCTGGCCTGGATGTAAATCTTCAGGCCTGTCCCGGCTGTGCCAAAGTGAAAGCTGGTGAGCGTCTTGTGGCTGCCCAGGCTGGGCGACAACAGGGGGTGGTCAATGCGTTGCATGGGTACTCAGGGTTTGCGCGGTGCCAGGTGGGCCAGAAAGTGGCGCTCAGCCAGGCGGAACACCGCGATCAGGCAGAAGGACGCCACCAGGTAAATGGCTGCAGCAGCGATATAGGCCTCAAACGGCAGGTAGTAGTCCGAATACACGCGGCTGGCAGCGGCCGTCACGTCCAGCATGCTGGGTACGGCGCTGGCCAGGCTGGTGCTCTGCAGCATCATCACCACCTCGTTGCTGTAGGCGGGCAGGGTGCGGCGCATGGCGCTGGGCAGCACGATGCGCAACATCACCTGGAAGCGGCTCATGCCAAAGGCCTGCGCGGCTTCGATCTCGCCAGCGTGCGTCTCGCGGATGGCACCGGCCAGCATCTCGGCGGTGTAGCCTGCCGTGTTCAGGCTGAAGGCCAGCAGGGCGCAGAAGAAGGGCTCCTTGAAGTGCGTCCAGGGCCAAACGTCGTCCCAGCGCGCCTGAATCCATTCCAACTGACCCAGGCCGTAATAAATCAGATAGACCTGAATCAAGAGCGGCGTGCCGCGCACGACATAAGTGTAGGTGCCGACAAGCCAGCGCGCAGGTGCCCAGGGGCCGGTCAGCAGCAGCGCAAAGATCAGCGCCAGCACCGCGCCAATGCCGAGTGAGGAAAACAGCAGACCGAGCGTGGTGAGAATACCCTCGCCATACAGTGCCAGGTTCTGCGGCTCGAAAATGACAGACCATTTCATAGCGTGCCCCGTTTCGCGCCCAGGCTGTAGCGTTCATTGAGTTTGCGCAGCGCATACAGGGAGACGGTGGTGTAAACCAGAAACAGCGCCGCTGTAAAAAGGAAGAAGGCAAACGGCGAGCGCGTGGCCGCACTGGCCTGCTTGGCCAAGTACGTCATTTCCTTCAGGCCGATCAGGCTGACCAGGGCTGTGGCCTTGATCAGTACCAGCCAGTTGTTGGTAAAGCTGGGCAGGGCATACCGCACCATCTGCGGCGCCGTAATACGCAAAAAGGTTTGCACCCGGCCCATGCCAAAAGCCCAGGCGGCTTCCATCTGGCCCTTGGGGATGCTCAGGATGGCGCCGCGGAATGACTCGGTCATGTAGGCGCCGTAGATAAAGCCGATGGTCAGTACCCCGGCAAAAAACGGGTTGATATCGATATGGCCCGTGCTGCCCATCAGGTTCAGCAGGTGATTGAGGCCTATCGTTCCGCCATAAAACACCAGCAGCATCACCACCAGATCGGGGATGCCGCGAATGACCGTGGTGTAGAGCGTGGCCACCGCCACCAGAATCTTGTTGCCCGACAGTTTGGCCGCTGCACCCAGCAGGCCCAGAATAATGGACACCAGCAAGGCCAACAGCGAGACGCCCACCGTCAGCAGCGCACCGTGCAGGATGGAGAAGTAATAGCCGTTCATAGTGCGCTTGAGCTCAAAACAAAAACGACAGCGGGCATGGTCTGCGCGCTGCCGTTTCTGGGGGACTTGGATTACTCGCCGTAGACGTCGATGTTGTACTTGGCAAAGTACTTGTCAGCCATGGTCTTGTAGCTGCCGTTGGCGCGGATCGCCTTGATGGCTTCGTTCAGCTCACCCTTGAGCTTGTCTTCACCCTTGCGCAGGGCAATACCGGCACCATAGCCAAAGTACTTGGGTTCCTTCAGGTCCGGCCCCACCAGGGTGTAGTTGGCGCCTTCGGGCTTGCTCAGGAAACCGCCGGTCACTTCCATGAAGTCGGCCACGGTGCCGTCCAGACGGCCGGACTTGATGTCCAGATAGACCTGGTCTTGTGCTTCGTAGGAGTTGACGACCACACCAGCGGGCTTCAGGTCACCCATGGCGTATTTCTCTTGTGTGCTGCCCTTGAGCACGCCGATCTTCTTGCCCTTGATGGAGGCCACATCGGTGAACTTGACCGACTTCTTGAGCACGATGCGGCTGGGGGTGTTGTAGTACTTGTCGGTGAAGTCCACTTCCTTCAGGCGGTCGTCGGTGATCGACATGGACGAGATGATGACGTCGTACTTCTTGGCATTCAGGCCGGGGATCATGCTGTCCCACACCTGTTCTACAAATTCGCACTTGCGCTTGATCTGCTCGCACAGGGCCGTGGCGATGTCCACGTCAAAGCCGGTGGGCTTGCCGTCGGCGGTCTTGAAGGTAAAGGGCTCGTAGGTCGGATCGATGGCGACCTTCAGCACGGCTGCTTCAGGGGCTGGAGCCGACGCGGCAGGTGCGGCGGGGGCAGCAGCAGGAGCTGGCTCTTCCTTTTTGCCGCATGCAGCAAGCAGGGAGACGGCGGCCAGCGTCAAAAGCAGTTTCTTCATGTTTGATTCCTTTTTGTGCCCACAGTAAGCCCGTGAGCGAGTTGATCGGATGGGAAAATTGATTCTACGGTCCAAAGCACGCAATATTGGTGCCTGTTCGAACTATAGCGTTGGGGTTTGTACGGTGCCACTTGAGGGTGCCCCGTGCCCTCTGCATGGTGCTGCGCAACGCCGTGCAGTACCCGTGCCGCCGGTCATGGCATGCACAAAACCGTACACTCCACGCTTATCTCCCCCCGGTATCCCTGATGAACGCCCCCCTCGACGTCTCCTTTTTCGCGCGCGCCGCAAAACCCCTGTCCAGTTACCGCAAGTACTGGGCGAGCCGCTTTGGCACGGCCCCCTTCCTTCCCATGAGCCGCGCCGAGATGGACAAGCTGGGCTGGGACAGCTGTGATGTGATCCTGGTCACGGGCGACGCCTATGTGGACCACCCCAGCTTTGGCATGTCCGTGATCGGCCGCATGCTCGAAGCGCAAGGCTTTCGCGTGGGCATCATCGCCCAGCCCGACTGGACCAGCGCCGAGGCCTTCAAAGCATTGGGCAAGCCGAACCTGTTCTGGGGGGTGACGGCCGGCAACATGGATTCCATGATCAACCGCTACACGGCTGACCGCAAAATCCGCACGGACGACGCCTACACCCCCGGCGACGTGGCCGGCAAGCGCCCCGACCGCGCTGCCATCGTCTACAGCCAGCGCTGCCGCGAAGCCTACAAGGACGTGCCGCTGATCCTCGGCGGCATTGAAGGCAGCCTGCGCCGCATCGCCCATTACGACTACTGGAGCGACAAGGTGCGCCGCTCCATCGTGGTGGATGCCAAGTGCGACCTGCTGCTGTACGGCAACGCCGAACGCGCCCTGGTGGAAATTGCGCACCGATTGGCGGCACGCGAGCCGGTGCACGCCATTACCGATGTACGCGGCACCGCCTTTGTGCGCCGCCCCGATGACGAGACCGGCAACGGCTGGTTCGAGATTGATTCCCGCAGCGTGGACGAGATCGGTCGGGTCGAGGCCCATGTCAACCCGTATATGACCACCAGCGAGCAGGCGGCAGGGCAGGGCGCCACCTGCGCCAAGGAAGACCAGGCCAAGGAAGTGGCAGCGGCGGCCGAAAGTGCCGGTAGCGCGGCCACGGGTGTGAAGGCAGCAGCCTCGCCCGTGAAGGTAGCAGACAGCGCCAGTTCGCCGATCACCTTCCACCCCAACCCGGCGCTCAAGGCCAAGCTCAAAGTACCGCCGCGCGACCGCTCCGTCATCCGCCTGCCCAGCTACGAGCAGGTCAAGAGCGACCCCGTGCTCTACGCCCACGCCAACCGCATCCTGCACCTGGAAACCAACCCCGGCAACGCCCGCGCGCTGGTGCAGGCGCATGGCGAAGGCACGACGGCGCGCGACGTCTGGATCAACCCGCCGCCGATCCCGCTGACCACGGCCGAGATGGACCACGTGTTCGATCTGCCCTATGCGCGCAGCCCGCATCCGCGTTATGCGGACGAGCAC
>CANFIH010000114.1 GCA_947446855.1 Burkholderiales bacterium
GGGGCAAATAGCCCTCGCAGACGAACCAACAGACCCCAATAGGCCCCGACTGGGCCACGTCAGCGCCGCGCAGTCAAAAAATGTGGCTCGGGCCTCGGCTCGACGCTCTACTGGAAATCCGAAAAACCTCTGCCGCCCAGACTCCTAGGAGCTTATGCAACCGCGGCCAGGTACTCGCTGCCGCTCTGTCTGCCGAGGTTATAAAGTCGGAAGTAGGCACCTTCCAAGGCGAGCAACTCCTGGTGGCTGCCAATCTCCAAAATACGGCCCTCATTCATCACCACAATCCGGTCTGCGTGCTGGATAGTGGAGAGGCGGTGTGCAATCACGAGAGTGGTACGCTCCCGCATCAAAATTTGCAGGGCATCCTGGATGGCGCGTTCTGACTCCGTATCCAGGGCCGAGGTAGCCTCATCCAGAATCAAAATCGGCGCATTTTTGTACAGTGCGCGTGCTACTGCCAGTCTCTGACGCTGCCCGCCAGAAAGCTGCAGAGCGTTGTGTCCGACCAGACTGTCCATTCCTTGGACTGCAGCATCGACAAAAGCAGTCAGGTTGGCGGTTTCCAGACATTGGGATACTCTGGCCCGGTCAACTGGTAGCCCCAGTGCCACATTGGCAGCGATGCTGTCATTCAGCATCACCACGTTCTGGCTGACAAAGGCAAACTGGTTGCGCAGAGCCTGCAGATTCCATTCGCGCACATCGTGGCCGTCAAGCAATACCTTGCCTGAATCGATGTTGACAAAGCGCGGCAATAGGTTTGCCAATGTGGTTTTTCCGGAGCCCGAGGCACCAACCAAGGCAACAGTTTCTCCCGGTACCATCTTCAGGTCCAGCGCCTGTAGCGCAAAGCCATTGCTCCCGGCGTAGCGCACACTGACTCGCTGGAATTCGATCGCGCCACTGGCGACGGCCTTGTCAAAGGTTCCGCCCGCTTCGCTTTCGATGCCATCAACCAACGCCAAACCCCGCTCCAGCGCAGCCAGGCCTCGAGTAATAGGGCTGGAGACTTCGGAGAGTTGGCGAATTGGCGCAACAATCATCAGCATGGCGGTGACAAAGGCAACAAATCCCCCCACCGAAGTGCCACTGCTGCTGCTCTGAATCAATGCCACAGAGATCACCGCAGAGAGCGCAACCGCAGCCAGCATCTGTGTCATAGGCGTCATGGCAGCACCGGCAATGGTGGATTTCAGTGCCAACTTTTGCAGACTGTCGCCAAGCCTGCTGAAACGCTCCAATTGCGAGGCTTGCGCTGAATAGAGACGTATCTCCCGGTGAGCCAGGACGTTTTCCTCTACCACATAGGCCAACTCGTCAGTGGCATCTTGGTTAGCCTTGGTAAGCCAGTGCAGCCGACGCGTCAATACGCGCATGACCCAGGCAACGGCTGGGAATATAGCGGCCACGATCATTGTGAGTTTCCAGTTGAGAAACAGCAGATACCCTGTCAGTGCTAGCAGAGTGAGCCCGTTGCGCGCCAGGCTAAGCAGGGAGTTAACCAACATGGTCGCACCGGTTTGCACCTCATAGACCACCGTGTTTGAAAGCGCACTGGAGCTTTTCTCCTGAAAAAGCTCTAAGCGGGAGTCCAGAATTTTTTTGAACATCGCGCGGCGCATGCGCACCAGGCCGTCGTTGGTAATTCTGGATAAGCCGATTTGCGAGCTGTAACCCGCAAGTCCGCGAACGCCAAATAGCAGTAACAGGGATACAGGTACGGTCCAGATCGCGAGCGAGCCTTGCTGAAATCCGCGGTCCAGCAAGGGTTTGAGTAGTGCCGGAATCAATGGTTCGGTTGCAGCCGCCACTAGGGCGCTGAACGCCACCAGAAGCCAGGTGCCGGGAAAGCTGCCAAAGTAGGGTGCAAACCGACGCATGCGTACGAGCAGGGGCTCGGTTTGTACTGGTGCAGTTTTGCCCAGATTGAGGGACTCTTCAGTGGGCGTTGTCATGCTGTGCGCAGATTGTGGTCTATGTGGATGTGCTGGCTGGCAACTCAACAGAACACATCTGCACACCCAGTGCCAATAGGAGGCCCATTGCCGTGCAAAGGTAGTCCCCAATCAATGCGTCATACAGACTTGAATTGAACAGGCAGGCAACTGCCGCCACCGCCACCGACGTCTGGGTTGCTCTTTGCACTGAAGGTGGAAAGCGTTGCGCATCCAGAACCATGGCGAGAAATAAGGCCACCAGCAACAACGAACCAAGAACACCCAGTTCCACCCCCCACAAAAGAAATTCTTGATGGGGGTTGCTGGAGTTGCCCACCCCAAAGTCTGCAATTGCCTTATCACCGTCGAGGCGCTTGACGGCAGGGGTCCAGCTGCCAACGCCATAACCTGTCCAAGGCTTCTGCCCGATCGCTTCAATGGACCGGCGCCACGCATTCAGGCGCCAACCCGAGGAACTAGATGTATCACCATTTTGTGAATAGTCCTGGCTTTCGTGCAGCACCTGCGAAAAACGTGTGGAAATCTTGTTGGAACCCGCCAGCATGACACCTGCTAGTAGCAGAGGCACTCCAAGCAACATTGCCCAGCGCACTTTCTTTGGCATGCTCCACATAACGCCTAGTCCAACTACCACAAAGCAGGCCACGTAGCCGGTGCGGCCCGGCAACAGGAGTAGTACGTTAAGCAAAGCTGCCAGCGCAATTGCCGCAGCGAGATAACGCGGCAACTTCCAATCAGATTGCATATGCCAAACCACACCTGCGAGCATCGCCAGCATGATGGATTGGTCGAGATAGCTTTCGCTAAACACTACATAGTGCGTTTTCAATTCGGCCTGATTGTTGAAAACCCAAGGCAATGGCATGCCGGCAGCCAGCAACCAGGAACTTGTGAGGATGAATATTTGTGCAAAGACAAATACCTTCAATGCCAGATGCGCGTCTCGAACTGAGCGCACCAACAAAACCAATAGCAGAACCTGCAGCAGCTTCAGATGCTTGATCAACATGCTTAGCGCGAAATCCAGACTAACCTCTGTCCACAAGAGGCTGCAAGTAAACGCGAGAATGATCAGCAGCAGCACTTTGGTGCTGTGCCAACGCAAGGGGGATGGTTTACCTGCCTCCTTAAAGCTCCCACCCAGAAGATAGCCAAGGAAGGTGGTAAACAGCAGCAACTTGGACAGGCTGATCCAGGCCATGGGTAGACTGACTGCCAGTGCAGAAAAGCAGACGACATACAGGCGCAAATTGCCCCTTGGGTTGAATGGGAGAGCCATGTGCACGTTTCTTACTTGGGTGTCAGTGTCTGAGGTGCCTTCCAAAGCTCGCCCTTCTGCACCTCCAGCGCCTTCACATACCGGTAAAAGGTCCCCTCAAAATTCCCCAGTGCAATCACAAACCCAGCCCATCCGTCCAGAAATCCCAGCTTGAACACATAGTGCTTCACAAAAGACCAAAGACCATGGACCAGTGCCGATCCCATGGTGATCTTCTTGTGCTTGATCTTCTCGGAACCCAGCGATGAATAGCGGTTGGCCTTATGCATCACTTCGGCCATGTTCTTGAACGGGAATTGCCAGATGGCGTTTTGCAGGTGACCTATGGGCTTGTCGCTGTTAAGTACATAACCCTCGTGCACGGGCTTTTGGTCATAGCCCATCTTGCCCTTGCGAAACAACTGGGGCTGGCGGTAGTTGGGGTACCAACCGGAGTGCTTGATCCACTTGCCCATGAAAAAGTTGCGCCGCGGCATCCAGTAGGCGTCCAGAGCATTCGGGTCGTTGACTATGGCCTTGATCTCGGCCGCAGCCTCTGGTGTGCAGCGTTCATCAGCATCCAGACTGAAAATCCACTCGTGGCTGCAGGACGCTATGGCATTGTTGCGCAGGTCGCCAAAGCCCTTGAAATCCACTTGCACCACGCGTGCTCCCATCTGGGCTGCAATGTCTTGTGTGCCATCGGTGCTGTGGGAGTCGACCACAATGATCTCATCGGCCCAGCGCGCGCTTTCGATGGTGGCACGGACTTTTTCCGCTTCGTTAAAGGCAATGATGTAAACGGAAACCAGGGGCATTGAAGGTGATACCATCAAAAAACGTTAGAAACAGCCTGCCTTTTGGAGGTGCGGCCTCGGGCTTGAGTCTATTCCAAAATGCCAGCAGTCGATTTGATCTCCATAGTCATAACCACTTACAACCGCAGTGACGCTCTGGCCGTTGTTTTAGCCTCCTTGGCATCACAAGATGACAAGGCTTTTGAAGTCATCATTGCGGATGATGGTTCAACCCAAGCCCATCAGGATGTTATCCAGGCCTCAGCCAATGCATGGGGGCTGCCACTGGTTCATGTTTGGCACCCGGATGTGGGCTTTACCGCGTCTCGCGTGCGCAACTTGGGCGTTGCTGCTGCCAGCGGCAACTACATCGTCTTGCTGGATGGTGATTGCGTTCCCGAGACCGATTTTGTGAGCCAACACCGCAGGCTGCGCCAGGAGGGCTGCTTTGTGAATGGAAGTCGGGTGATGCTCTCGGAGCGGTTGACCCGGCAGGTGCTTTCTGAACATGGCAAGCTTCATGGGCGTGGCTATTCATTTTGGTTGGGTCAGCGCCTCTCTGGGGGCGCCAGCAAGCTGGGTTCATTGCTGCGCTTGCCCGACTTTGCCGCCCGCATTCGCACCAAGTTTCAGTGGAAGGGGATACGCAGCTGCAACATGGGCGTCTGGCGTAAGGACTACGAAGCGGTCGATGGGTTTGATGAATCGTTTGTGGGCTGGGGCCATGAGGATGCCGACTTTGTCTTGCGTTTACACAATGCCGGTATAAAGCGCAAGAACGGATTTTGTGCCACTGAGGTCTACCACCTTTGGCATAAAGAGGCCAGTCGCGGTGCAGAGTCTCAAAACGCAGCTACCGTCATGCAGCGCATGCGCAGTGCGCAGGTGTTGCCAACAATTGGTTACAGGGAAAGCAAGGACGCTCAAGAAGTGGTCGTTCACAGATGGGGATAATCGAAGCACGATGAAGAAAATTTTCTCAGTATTGATTCTGGTTTTGTTGCACACCGTGGCCTGGGCGCAGTTCCGCGTGGAGGTCTCAGGCGTTGGTTTGACGCAGATCCCGATCGCTGTTGCGGCCTTCCGTGGCGAAGATGCAGCCACACAAAAAATCTCGGCGATTGTGCTGGCTGATCTTGAACGCAGCGGCCAGCTACGGGGCGTGGACACAGCCGGCTTTACTCTGGATGAGACCACTCGCCCGGATTTTTCCATTTGGCGTCACAAAAATGCCGACGCACTGCTTTCCGGAAGCGTTGCCCGTTTGGCAGACGGACGTTTTGACGTGCGTATGCGCTTGTGGGACGTGGTGCGTGGGCAGGATCTGGGTTCGCAAAGCAAGGCCGTGGTGCAGGCCGACCTGCGTCTGGCCGCCCACGAGATTGCTGACTATGTGTACGAAAAACTCACCGGAGACAAGGGGGTTTTCTCCACGCGTATTTCCTATGTGACCAAGCGTGGCCAGAACTTCAATTTGTGGGTGGCAGATTCTGATGGTGACAGCGCTCAAAGTGCGCTCAGCAGTGCCGAGCCGATAATTTCTCCGGCCTGGTCGCCCAACGGCAAGCAGTTGGCCTACGTTTCCTTCGAAGCGCGCAAGCCCACCATCTATGTGCATGAGGTTGCGAGTGGAAAACGGCGTTTGGTAGCCAATTTCAAGGGTTCCAACAGTGCGCCTGCCTGGTCACCAGATGGCCGAACACTGGCATTGACGCTCAGCCGTGACGGCGGCTCGCAGCTTAATTTGCTGGACCTCTCCGTGGCCGGTTCAGAACCCCGGCGCATCGCCCAGTCCAGCTCGATCGATACCGAACCCGTGTTTACCGCCGATGGGAAAACGATCTATTTTGTGAGCGACCGCGGCGGTTCGCCGCAAATTTACCGGGTCTCAGTTGCGGGTGGAAATCCGGAGCGGGTCACTTTCAACGGCAGCTACAACATATCGCCTGCGCTCAGCCCGGACGGTCGTTGGCTCGCCTATATCTCGCGTGTGAGCGGCGCCTTCAAGCTGCACGTGATGGAACTGTCTTCGGGTTCAATCAACGCTATTACCGACACGGTTGCAGACGAGCGGCCGAGTTTTTCACCCAACAGCAGAATGCTGATTTATGCTACCCAGCAACAGGGCAAGGAGGCTTTGATGACCACGACGGTGGACGGAAAAATCAAGGCGCGGCTGGCTGGCCAAACGGGTGATATTCGGGAGCCCAACTGGGGTCCCTTTCAAAAATAGTGAATTGCAACAAGGAGTTCGGAATGAAGCGTTTTTTAGTGGTGATCGGATTGGTGGCGATCCTCAGTGCCTGCGGCTCGGCGGTGAAGCTGGACAACGTACCGGTTGAGGATCGTTCGAGCACAGCCAACGGCGCTTCTTCCGGTTCAGTCGCGAGTGGGGGTAAATCCGACGGCTCGGCTGTTGGCAAAGGTGCAGTTGCATCTGTTGACCTGAGCAAGTCAAGCCAGGATGCCGCCATGCAGGCCACCACCCGTGTTGTTTATTTTGACTATGACAGCTTCGTTATCCGGACGGAGTTTCAATCGGTGATAGACGCCCACGCCAAGTACATCCGCGCTGACAAGAGCCGCAAGGTGGTGATCGAAGGACATACCGACGAGCGTGGCGGGCGAGAGTACAACCTCGCCTTGGGTCAGAAGCGCGCCGAAGCGGTGCGTAAGGCGTTGAGCCTGCTGGGTGTGCCTGAAGCGCAACTGGAAGCAGTGAGCTTTGGCAAGGAGAAACCGGCAGTTGCGGGTGGCACTGAAGCCGCCATGGAAAAGAATCGCCGTGCTGAAATTTCTTACCGGTGAGTAAGTTCAAAATGGCCAATTGGTCTGTGGTTGGGCGGTTTGCAGCCGCAGCCTGTCTGTTGCTGGCTGCGGGCACAGCGTCTGCTGGCCTCTTTGATGACGAAGAAGCCCGGCGCGCCATTCTCGATTTGCGCCAGAAGGTGGAATCACTCAAGCAGGAAAAGCTCGAAAAGTCCGATAAGGTCGAGATGGACCGCCGGGTGGCTGAAGAGGTGCAACGTGCTTCCGAAGAAGCGTCCCAGTTGAGACGCAGCATTCTTGATTTACAAAACCAATTGGAAAGTACACGCTCAGACTTGGCGAAGTTGCGCGGTCAGAACGAACAATTGGCGCGTGATCTGTCCGAGTTCCAACGGCGGCAGAAGGATGTAGACCTGGCGCTGGACGAGCGGCTGCGCAAGCAGGAACCCATCAGTGTTTCGGTGGATGGGAAGACCTTTTTGGCAGACTCTGCCGAGAAACGGGAATACGAGGGCAATCTGGGCCTTTTCCGCAAGGGAGACTTCAGCGCGGCTACCAGTGGGTTTGTTGATTTCCTCAATCGCAATCCCCAGACGGGCTACCGTGCATCCTCATTGTTTTGGTTGGGAAACGCCCAGTACGCAGGCAAGGATTGCAAGAGTGCGGTGGTGAATTTCAAGAGCCTGTTGGCGCTGGCTCCAGAACATGTCCATGCGCCGGAAGCTATGCTGACCATTGCCAACTGCCAATTGGAAAGCAAAGAGACCAAGGGTGCGCGCAAGACGCTTGAAGAACTGGTTGCCAGTTACCCTAGCACCGACGCTGCCAATGCAGCCAAGGATCGTCTGAGCCGGATGAAGTAGGCACCGCATTGACAGCAGAGATTTTCATGGACTCCGTGCGTCGTTTCGGGGGGCTGCAGCGGCTCTACGGGGTAGCCGGCGCCGACCGCATTCAGAACAGCCATGTCGCCATAGTCGGCATTGGTGGCGTGGGGTCCTGGGTCGCAGAAGCGCTCGCCCGCAGCGGGGTGGGGGAGCTCACGCTTATCGACATGGATCACATTGCCGAATCTAATATCAATCGGCAGGTTCACTCCCTCACGTCGACCTTGGGCATGGCCAAGATTGAGGCCATGCGTGAGCGTATTGCCGCGATCAATCCGGATTGCAAGGTTCACTGTGTGGATCTTTTTGTCGAACCCGAAAACTGGCCGCAGATATTGCCATCACAAGTCACGGCTCTGGTGGATGCCTGTGACCAGGTGAAGTCCAAGACCGCTATGGCCGATTGGGCGCGCCGCAGCAAATCCATTTTTGTGTCCGTTGGTGCAGCCGGCGGAAAGCGCCATGGTCACTTGGTGGATGTGGCCGATCTATCGAAGGTAACGCACGATCCCTTGTTGGCCCAGGTGCGCTACCGCATGCGCAAGTTCCATGGCGCACCCAAGGAAGGCAAATCCATGGGTGTGCACTGTGTGTTTAGCCGCGAAGCGGTAGCCGCGCCAGACCCATCTTGTGCGGTTGGCACGGATGGTTCTCTAAACTGCCATGGATATGGTTCACTGGTCACCGTGACGGCGACTTTTGGCCTGTGTGCTGCGGGCGTGGTGATGGACAATATTTCTCAAGGCTCGGACGAGATAGCTGGGAAATGACGCTATAATTTGAGGCTTGGCAGATTACGAAGACTGTACAGTTTAAGTAATGTGACGGGACGTTAGCTCAGTTGGTAGAGCAGCGGACTTTTAATCCGTTTGTCGTGGGTTCGACCCCCGCACGTCCCACCAAAGTGATTGCAGGTTTATGTGGGTTCTTAGCTCAGCTGGTAGAGCAGCGGACTCTTAATCCGTAGGTCGAGAGTTCGAATCTCTCAGAACCCACCACGTGACTTGAAATAGATTTTTAAAAGCCCGCTACCCATTAAGTAGCGGGTTTTTTTTGTCCGTTTCGGACCTGAACCCATCCGCACGCATTGGCAAAAAGAAGATAAAGTCACGGCATGGCATCCGAACCCAAAGTACTGAATCCGATCAAGCGCGTATGGCGGCCAAAGGTTGATACGTCTGTCACCGACGCACCTTCGCCCGTGGCCGCACGCGCGAATTTCGATCACTTCGGCAATGAAATTCCTGCGCCTGCCGTGCACGAAAAGAACTCGGATTCGATCTGGGACACCTACGAGGCGCTGCAAGCGGCAGCTGCACTCAAAGCTTCGTTGGTGTCCGATAAAAGCAAAGACGCGGCACAGTGGCCGCGTCCGATCAAGCCTTAGTGCAGGGGCCTCCCCGGGCTCATCCTGCGGCTGTGCAGCTCACAGGTCGAGCAGAGTGGTGTATTCCAGCCACTGGTCTTCCAGCGTCTTGAGTTCCTGATTCACCAGCTTGAGGCGTTTGCCGGTCTCGGCAATGACCGAGGGATGGGGGTTGGTCGACAGCTTGTCTTCCAGTGCTGTGCCTTCGGTGTTGAGCGTAGCCATCTTTTCCTCCACTGCCGCCAGTGCCTTCTTCCATTGGCGAATCTGATCCGGCGAGTGGGCTGGTGCTGCTACAGGCGCTGCGACCACGGCCGCGGCTTTGGGTGCCTGGTTCCTGGCCTCTTCCTTGGCCAGTTCGCGCTGGCGTTTGGCCTCGTCCAGCAGGTACTTCTGGTAATCGTCCAGATCACCGTCAAATGGCTCAACACCGCCGCGCGACACCATCCAGAATTCGTCGCACACGGCGCGCAGCAGGGCACGGTCGTGGCTGACCAGCATCACAGTGCCTTCGAACTCGTTGAGCGCCATGGACAGCGCCTCGCGGGTGGCCAGATCCAGGTGGTTGGTAGGCTCGTCCATCAGCAACAGGTTGGGACGTTGCCAGACCAGCATGCACAGCACCAGGCGGGCTTTTTCGCCTCCGCTCATGCTGCCAACGGCTTGCTTGACCATGTCACCGCTGAAATTGAAATTGCCCAGGAAACTGCGCAAATCCTGCTCGCGCGTGGCCTGACCACCCAGCTTTCCGCTGGCCGTCATGTCTTTCACCATCCGGATCATGTGTTCCAGCGGGTTGTCAGCCGGGCGCAGCACGTCCAGCTCTTGCTGTGCGAAGTAACCGATATTCAAGCCGCGGCCTTCGGTGACTTCGCCACCCAGCGGCTCCAAATCACGGGCAATCGTTTTCACCAGGGTCGATTTACCTTGGCCGTTGGCGCCCAGAATACCGATGCGCTGACCAGCCAGCACCGACTTGCTGACGTTTCTCACGATGACCGTGGGCGGCGTCTTGGGCGGTGAGCCTTCCGGCGCGGGATAGCCAAAGCTCACACCCGTCATGGACAACATCGGGTTGGGCAGATTGGCCGGCTCGGCAAATTCAAAGGTGAAGTCGGCTTCATTGAGCAGGGGTGCAATCTTTTCCATGCGGTCCAGCGCCTTGACCCGGCTTTGGGCCTGCTTGGCCTTGCTGGCTTTGGCCTTGAAACGGGCAATGAACTTTTGCAGGTGGGCAATCTTGTCCTGCTGCTTGGAAAAGGCGTTTTGTTGCAGTTCCATCTGCTCGGCACGCATGTCTTCAAACTTGCTGTAGTTGCCGCCGTAGCGCATCAGCTTGGCCGCGTCGATGTGCAGGGTGACGTTGGTTACCGCATCCAGAAATTCGCGGTCATGGCTGATGACGACCATGGTGCCTTCGTATTTTTTGAGCCAGGCTTCCAGCCAGACCAAAGCATCCAAGTCCAGGTGATTGGTGGGCTCGTCCAGCAGCAACAAGTCGGAGGGGCACATCAGCGCACGAGCCAACTGCAGGCGCATGCGCCAGCCGCCGGAGAAGCTGTTCACCGGGTTTTCCAGTTCGGTGGTCTTGAAGCCCAGGCCCAGAATCAATGCCTGCGCACGGGAAGGCGCGTCGTGCTCACCCGCATCATGCAAGGCCATGTAAGCGTGGGCCATGCGGTCGTAGTCGTCAGTGGCCTCGGCGGCGGCCACTTCAATGCGGGCGGCGTTCAGTTCGGTGTCGCCTTCCACCACAAAGTCAGTGGCGCTTTGCGAGGTTTCTGGCATATCCTGCGCAACCTGACCCATGCGCCACTGGCTGGGGATAAAGAATTCGCCGGCGTCCTCGTGCAAATTGCCGTTGAGCAAGGCGAACAGCGAGGACTTGCCCGCGCCGTTGCGCCCGACCAGGCCGACCTTTTCTCCCGGGTTGAGGGTGACGGAGGCGCCGTCAAGCAACACCTTGACGCCGCGGCGCAAGGTGATATTTTTTAAGTTAATCATGCAGTGAGCGCTTCGCGCGTAAGAAGGAGGACCTGGTCTTCACCGGCACTGGTTTCAAGCCAGACGGCGGCCAGCGCAGGAAAAGCGGCCTCAAAGAAATGGCGTTCATGCCCGATCTCAAGAACCAGTACCGCACCCGGGTTCATCACCCGGGGCGCGTCCTTGAGCAGGCTGCGAATAAAGTCCATGCCGTCGACACCGCCAGTGCGGTTGCCATCCAGCGCGATGGCCGGCTCGGCCCGGAATTCGGGGGGCAGGGCGGCCATGGACTCGGCGTTGACGTAGGGCGGGTTGCACAAAATCAGGTCATAGGTCATGGACAGCCCCGCCAGGGCATCGGATTCCACGAGATGGATGCGTTCACCCAAGTGGTGGCGCTCCACATTGATGGCCGCCACCGCCAATGCGTCACGCGAGATGTCCGCGGCATCCACCGTCGTATCCGGGTAGACCATGGCGGCAATGATGGCCAGGCTGCCGTTGCCAGTGCACAGGTCCAGCAGGGCCTGCGTGTCCTCACGCAGCCAGTAATCCAGGCCGCCATCAACCAGCAATTCGGCAATCAGCGAGCGCGGCACGATCACGCGTTCGTCCACATAAAAAGAAACGCCCTGCAGCCATGCTTCACGCGTCAGGTAGGCCGCGGGCTTGCGCGACTCCACACGGGCTTCGATCAGCGTGGCGCATTTTTCGGCTTCTGCCGCGCTCACCGGGCGCAAGGCCTGCGAGTCCGGGCCTTCCAGCAAAGTGTCCAGCGGCAGCCCAAGGCTCCAGAGCACCAGCCAGGCGGCTTCGTCGCGCGGGTTGGTGGTGCCATGGCCGAAGCTCAGCTTGGCGTGCGCCAGCCGGTCGGTCGACGACTCGATGATTTCCAGCAGGGTCATGCAGACGCCTGCGAGTTCAAGTGGATCAGAACGTTTTTGTAGATGTTTTTCAATGGCTCAATGTCTGCGACAGTTACGTATTCGTTGATTTGATGGATGGTGGCATTGGGCGGGCCCAATTCGATGACCTGCGGACAGATCTGGGCAATAAAGCGCCCGTCACTGGTGCCGCCGGTGGTGGATAACTGGGTTTCGATTCCGGTCTCGGTGCGAATGGCCTGGCACACCGCATCCACCAGTGTGCCGGGTGTGGTGAGAAAGGGCAGGCCGCTGACGCTCCAATCCAGGGTGTATTCCAACTGGTGTGCGTCCAGCACGGCGCTGAGCCGCTGCTGCAACGAGGCCACCGTGGACTCGGTGCAAAAGCGGAAGTTGAAGTCGATGACGGCATGGCCTGGAATCACATTGCCGGCACCGGTGCCGGCGTGGAAGTTACTCACTTGCCAGGTGGTGGGCGGAAAAAAATCATTGCCGGCATCCCACTGCATGTTGACCAGTTCTGCCAGTGCAGGGGCCACCAGATGGATCGGGTTTTGGGCCAGATGCGGGTAGGCAATATGGCCTTGCAAGCCCTTGACCGTGAGCTTGCCACTCATGGAGCCGCGCCTGCCGTTTTTGATCATGTCGCCGGTGCGCTCCACCGAGGTGGGCTCGCCGACGATGCAGTAATCCAGCTTCTCACCCCGCGCGCTCAGCGCCTTGCATACCACCACGGTGCCATCATGGGCCGGACCTTCTTCATCGCTGGTCAGCAGCAGGGCAATGTTCAACTGCGGCGCGGGCGTTATGGCCAGAAACTCTTCAATGGCCACGACAAACGCCGCCAGCGAGGTCTTCATGTCACTGGCACCCCGTGCAAACAGCTTGCCATCGCGGTGGGTCGGCACAAAGGGGGCGCTATGCCATTCGTTCAAGGGGCCGGTGGGCACCACATCGGTGTGACCCGCAAATACCAGCGTCTTGGCGTCCGAGCCGCCGCCCGGGCGCTTGGCCCACAGATTGGTGACACGGAAATCATCCGGGCCGCTGACGATGGTTTCGCATATAAAACCCAGCGGCTGGAGTCTGGCGGCAATCAGCTCTTGACAGCCAGCGTCCTGGGGCGTCAGCGAGGGGCGGGCCAACAGTTGTTCGGTCAGGTACAGGGTTTGGCTCATTAATGCTTCACGTCCAGGGTAATTTCGGTAAAGGATGCGCCTTCTTCTTCCTCGGGAACCTCGGCCGCCTGGGTCTTTTTGGTGAAATCGTTTTGCAGACGCCACATCAGGTTGGTCGGCGAGTCGGCGTGCGACAGGCCTTCCTTGCGGTCCACCTCCCCGCTCATAATCAGCCGCGCAATGTCTTGCTCGAACGACTGCGAACCCTCCGCCATGGACTTCTCCATCGCTTCCTTGACACCTGAAAAATCACCTTTTTCAATCAGCTCGGCGATCAACTTGGTGTTGAGCATGATTTCCACCGCCGGGATGCGCTTGCCGTTGCTGGTGCGCAGCAGACGTTGCGATACCACCGCCTTGAGCGCCGCGGCCAAATCACCCAGCATGGTGGCACGCACTTCGACCGGGTAAAAACTCAATATCCGGTTGAGAGCCTGGTAGCTGTTGTTGGCGTGCATGGTGGCCAGGCACAAATGCCCGGACTGCGCATAGGCCAGGGCTGCCGTCATGGTTTCGCGGTCTCGGATTTCACCAATCAAAATCACATCCGGTGCCTGGCGCAGCGCGTTCTTCTGGGCCACTTGCAGCGACTCGGTATCGGTCCCGATTTCGCGCTGGTTCACCACCGAGCGCTTGTTCCTGAACAGAAACTCAATCGGGTCTTCAATCGTCAGGATGTGGCCGGTGACATTTTCATTGCGGTAGTCCAGCATGGAGGCCAGCGTGCTGCTCTTGCCGGCGCCGGTGGCTCCCACCATCAACAGCAGGCCGCGCTTTTCCATGATCAGATCACCCAGCACCTGCGGCA
>CANFIH010000115.1 GCA_947446855.1 Burkholderiales bacterium
CAAGAATTTTGGACATGTATGGGATTTCGCCTGCAGCGGTTCGACTAGAAAGAACAGCAAACAGTCTGCAACATTCCGCTCAATCCTTCAAACGATAAAACTTCCGATATAAGATTAGTTTTTCTAATGGCTAACTTATGGATACCACATGGCACGACTTCCCCCGCTGAACTGGCTACGCGCTTTTGAGGCCTCCGCGCGGGCACTGAGTTTCACCTCAGCAGCCGAAGAACTGAGCATGACGCAGTCCGCCGTCAGCCAGCAGATCAAGAGTCTGGAGAGTGCCATGGGCCGCACGCTGTTCCTGCGCCGCGCACGCGGGCTGGAGCTCACCGACGAGGGACGTGGCTATCTGCCCACGGTGCAAGCGGCCTTTGCCATGCTGGAGGAGGGCACCACGGTATTGCAGAGCCGAAATCACCCGGATGTGTTGGAGTTGCAGGTGAATCTGTCTTTCGCCCTGTTTTGGCTGACGCCGCGCCTGGGGCAATTCATGGACGAGAACCCTGGTGTGCAACTCAATCTGGCCACCTCCGTGTGGCACGAAGAGCGGCCCATTCAACCCGCGTCACTGCAAATCGTATTTGGCCTGGGCAAGCGGGAGGGAATCAACGGTAGACGCCTGACGCGAGACAGTATTTTTCCGGTTTGCACGCCCAAGTTGGCCAAGCAGATCAAGTCGCTGGACGATTTGCTGAAGCAGCGCCTGTTCGACCTGCCTGGCACCGCCCAGAGTTGGGGCGCCTGGTTAAAGGCCCACCCGGAAGGTGGCTCGGTTACGGTGCCCGCAGTGCACCGCGCCAGCACCTGGGCGCTGAGTCTGGACTGGGCGCAACGTGGGCTGGGCGTGGCACTGGCACACGAAACCATTGCCAATGATTTGCTGGCTTCCGGCCAGTTGGTGCGGCCTTTTGATTTCTCTATTCCATTGAAGGAGGCGTATTACCTGATCGCCCCCGAGGGCATCAAGACGCGCCATGCCAGCAAGGTTTTTAAGGAGTGGTTGCTGCGGGAGATGGCGGTGTTCGTTGGGTAGATGTTCAGGCTAACGAAAGGACTCCTTTTGGGAAGTGCCTCAGCATGCATTGCCCTAGCGCCTAAAAAAAGCTTTGTCGTTTCGGATCACCGCCTGAGCAATGCAGTCAGCTACGGTGGGGCTGCTAAGGACCTATCGGTCTACTTTTATGGCTTTGAATGGGCAATGTAGATCGTTGCCCACTCACAGATCTTGAATCAACGCCTACAAGTCCATCGCGGACACCGCAATGGCAATATGAACCGGAAAAGGTGATTTGTACGCCCAGGCCCAACTGTAATCATGGGTGTGTGGGACATTCCTCTTTTCTTCTGGAGTTTCCTTCATCAGCTTTTGTAGGTCTTTGGCCATGTTCTGAAACATTGGCAATTGATCGACAAATGTCCGAAACTGGAATGGAGTAATTTTTCCTAATTGCTTTTGCATAACCACAATTTTCCACTACAGTCGGCAGTGCATGTGTCACCCAATTCTTGGATGCACTTTGCAGTGAACTTGATTTCCGAAAAGATGAAACATCGAAAGATGTGAACTTACCCAACAATATTTAAAACCATGACCCTCATAGAACAAATCAACAAGAAGCGGCGCGACATAAAAACTGACGGCTATCCTATGGCCATTAGTGAATGGGTCAGCATGTATGAACAAGGGGAATTGGATATACACCCGGAGTTTCAAAGAATCTATCGTTGGTCCGATTCCCAAAAGACTGGGCTAATTGAATCCATTCTGCTTGGTATACCAGTACCACCAATATTTGTTAGTCAACGCAAAGATGGTGTGTGGGACGTAGTTGATGGGTTGCAACGTTTGTCTACAATATTTCAATTCTTGGGAATATTAAAAGATCACAACAACAAAAATGTCTCGGCACTTATCCTCGAAAAGACAAAATATCTTCCAGCTCTTGGAGATATTCAATGGGAAGCGGAAAAATCCCCAAAAAACTCTCTTCCGAAAGAGCTTCAACTAACATTTAAGCGATCAAAAGTATCGGCAAGCATCGTGCTTAAAGAAAGCGATGAAAGCGCTAAATATGACTTGTTTCAGAGACTAAATACAGGTGGCTCGGAGCTTAGTCCACAAGAAGTTAGAAACTGTTTACTTTTAATGATAAACAAGCCATTCTTTAATTGGTTAAAGGGCTTGCCGACAGGTGAAAACTTTGTGAATACAACGTCACTAAGTGATCGTCCGCTTGAACAGTCTTATGACGTAGAACTTGCCCTTAGGTTTATCATTCTTTCTGAAATCCCAGAGAGCCAACTTAAGGGGATGGGAGATGTCGGTCTATTTCTTACCGACAAGATGACCGAATTGGCGCAAAATAGAGCATACAAACGCATTCAAGCGAAAAAATTGCTTGAAAGTACTTTTGGTGTATTGAATGTTACTCTTGGTGAGGATTCGTTTAAACGCTATAACAACAAAAAGAAGCGCCACGAGGGCGGCTTTTTACTATCACTATATGAAGCTGTTGCGCTTGGTATTGCTTACAACATCGCAAATGGAACATTGTGTTCTGAGGGTGAAATCTCAAATCGTGCCAAGTCCTTGTGGAGCACAAAGGAATTCACAGATTGGACAGCTTCAGGCACCACGGCTAGCCGACGGCTACCAAGAATTATTCCATTGGGCCGAACCACCTTTTCAAATAAGTAAAGGTTGACATGATTCGCACAACAGACGAGCTGATTAATAGTGTTGGGTTAGAACTAATATGGCGTAGAAAGGAACTCAGTGAACTAAAAGGATTGGTTCAAGAGACTCAGGGGCAAATCAGATCACGCGTCATAATTAGATCTGCTGTCGCCATACTTTACGCACATTGGGAAGGTTTCGTAAAGAAATCTTCGTCGTATTATCTTGAGTTTGTTTCCTCTCATAGGCTGCCGTATGGAAGACTGTCACCAAATTTTGTTGCCCTTACTCTTAAGGCAAAGTTCAACGAACTTGCTGCGAGCGAGAAGATCTCTGGGGCTAATATATTAGCTGATTTTTTTTGTACATGCTTGAAAAAGCAATCAAATATCCCTCATAAAGGTGTTTTTGATACAAAATCAAATCTCTCATCAAAATTACTAAAAGATATATTGACTGCACTCGGAATTTCACATGATAATTTTTCGACCAGAATGAATTATATTGATTCAAACCTTGTGAATCCGAGAAATCATATTGCACATGGAGAAGAGTTTTCTTTAAATCTTGCCGATTACTTTGCTCTACATGAAGCGGTCATGGGTCTATTGGAAACTTACAAAAATGAAATTGAAAACGCTGCAGTAATGAAGACCTTTGAGCGTGTGGTCGTGAGTTTCAATTCAAGTGTTACTGAAGCAGCGACGTGACGACCCTCGCGAGTTAGTGCGACAACTGACGAACGAAAGCAGGCCTAAGGTTTTAGTGAGCATAGATTTTGCCCCCTATCGACCAGTAGTCCTTGTTCTGAAAGTCGGAGTTTAAATCTTTACTGACAATGAAGTCCGAATTGCTTAGTGCGGGCCGCACGCTTTTGTTCCGCAATCCAGTCCTGCATTTGTCCTGACTGTGGCTGCCGGGCCATTGAGTCATAGTTTGTAATTTCAGCTGCAAGCGCCTTACACACGGATTCGGTGCTGCTGCCAATTGACGAATTGTTTATGGTGGTGGTCGTGAAGGAATTTGCCACCGGCGAAACCTGCTGTAGGGCTCTCGATGCGGCCATCCTTTGCTCAGCGTACGCCACTTGTTGGTCCCATGCCATCCCATCTGGAACCATGATTTCACGTTCAACTACCGCCTTCAAAGGGTCACAGCGTGCAGATGACCAGATGCTTCCACCGCTATAGACCCTGCACAAAAAGATTGAACTAGCGTTCGCAGTGAGGGGCAAGGCAATAGCAAGTACCAGAGATGCAATTGAGTAGATTATTTTCATATCCATGAGATTCTGGCGACTGGTGGCGCCATAAGAGGCAACGGCATCCGATTTGGACTGCATTTGATAGTACCTGACAAGCGGGGGGAAATCTTCCCGGTTAGGCTACTTGCAATGCCCGGTGGTTGATCCTAGCCCCGGCCGTATCAAACCCTAATTCCATTCAACTACAAGCGGCACCATAACGCGACATTTCTGGTGAGACCTGGCGAAGCGTGACAAGCGACGAAGGCCTAGGTTGTTGAGAACGACAGTGCTTTACCCCCCCCAAAAAGCCGCATCGCCAAAAATGCGTACCGGTCGCATCGACAAGACAAACGCCCAACAATCGGTTAAATTCTGACTATTCAGGTCAGAATGAGGATTCAATATGCAAACTTGGCAAATGCAGACCGCTAAGGCACGGTTTTCTGATGTGGTCAGAAGCGCAAAGAGCGACGGTCCGCAGGACATCACTGTGCATGGCAAATCGGTAGCCGTGGTGCTTTCGCGAGAGCACTACGACCGCCTCAGCGGCAACACACAATCGCTGGTGCAATTCATGCAGTCGTCACCTTTGTATGCCATGGATGACTTGAAGTTGGTGCGAGACAAAAGCGTTGCGCGCGAGGTCGATCTGTGAGCTATCTGATTGATACCAACGTGCTATCAGAACTACGCCGCAAACAGCCCGATACCCACGTTGTTGATTGGTTTGCCCAACGCGCGCCGCAGTCTCTGTTCTTGAGCGTACTCACCCTGGGCGAAATTCGCAAAGGCATCGAACGTTTGGATGGTAGCCAGACAGATGCAGCCCGCAGGCAACGCCTGGATGACTGGCTCGAACAGGATCTGCCCACATTTTTTCTCGGGCGAGTGCTCGGTGTTGACGCAGGCGTTGCCGACCTGTGGGGGCGCATGCAAGCGCTTGCCGGTCGTACCTTGCCTGCCATCGACAGTCTACTTGCTGCAACAGCCTTGCAGTACAAGCTGACCATGGTCACGCGCAATGTGAAAGACTTCGCCGACATGGGTGTTGAACTCATCAATCCGTGGGATTTTGAAGCCTCGCGTCGATAGACGCTTTAAACCAATTGCCCAATTGGTTCATCCGTATCTGCGTCATGCTTGTTAGTAGAGCAAGGACCAATTGCTGCTGTATTCTCAGCGCATGACACCACAAGAATTTATCGCCAAGTGGGGACCGGGTGGCCCGGCCTTTTCACTGAATGAGCGTCAGGGTGCGCAGCCACACTTTATCGACCTATGCCAATTGCTGGGCGTGCCCACACCTGGCAGCAGCACCGACTACATCTTTGAGCAGGACACCCTGATTCTGGGTGCCGCCCGTGGTTACGCTGACGTATTCATGCGCGACCACTTTGCCTGGGAAAACAAGGCGCCGGGCCGCAACCTGGACGACGCCCTCAGGCAACTGCTGGGTTACAGCCTGGCGCTGTACAACCCGCCCCTGCTGGTGGTGAGCGACCGGCTGATCATCCGCATTCACACCCAGTTCAACGGCCATCCGTCCGAAGTGCACAGCGTGGCGCTGCACGAGTTGGACCAGCCAGAACAGCAGGCCTTGCTGCGCCGCCTGTGGACCGATCCCGAGAGCTTCCGGCCCAAAAAGACCAGCCGCGACATCACCGAAGCAGCGGCCAAAAGCTTCTCTACATTGGCCGACGGATTACGCAAGCGCGGCCCCCGATCGCACGGTAGACCCGCAAGGCTGGCAAGCCCATGCCGACGTAGTGGCGCACTTTTTGACGCAATGCCTGTTCTGTTTTTTTGCCGAAGACGTGGGCCTGCTGCCTGCGCGAATGTTTGAAGGACTGGTGGGCAACAAGCAGTTGACCAGCGAACGGCTGACAGAAGGCCTCAAGAATCTTTTTGTCAAAATGCGCACCGGCGGCATGTATGGCAATGACTGTATTCCCTGGTTCAACGGTGGCCTGTTCAGAACAGTGAATGTGCCGACCCTGTCCATCATGGAAATGACCGAGCTGCGCAACGCCGCCGCACTCAACTGGTCGGCTATCGATGTGTCCATCTTCGGCACGCTGTTTGAGCGCGGGCTGGACCCCTCCAAGCGCAGCCAGTTGGGCGCGCACTACACCGACCCCGCCACCATCATGCGCATCGTCGAGCCGGTGTTGGTGCGGCCTTTGTCGCAGCAATGGGCGACACAATTTGAAAGCATCCGCACGCTGATGGGCAAGAGCCTCAAGCGCAATGACAAACACCACAAGGCAGCGCAAAAACAGTTTGTGTTGTGGCTGGAGCAACTCAAGGAATACCGCGTGCTGGACCCGGCCTGCGGCAGTGGCAACTTCTTGTTTATGGGCCTGAAAGCGTTGAAAGAAATCGAGCATAAAAGCCATCTGGACGCTGCCATCGCCGGGCTGGACCGCCAGGCCGATCTGGTCACCGGCCCGCATAACGTGCTGGGCATTGAGCTCAACGAATACGCCGCCGAACTGGCGCGTGTGACCGTGTGGATTGGCGAACTGCAGTGGCGCATAGAGCATGGCTATGCGTTCAAGGTTAACCCCGTCCTGGAGCAACTGGACCACATTGAATGCCGTGACGCGCTGCTGTCGTTTGAAGGTGACAGAGTGACAGAAGCCGCATGGCCCAAGGCCAGTGTGGTGATTGGCAACCCGCCGTTTTTGGGCGGAAGTAAAAAGCGCGGTGAGCTAGGTCACGATTACTTTAAGGCGTTAGCGTCAGTTTTTGAGCATCGTGTTCCCGCTGGTGCTGACTTGGTTTGCTACTGGTTTGACAAGTCTCGGCAAGCTATAGAGATTGCCGGATTGGGCGCTGCCGGTTTGGTTTCGACCAATTCCATTCGCGGCGGATCGAATAGAAAGGTGTTGGACGAAATAATCAAATCCACGCGAGTATTTGAAGCTTGGAGTGATGAGGCTTGGGTCAACAATGGTGCGGCGGTACGCGTATCGCTAATTGCATTCGGCCACGGCGCCGATGCCCGTTTAGACGGTGAGAGTGTCGATGCGATTTACAGCGACCTGACGGGCTCACAAGGCGATGTTGCTTCAGTGGACCTCGGCACGGCAGTGCGATTTTCGGGGAGTGGGAGCTCTGCATTTGAAGGCTTGCGCAAGGACGGCCCCTTGGATGTTTTAGGGAAACAGGCTCGTGAATGGTTAAAGCTTCCAAATCCCCACGGAAAGTCCAACGCACTTGTGCTATTTCCTCTGATAAATGGCATTGACATTACCCGCCGCCCAAGAGACGGTTGGGTTGTAGATACTGGCGAATCAATGACTGATTCGGATGCTGCCTTTTTCGAGGCACCTTTCAATCACATTCTTATGAACGTGAAGCCAGTACGTCTTCAAAACAATGACAGGATTCGACGGACTTATTGGTGGCGTTTTGGGCGCAATGGCGAGCAGCTTCGTGCGGCATTAAGGCCCCTGGCTCGCTATATCAACACACCGCGCGTCGCAAAATATCGGTTGTTCGTTTGGCAACCAATGCCCTCTGTACCTGACACGGCAACTGTGGCAGTCGCCCGTTCTGACGACACCACCTTTGGCATCCTCCACAGCCGCTTCCATGAACTCTGGTCGCTGCGTATGTGCACATGGCTCGGCGTAGGCAACGATCCGCGCTACACCCCCACCACCTGCTTCGAGACATTCCCCTTCCCCGCAGGCCTGACCCCCGCCGACACCGCCCACCAGCGCACCGAAGCCACAGCAGACGGGGCACTCATTCCTGCAGACCTCGCAGACCAATCCGCGCCGGGAGCGCATCAAACCAAGACCGTCAAGCAACACGCCACGGCAATAGCCAGCGCGGCCAAGCAACTCAACGATTTGCGTGAGCGATGGCTCAACCCACCCGAGTGGACCGAGCGTGTGCCCGAAGTCGTGCCGCTTGGCATGACCAGCAGTCCCTACCCTGACCGCATCCTGCCCAAGCTCGGCCACGAAAAGGAACTGGCTGAGCGCACCCTCACCAAGCTTTACAACCAACGCCCTGCCTGGTTAGACGCAGCCCACAAGGCGCTGGACGCGGCAGTCGCTGCAGCTTACGGCTGGACGGACTACACCGCCACCATGACCGATGAAGAAATTCTGAAACGCCTGCTGGCTTTGAATCTGGAGCGAGCGGCTTAGGCCTTGAGCTCGCGCTTCAGTACGCGCACGATGGCCTGCAGCGCGGCATAGGGGCCTTCTGATTTTCCCGCCAGGTCGAAGCTGCCGTCGTGTGAATAGCCGGTGCCACGGGCCAGCACCTGGCCGTCCTTCACAGCGGTGTCCACCGTCATGGCTGATGCCTTGGCAGGCACCGTGCCATCTCCCGCTGCATCAGGTTCCGACAGTTTTGCATGCACGCCCCAATCGCCCTCGCGCAAGTAGATGTCCATGCCGGTCAGGGGCTCTACATTGGGCAGGTGCTCGCGTTGCAACCGCGTATTGCGCTCGGCATCGACTTCCTTGCTCAGATACCAGGTGATTGTTTCGTAGGCCCGGTGACCGTTGTCCATTCCGTAATGGGCGTGGGTGACGGGGTGGAAGTCACCGGCGGTTTGGACTGTGCTGTGAAAGCGCTTCGCACGTCCTACTGCTTTTCCATAGTCATCAAATGAATTGCCTGCTTGCAACTTTGCCGGATTCAGCCATTCCTCATTGAGCATGCGCCACCAGGCATCCTGCTCCAGGTAGATTTCCGCATACGGATCGCCGCCCGCTTTGGGCAGTTCCGTTAGAACCTTGCCACCATCGTCCACCACCCGCAACCATGGCTTGCCAGCGTTATAGCGAGCGTTGGGTAACAGTTCCAGCGGCCCGGCGTTCAGCGCCAGAGCAGGCGTGACGTAATCACCCGTTGGGCCTAGCGCTTTGGATCCGATCCAGTCCTTGATCCAACCATCCAGGCCATGGGTGGGTTCGCCACCAAAACCACTGACCATGCGCTTATAAGTTGCCGCCGCGCCGTCTGTGGGCATCACGCCGTGGAACACGCCAGCCACTTTGTCGCCAGCACCCCCCACGGTGCAGGCAGCACGGGCTACCAGTCCGCCCATGCTATGCGTCACCAGAATGACCTTGTCGCAAGTGCGCCCCGTGTCGGCGTAGAAGTGGATGGTCTTGTCAATGAACTTAGCAAGCGCTTTGCCGGACTCCAGATTGCTCTGCAGCCAGTTGTAGCCAAAGGCATGCACCGGGTTGTCTGTCTTGAGAAGGATGTCCAAATCGTCGGGGCTCAGTGGCTTGCCGGGCTTTCCCTCCACCACACCCATGGGGTTGTGGGTGGCTGTTTGCTTGAAGGACGTTAGCGTGGAATTGTCTTGCCAAGTGCCGCCCTTCAGCTCGCGCTTGTGGCTATTCAGTTGGCCATCCAACCAGTCCAGAAAGCCACCGTAAAACGCAGCCGATACAGTACCCCATCCAAGATCACGGGCCTGGGTTTCGGTCAGACCTGCGAACGGGGTCCTCTTGGTTTTGTCACCGACTTCGATTTCACCCCCGTCGTCCACCGTTACCTTGTCATGCTGGAAGCGCAGCTGGTATTGGTCCTGTTTGCGGTTGATCCACTCCTTGGCTAAAGACACGGTGCCATCGACTCGCCAGATTGGGGTTTGAGACTTAATCGCCACATTGTTGTAGCCGTCCCTAATGTCCACCTTTGCCTTGAGGTTGCTGCCCATAATGCCGGGCACAAAGATAATGGGCACGACCAGTTGCGCGGGAAAGAGTCCATCGCTAATGCTGGTTCGCCCCTCTGGCGTGGCGCAGCTTTGAAAGCGAAAGCACTTCTCGTCAGCCTGCCAGCCCTCTGCAAAAGCTTCACGCACGTGTACGTTGTTGTCGTTGGGGGCTATCTGGTTTGCCATGCTAGTTCACCACTTGAATTTGTTGACCATCGGGTAGGGCGCCGACTCGCCATTTGAAAGTGGAGAGCGCGTAGTCCCACAGCTTGAGCAGTTCGGGCTCGGGGGGCAGCTTGTCGTAGGGCTTGCCAGTGGCAGCTTCAATGGCCGTAGCTGGGGTGTTGAGGTGCACCACAATGCTGGGCTTCAGTACTCCACCATTGAGTGCTCCCTTGATCGTCCATTGCATGCGATAGTAGGTATGGCCGTTGTTGAGAGTGGTGTGCGTTACAAACTCCTGACCGGCCAATCCAGCCAACGTGCGGTCGCGTTTGCGCAGCACCTTGAAGTCTTTGAAGTCCTCGGGTCCACCATCAACCAGCATGATCTTGGCCCGGTCTTCGTCGTACTTAAGGTCTTCCATGCCGTTGTATATAACGACTTTGTAGAGGTTCTCCCGGTACGTCACCACCAATTCTGTTCCAAACGCAATCTCTGAGATCAGTCCGGCACTGGCATTCCTGCCGGTATCTCCACTGACAACTGCACCATCCACACAAAAGCCATCGCGATTTGGGAACTGTCCAGCCTTTAGGGGGTGAATGCTTTCGAGAATGGGTGTGTAGAGTTGTACGTAGGGTTGAAATAGCGCAGGTGTTGGCACCTGTCCTTTTGTGCCCAGAGACCCTGTGCTCATTTCATAGGCATGGTCGCTGTCCAGATACGCGTAGCGCTCCAATACCGGACCCCAAAGGGTTGCTTCGTTGTCATAGTAGAAAACAAAGGCTGCATTCTTTCCGACCTTATCGAAGTGCGCAAGCCGAGTAGGTACATCGTAGTGGGTTTGCGCCAGATAGCGCTTGCGCACGGTCTCAACGCCATCCCAGAATTTCTGCTCGGACATCGGTGGGAGGCGCTTAACCTCGGCAGTGTCAAACGCATTGGTCCAAGTAAATTTGCGGTCTTCCGGCATGCTCATCATGACGCGACCGACACAGTAGTTTTTCCAGCTCATATTTGCTCCTGAGTCTTGTTGGTTGGGGGGGGTGGGCCAAGTTGGTTGTGCAGCGGCACAACCAGAAAGAACTAATGCGATGACCCAGAAGTGACTTGCGCGCTTTGCTTTGATGAGGTCAAACATATAAACATTCCAAAGGCTTCAACGACAGGCCATGGGTTTGGCAAGTCAGCGAACTGGCAGGTGGGATTGGAAGGCCAGAACAGCCTTCGGTGATTTATATGCAGGCTTGAACGGACTGGTGCCGCTGCATTGGTCTTGCAGTTGTCCTGTGTCGCCCGATACCGGCACTTCAAATAGCGCGGTGGTATTGATTGTGAATTATAGGATTGCGGGGGTGAGCGCTAAAACAGCTGCCCCGTTAGGTCACCCTCTACAGAGCCATGGTTGCCATAAGCCTGAGCAGCACTCATCGCTCCCGCTTTCGCATCCTCCGCCTTTAGCAGCGCCCCCACTCGCACCCCCAGCAATCGCAACCGCTTTTGCAGCGGTGCCCGCTTCAGGCACTGCCCGGCAAACTGGCGAATCACTTTGGCGTCTGCGGTGAAGTGGTCAATGGTCTGGTCGCGTGTGACGATCTGGAAGTCGTCAAAGCGCAGCTTGATGCCTATCGTCTTGCCCACATAACCCTTGCGCTGCAAATCACCGGCCACCTGCTCACACAACTTGGTGAAGATGGCGCCCAGCTCGGCACGGTCGCGCACGGCGTGCAGGTCGGTATCAAAGGTGGTTTCGCGGCTCATGCTGACCGGCTCGCTCTCGGTCACCACGGGTCTGTCGTCCTGGCCGTGGGAAGCAGCGTGCAACCATGCACCGGTGCGCTCGCCAAAGGTGTCCATCAGCCATTGCTGCTCGCGCGCCGCCAGTTGGCCAATGGTTTCAATGCCATGGCTTTTTAGTTTTGCATCGGCCTTGGGGCCTATGCCGTTGATCTTGCGGCAGGCCAGGGGCCAGATCTTTTCCTCCAGATCATCTTCCAGCACGATGGAAATGCCGTTGGGCTTGTTGAACTCGCTGGCCATTTTTGCCAGCAGTTTGTTGGGCGCCACGCCCACCGAGCAGGTCAGGCCGGTGTCGTCAAAAATTGCCTTTTGCATCAACCTGGCCAGCACGCGTCCGCCCTCACGCTGGCCACCGGGCACGTCGGTGAAGTCGATATACACCTCGTCTACGCCGCGGTCTTCCATCAGCGGCGCGATGTCGGTGACGATGGCCTTGAAGCGTCGCGAGTAATGGCGGTATTGGTCAAAGTCCACCGGTAGCAAGATTGCCTGCGGACACAGTTTGGCGGCCTTCATCAGCCCGACCGCCGAGCCGATGCCAAATTGGCGCGCCGCGTAGGTGGCGGTGGTGATGACACCGCGACCGGTATAGCCCGAAAGACGTGGAAAAAAATCCAGTGGGATCTGGTGCAAATGCTCAGGCGTCCATTCCTGCTCCGGGTGCGCGGCGCGCAAGCGGCCCAGCAAATCGTCCTCGCGCCTGCGCCCGCCGCCAATAACCACCGGCAGTCCTTTGAGTTGCGGGTAGCGAAGCAATTCCACCGAGGCATAAAACGCGTCCATGTCGAGGTGCGCAATACGGCGCAATCGGGGGGTTTTTTGACTGGAAGGGGCGGGTGCGGTGGGCTGCTGCGACATGACTTTTTGAGGTTCCATTCGCAGTATATGGATGCACGAAGCTTGTCTAGAGGCCCAGTCGTCACTATAGTTGTCTGAATGAGTGCAAGTTTGCATGAATTGAAGGAAAACAATGACAAAAATAGACTTCAAACAAGAATTGAAAAAGCTGTATCAGGCTCCATCCAACGTAGTTGTGCAGGTAGATGTGCCTGAGATGAATTTTCTGATGGTCGAAGGGCAGGGTGACCCCAACACCTCACAGGACTATGCCGAGGCCGTCGAGGCGCTTTTTTTGGTGGCCAACATGCTGAAAGTCATGATCAAGAAGGGTGCCCTGGGATTGGACTACGTAGTCATGCCACTCGAATGCATGTGGTGGGCTGATGCAATGGAAAACTTCACGACGGGTGAAAAGTCTCTCTGGAAGTGGACCGCGATGATCATGCAACCGCCCTTCATCACATCGGCCAGGGTGTACGGTGCCATTGCCGAGTTGCAAAAAAAGAAAACGCTTCTTGCGGTAAGCAGAGTGCACCTGAATAAATTTGCCGAAGGCAAGGCTGCTCAGATTTTGCACACCGGCCCAACCTCGCAAGAGGGGCCGACGATTGAAAAAGTGCAGCAGTTCATTCAGACCCGCAGCGGGCAGCGTGGAAAGCGCCACGAAATCTATTTGAGCGATACCCGCAAGACCGTGCCTGAAAAGTGGAAGACCATCATCCGCCAGCCCATGCAATGATGGAGGTCTGCGCTAGGACGCAGCTAATCCAGAACTTTTGCAAGAGTCCCTATGAATCGACAACTGATCAGCTCCGGCTCCTCCTTTGAAGCCCAGATTGGCTACTCCCGCGCGGTGGTTGCGGGCAACTGGGTCTTCGTCTCCGGCACCACCGGCTTTGACTACGCCGCAATGACCATTTCCGACAGCCTGCTCGAGCAGACCGAGCAATGCCTGAAGAACATCCAGGCGGCGCTGCAACAGGCCGGCTCCAGCCTGGCCGACGTCGTGCGTGTGACCTATGTATTGCCCAAAGGCGAGGACTTTGAACAATGCTGGCCCGTGCTGCGCCGTTACTTTGGCGAAGTCCGGCCAGCGGCCATGATGATCTCGGCGGGCCTGGCAGACCCGCGCATGCAAATCGAGATCGAGGTCACTGCGCTGAAGCCTTAGGCCAAGACTTTGGCTCAGACTTTCGGCAGCTTCTCCAGTTCTTCGCGCACCAGCCGCACAACGAGCTTGTCCAGCGTCTGCACCGAGTAATTGCGCACATCGTGCAGGGTCTCGCGCCCGGGTCCGCTGCCTGGGTTGCTGGCATCGGCATAGGTCAGAAAGATGAAGCGCCCACCCGTGTACTGCGCCATCTGTCGCTGGATGTA